>JAUWNK010000152.1 GCA_030612685.1 Desulfobacteraceae bacterium
AGGTGGAATACCTGTTCATATAAACTGAATTCTCTGTCATCCAGGTTAAGCCTTGCAAAGATCCTGTCTTTATCAAAGAGGAAGTCTGAGATAACCACCCTTTTGAAAAGATCGATTTGATTTATCTCCTCCTGCTTTTGAAAGCGCCTCAGTATAAAAAAGAGCTGTGTCTGAAATGCAAATCTTTTTGGGTCTTTATAGAAGTTAGCAAGAAAAGGATTTCCCTCAGTATCTTCTAAGATGGTTTTGCCATTTATCCTTTCAGCTAACAAAATGGCCAAGCTGGTTTTTCCCACCCCTAATGGCCCTTCAACAACTATATAATCCTTTTGATGCAATTTTTTGACTCTATTTAAATGTTCAAGAGCTAAATATCATTGACTCTATTATGTGTCAAGGAATTGCTTGTTTGGTGCACGGTAACTTTAAAGTCCAGGGCATGGGTATCTTCAAAAAACTAACAAGGGGGCATGGGAGCCTCTTTTTTATCTCATATCGAAGCCTTTGTAAGGATCATAGGTATCTTTTTTCAAATACGAAAGAGCAGATGCTATATGGCCAGCTAACGGCACGGATGAAGGCTGGCGGGAAGGCGAAAGAGGACTTACCCGTCCACTCTCCCTCGCGAGTCTCAGACTTCACCGCCAGCCTGGATCATCGGTAATGAGCTCGCAGAAGAGGCTTCCCAGTTCGTTGTTTGAAAAAAGATACCTATGATCCTTGGGTATGGAAAAAAAAGATACCCATGCCTTCACCCTGTTAAATTTCCCAAAGGGAACCCTATTTAACAGGTCAGCAAGGAGCTTAAAGATCAATAGGTTATGTTTCACTATGACGCAGCCCTGTTGTTTGGTGCTAACACAGAACTCAATCTGATATATTCATCTATTGTGAGGGTTTCGGCCCTTCTTTTTGGATCAATTAGGCATTTTATAAGGGCCTTTGCTATCATTTCCTTGGGTACAGATACCATTCCCCTATCAAGGGAATTAAGTATTGTCTTCCTCCGGCAACTAAATGCTGCCTTGACAGTCCTATGGAAAGTCGCCTCGTTTTCTGCTTGAAACGGATATGGTTTCTCAAAATCAATCTCTAAAACCATAGAATCTACCTTTGGTTTGGGGTAAAAGGCATCCCGTTTAACCTTGATAAGGGGAGATATCCGGGCATAGTATTGACTGATAATACTAAGGGCACCGTATTCCTTTTTTTTTGGCCCGGCAATCAAACGTTGTGCCACCTCATATTGAAACATGAGGATTGCGTTTTTGATAAAATCCCGATTGATTACAAGCTTTTCCAGGAATGGAGATGAGATATTATAAGGAAGATTGCCTATTATACGGACCTTTTGTTCAAATTTTTCATAGATCTCTTCAAAATTTAGTTTCAGGACATCTCCGGATATGAATGTTATCTTTTGTTTTTCTTCAAAGGGGAATTTTTCCTTTAATATATTTATCAATAATGGATCTTTTTCTATGGCCAGCAAATGATAAATATGGGGGAGGATAGGGATGGTTAAGGCCCCTAAACCCGATCCTATTTCAACAACCACATCGTTTTTATGAAATCTTGCCTCCTCAATTATTTTATCAATTATAGCAGGATCTTCAAGAAAGTGTTGCCCCAGTCTTTTCCTGGGCCTCAGCCCTAATTTAGCTAACAATGCCTTAGATGTTCTCAGGCCCTGGTGAGCTTTCTTGATTTGCGCCATGAGATAAAGGTCTTAAAAAAATAAAAGAAGATAAAATAAGAAGGTACCGCAAAGATGACGCCTAATAAAATACCTCCCATGATAAAAGCCGCTATTATTATCCCTTCGGCGCTCAAGATTTTAATGATACTATTTAATACCTCTCCATTGTGAATTGCTTTTACTACGGGCGCCAGGATTTTTGTGTTATGATCATATCCTAAGATGAATGACCCTATTTGGTAACAATATTTGTAGATTATATAAATTGTTACTGGATTGGTTATCCAGGTTCCAAGGGCCGCGGTTATCTTACTTGCCTTAAAAGCTATAGCCAGGGCCAACGCCAAGGCTGTTTGAAAAGGGATAATCGGCATCATACCCATAAATATACCAAAGGCCATTCCTAAGGCTAACTCATTGGGATGGCCTCTGAGCCTGATAAGCCTTAAATATATATACCGAAATCGACGATGAAAAGCATTTATAGCCATTCTTTAATATTGCCCTGCTTGTCTTGATTTATTTAATCTGTAAGAGATAGGGAGATATGGCAGACAACTGACATTACCCTAAATTTGATCTAAAGGAAATCTTGACCGAGCATCTAAGGTTAGATCATCCCTTTCGCCTTTTATTATCCTGTGATAACCGGCGACGGCTATCATAGCCCCATTGTCTGTACAGAATTCCGGACTTGAGATATAGAGATCAATTCCTTCTTTAGTCATTTTTTTTTGTAACTCACTGCGCAAATGGTTATTTCTGGCTACCCCGCCCGCCAGCATAACTGAGTTTGCACCGACTTGAGTTGCAGCGGCAAACACCTTATTGATTAGGATATCAACAACTGCAACCTGAAAGGATGCGGCGATATCTGCTATCTTGATTTTATTTTCGCTTGTCTTTTGATCGCGCCATTTCCTGACATAAAGGGCAACAGCAGTCTTGAGACCACTAAAGCTGAAGTCGAGAGAGTCTTTTGATAGATAGGCCCTTGGAAAATCAATAGCCTCCGGGCGGCCTGTAACAGCAAGTTTTTCTATTACAGGGCCTCCTGGATAGCCTAATTCAAGAAGTTTTGCTATCTTATCAAATGCCTCTCCAGCAGCATCGTCAAGAGTCTGGCCCAACACAGTATAGTCCCCAAAATTTCGGACATGATAAAGGTTTGTATGGCCGCCTGAAACAGTAAGGGCTACAAAGGGGAAGGGGGGAGACTTTTTCTCCAGGAAGATAGAGAGGATATGCCCCTCTAAATGATTGACTCCTATTAGAGGAATATTGTTAGCATAACCAAAGGCTTTGGCGAAATAAATGCCAACCAAGAGGGCCCCAATAAGACCAGGTCCCACAGTGACCGCTATTGCATCAATATCTTTATTGCTTAGCCCGGGTTTTCTTAAGGACTCCCTTACAACAGGAACAATATTTCTGATGTGTTCTCTTGAAGCAAGTTCCGGGACTACCCCCCCATACTGGTGGTGAACAATGAGTTGAGAGTTAATAACATTAGATAATAATTTTTTTCCATTTTCTACTATTGCTGCACATGTGTCATCGCAGGAGGTATCTATACCCAGGATAATCATAATGTTGCTCGTTACTCAGTAATCGTTTCTTGTTGCTCGTTCTTATAAACCCTTTTTTAAACGAGTAGCGAGTAACAAGTAACCAGTCAATTATTGTTTGGAGGCCTTTTCCTTTTTCAATTGATCTATCCGTTCCAGAATTTTTTTGAGGTGTGCAGCCATCAGATCCGCTTTCCGGTAACGTTGATTAACATCCTTAGTCAAGGCGTTATCTATTATCTTTTCAACAACAGGCGGAATCTTTGGATTAATCTCCCTTACTGAGGGGTGTTTCTCTCTGGTAATCTGATACATTAGTGAAGTGACATCTTCAGAAAAAAAGGGCTTTTGTCCACACAGCATCTCAAACATAACTACCCCTAATGAGAATATATCTGAACGTCCGTCAAGTTTTTTCCCGCTCACCTGTTCAGGAGACATGTAAGAAGGGGTACCCAGAATAACACCGGTTTTTGTTTTTGATGAGGATGTTATCCTGGCAATGCCAAAATCAGTAACCTTTATGTTCCCTGTTTCTTTGAGTAACATAATATTTGCTGGTTTTATGTCCCTGTGAACAACATCATTATTGTGAGCATAACCTAAGGCATCGGCTACCTGGGATATGATGTTAAGTACTTCTCTCAGGGGGAGTAGCTTTCCTTTACGTGTGTATTTTACTAAATCCTCACCATTCAGGAATTCCATGGCTATAAAGGCCAGGTCATGTTCTTCACCAGCATCGTAGATAGATACGATGTTAGGGTGGTTTAATAGTCCGGCTGACTCTGCTTCCCTGAAAAAGCGTTCCTTTATCTCACCCACCTCTTCTTCTTCAAATTCGGATAACCTTATGGTTTTTATAGCAACGGTCCTGTGTATCGTGGGATCAGCCCCTTTATAGACAACTCCCATTGCACCCCTACCTAACTCCCCTGAGATCTCATATCTGCCAAGTGTGGGTTTGGTATCCAAATCTTTTAGTGTTGCCCCAATGTCACCAGGATGGCTGCCGCCGGCACCAAAGATCATAGTGGATTCAACACCCTTTAGCTTGGGTATCCTTTCACTCAGATCCTTGAAAGCGCTATCATCTTCAATAATCATATTATACGTTGACATTGCCTTGTTAAACTGTCTCTTTCTTTCATAATCGAGCCCAAGATTGTATAAAAGATCCTTAACTCCAGGTTCAGCTATAGGGCATTTTCGAAATTTTTCAAAGGCAAGATCGAGCATTCCTTGTTGCTGGAATGAAAGACCAAGGGACTTGTTGGTTTCAACAGAATCAGCCTCCACCTTTTCCTTTGTTTTTTCGGTGATAAAGAAATTTCTGCTAACAATCAAGATATAGCCCAGAATCAGGAGAACTATTTGGGGCGTAATCTTAAGCCATATATTTGAGTGGAAAAAGAGCACCATCCCTACTGTTCCGTAAGAGAGAAAGAGGATTAAGGTTATGATGGCACCGGTACCGGCCTTTAGCTTAGGCAGAAGAAATGATATAAAGAGCCCAAAAAGAAGGATAATACCCAGCTCGATCAATGTGGTCCATTGAGGCCGCAAAAAGAATTTTTCATTTAAGATATTGGAGACCGAATTGGCTATTATCTCCACACCTGGTAAGTTGCTGGAAATAGGTGTAACAAAGCGGTCCCCAATCCCCGGGGCAGTGGGTCCAACAATGACAATCTTGTCTCTAAATAGGCTTGTTTGAAATTTCTTATTGAGAATGTTCCTGAATGGTGTCGAGTGAAACGCAACTCCTGGCCCATCGTTCCATTTAATGAGGGTTGGCATATTAAAATCTGCGGCGGGAATTTCTATTGTCTTAGAAGGGGTAACTTTTATATCGATACTCTCTCCCAAGATAACCCTGATCTGATTTTCATCTAATCCTTTGAAGACCTTAACGATTGCAACAGGAAATGATGGAACGAATGTGTTTTCTAAATAGCCAATGGCATGGATTTGGCTTCTGATGGATCCGTCACTGTCTGGAAAGAGATTTATATGACCAATGCCCGCAACTGAGTTAGCAAAGGAGGGTAGAAGTGGTTTTATCTTGGAAAGCCACATAACGGAGCTGATGGCCCATTCATCCTTTAGGCCCCGTATAACTTTGTAGGAGTTTTTGGCTATATAATCAGAAACCTCTTCGTCCCTTCCTGTGCTCATTGTATCGAAATACATAGGTAGAACTACATTACCTGCCTTTTTAAAGGCCTCTACTAATTTTGCGTCATTATCCAGATTAGCCTCTGCCTTATTCAATAGGCCATAAAATGTCTTGGCGGTTGAGCCTTTTATATCGAGATCAATATACATCTTCTTCAGTTCTTTAATCGTTTTGAGGCCAGTACCCTCCTCTGGCTCATTAAACATGATATCCAAGACAATAACCTTGGAACCGGCCATTGCAAGGTTGTCTATTGCCTTGGCAAGAATATTCCTTGGCCAGGGGAAACGACCGATTTCAGCTAAATCCTCATCACCTATAACCACTAACTCAATATCTGGATTTCTTTCTCCAGATGCACTAAGCCTGGAGCGGAGATCGAATGTCTTTTTCTCTATAACATCTGTAAAATCACCTAAGCCTGTGACGATCATGATGATGAATAAAAGAGTAAGGCTTAGGCCAATTAGCCATTCAGGGATACCCTTTTTGAGTGACATAATTCCCCCTCAATTTTTTAAATTCTAATATATGGCTTTATTTTTAAGCAGCGGACTTTTCCCATACCGGGTATATTTTTTACCTCATCTACTGTTTTAAATGGGCCGTAAAGGGATCTATAATTAATGATCTTCTTAGCTAAGGTTGGCCCTATATCAGGGATTGTGTCCAGTTCTTCATGATTTGCGGTATTTATAGATATAGGGATTTTAAGGGTGATTTTATATGCTGCAGGTATAGATCCAGTTGCAACCTTTATATAACCATTCTCTGAACTGATTTGGATACTTGTCCCCTGAGTAAGATAAGGATTTGTATCCCATTTTTTAGGCATCAGTTTTGCCTTTAGTCCACCGGCCCTAACTATCAATTCCTTTAAAGAAGGTTCCTTATCAAATACATATACACCGGAATTTATTACTTCCCCTGTGATCTGGATTAAGACTTTGTTTTCACTTCTAATAGAGCCACGATCTCCCTGTAAAGAAAATAGGTAGTTTACTGTCCATCCCATGAGGAGGATTAAAATAAGGATGGAAAGTCCCATTTGCTGGCTGCTAATTCTGTTTTTTTTCATCACCCAGACCAAAGGCCTCGTGTAGGGCTCTTACTGCAAGCTCGGTATATTTTTCTTCTATGACGCAGG
>JAUWNK010000200.1 GCA_030612685.1 Desulfobacteraceae bacterium
TTACTCCACCTGTGGGAGGAACGCTCTTTATCATCTCCCAGATCGGGGGAATTGACTTTGGACAGGTGTTAAAAGGGGTTTTCCCTTTTGTCTTGCTTATGATTTTAGTGTTAATACTCATCGCCATGTTCCCAATTCTTGCCACTTGGCTTCCTGGCTTGATGAGTTCATATTGAGTACTCTTGACCAGACATCGTCTTAATTGAGGCCTGAAACTTTCTGAATTAACCCGTGAAATCACAAGATAATATGGCTGCCAACACATTCAACCTCTATGATTTATTTGAGAGAAATGCAATCATCTTTCCGGAAAGAGAGGCCCTTGTATTCGACGATGAAACGACGACCTTTAAAACACTATTGTGGAAGATAAATAATCTTGCTGGAACTCTTAAGGCCAAAGAGCTGAAGAAGGGTGACAGGATCGCTATCCTGGCTCTAAATCGGCCGGAGTTTTTTGTCATTCTTGGAGCGGCAGCCGGGCTGGGGGCTATCGTTGCCCCAATCAACTGGAGACTCTCCGAAAAAGAGATAGATTATATTCTTCATGATATAACCCCAACATTCTTATTTATTAGTCCTGATTATCAGGAACTGGTTCTATCCCTTTTGCCAAACCATGGATATATAAAAGAGATAATCGTCCTGGCAGAGACAGGCAAAGAAGATTTCATCCCTTTTAATCGGGTTCTTAAGGAAAAAGGATTTGAGCATGAGACTGAGATCGAGGGTGATGACCCCTTGCTTATCGTTCACACCGCCGCTGTAACTGGAAAGCCCCTGGGAGCAGTCTTAACCCATGGCAATATGCTGGCCTCAAATATGCAGTATATGTATTTAATGAGCCTGAGTGAAAAGGATGTCTACCTAAATACCCTTCCCCTATTTCATATGGCCGGTCTCACATTTGCTATGGCAGTAATGCATGCAGGCGGCAAGAATGCGATTATCCCCAGATTTGATCCCCAAAGCACCCTGAGTGCAATAGAAGAGAAACAGGTCACCTTCATGGGTTCTTTTCCCCCTATACTTATCAAGCTTTTGGAGGCTATGGAAACGGCACATTATGATATATCTAGGCTGCGACATATCGGGGGTATAGAAGACAAAGAGACCATCTATCAGTTCAAAGAAAAAAGCGAAGCGCAGTTCTGGTCAGCCTACGGTCAGACTGAAACCGCTGGTGCAATAACCATCAGCCCCTATTTCGAGAAGGAAGGCTCGGCAGGAAAATGCAGCCCAATAAGCAAAATAAGGATATTTGATGAGTATGACCGGCCGATGGAACCAAATACACCGGGCGAAATCGTTGTCCGAGGACCCCTTGTCTTTAAGGGTTACTGGAATGACACGGAGATTACCAGCCAGACCCTGAGGGGGGGCTGGCACCATACTGGGGATGTTGGGCGTATAGACGAACAGGGATATCTGTGGTTCATTAAAAGGAAGGCTGAAAAAGAATTGATTAAGAGTGGTGGTGAGAATGTTTACCCTTTAGAGGTTGAAGAGGCGATAAGCAGACATCCCCAGGTAAAAGAGGTAGCGGTCGTAGGTGTAAAGGATAAGGAGTGGGGAGAGGCTGTAAAGGCAGTATGTGTCGTAGGAACACCAGAGGCAGTTACTGCTCAGGAAATCATTGATTTTTTGGAGGATAGGATAGCTAAGTATAAAAGACCCAAGTACGTAGAATTCGTTGATCTGTTGCCCACACTGCAAGATGGGCGCCTGGATAGGGAAAAGATAAAGACTCTTTATGGAAACCCAAAGCTTTAGTCACTTTTAGTTCCCAAAGGAAATAAATAATGGGTAGATTTGAAAACCTACTTGAAACCACATTTAGACTGGAAAAGAAAGAAGGGCCAGATAAAGTTATAGATCTTAGAGAGGCGGTCAGGCAACATGTCAAGCCTAAGATGAAGCTTCACCTTTCAAGCTCATATTACTATCCTAATGCGATTATAAATGAGATTATAAGACAATTCTTTGGGAAAAAGCCTGCTTTTATTTTGATTACCAAGGGGATCAATCTCAATACGATAAACTTCCTAACATGTGAATTGGTCAACAAGGTAATTACCACCTTTCATGGTGATGTCTATCCCGTTCCCCGGCCAAATCCGGCCATCACTAAGGTTTACAGAGACGATAAAATAAAGATTGAAGACTGGTCTCTCTATTCATTCACCCAAAGGCTAATGGCCGGGGCATTGGGCCTCGGATTCATTCCCACCAACTCTATTGCTGGCAGTAGTATGGCCGAAGAAAATCAAGGGGCCTTTAAACTCATTGATGATCCTTTTGGAGGTGAAAGCAAAGGTGTTCTGAAGGCGCTCAATCCTGATATTTCTATACTTCATGGCTGGGCAGCCGACCCATATGGCAATACCATTATTTTACCTCCTTATGGTACCTTACCCTGGGGCGCTATGGCCAGCAGGAAGGGTGTCCTGGTAACGGTAGAGAGGCTTGTATCCACGGATTTTATTAGAAAATATTCGCATTTCGTAATCCTTCCTGGGCATTTTGTTAGATCGGTCTCTTTAGTGCCATTTGGGGCCCATCCACAGGGAATGAGCAACCTGGGTATTGAAGAATTTGATGCATATGAGTGGGATTATGAATTTATTGATGACTTTCAAAAGGCTACCAGAAAATCAGAAGATCACCAGAGATGGATAAAGAGATGGGTGCTTGATTGTAATTTACAAGAAGATTACCTTCAAAAGTTAGGAGACGAAAAAATCCTTTTCCTTAAAGGAAAGGCCCATAGCGATTCCTGGATGCACGAACTGAGATCCATAGAAAACCGTATCTCCCAGAGCCAGCAATATAATCCTATCGAGATGATGACTGTCGCAGCCTCCAGGATGCTAAAAGAAAAGGTTATTCAAAACAGTTATAACGTAATCCTTTCTGGTGCAGGCACAGCAAACCTTGCTGCCTGGATGGGATATTATCAGCTCAAGGAAGAGGGGCATTATGTAAACCTGGCTGCAGAGATGGGATTTATGGGCTATGCCCCAAGACCTGTCGATCCATTTATCTTTAGTTTTAAGAACTTGCCCAGTTGTAAGATGTTGACGGATGTGGTGAATGTCTTAGGCATCTTTGTTGGGGGGAGTAATAATCGGTGCATAGGTTCTTTAGGGGCGGGACAGATTGACAAATATGGCAATATCAACTCTACGAAGATATCAAATGAACTCTATCTCACAGGTTCCGGCGGCTCAAACGATGTAGCAAGTAGTGCCGCTGAGACAATAGTCACTGTGGAGCAATCAGCAGATCGATTTGTGGAAAGGGTTTCTTACATCACATGCCCTGGATATAGTGTAAAAACGCTAATATCCAGCATGGGAATCTTTGAGAAATTAGGAAGTGATAATGAATTTACCCTGACCCAATACTTTCCAGACCCAGAAGTTTCTGGCCATCAAAAAGCAGTGGAAAAAATAAGACAGAAATGCGGCTGGGAATTAAAAGTCTCCAATAATGTAACAGAGGTTACGCCCCCGACTCAAAAGGAGCTTGAGATTCTCAGACTATTCGATCCGAGAGGATA
>JAUWNK010000146.1 GCA_030612685.1 Desulfobacteraceae bacterium
CTTCCATTAATACCTGGATCAAATCCATTTGAAGGAGAATATCCTATAGTTATTGAAATTATTAAGAATCTTCCAAGAGGACCAAAGGCCTTGGTTATACACCATAGAAAAGAGGAGGTAATTAAGGCAACTCGTGATCTGGGTGTTTTTTATTGTGATCAATCTGTTCTCAATGGAACAGGGGGCGCCCTTATCGCAGCCCAAAGTTTTTTGGAGCAAATAGATCAAAAACATCTTATTATAACAATGGGAGATATTCCGTTTGTTAAGGAGACTACTTATAGGAACCTTATCAGTCAACTTGGAGATCAAGATTTGGTTGTCTTAGGCTTTAAACCAATAGATAGAGCTCAATATGGTATCTTAGAAATAGAAGATGGAAAGGTTAAAGGGATCACTGAGTGGAGGTACTGGAAGGAATACCCGTTAGAGAGACAGAGTCATTTTGGGATTTTTAACTCAGGTATATATGCAGCCAATAGATCGGTTCTGCTAAAATACCTGAAGAAATTAAAACAGAGCCCTCATCATGTAGAGAAGAAAAGAGATGGGCGAATGTTAGTTGTCGAGGAGTATTTTATTACCGATTTGGTTGAGTTAATGAACAATGATGGACTTAAGGTTGGCTTTATTGTTGTTGAGGAAGAGAAGGAGGTTATGGGGGTAGATACGCTTGAGGATTTGGTTTTGGCACAGAACAGATTTGCTAATATGAACAGTAGGCAAAAAGGCTTTGATTGCGGAAACAGGAAATGATATTTTTATAAAAACCTGGGTTGAGCGGTTCACCGTTCACGGTTCCCGGTTAAAATGCGCTAAGTGACTGTTAACAAGAAGAAAATATGTTGATAGGTACAAGTGTTATGTTTCACCCAATGGGTTAAAGAGGCGAGTATGAGTCACTTCTCAGGCGGCATCAATAAAGTTAAAAATATAAGTAGGAGACCTTTGAAAAATTATCTTACAAGTCATTGCGAGGAGCGAAGCGACGTGGCAATCCTCTATATTTTCAATGAGTTAGAGATTGCTTCACATTCGTTCGCAATGACAGAGTGGCCATTTTTCAAAGGTCTCAAGTAGATTATAACCTTTGAACCTTGAACCGCTCATTTTAAGAAAAAGTAAATAGAGGTTATTTGTATTATGAAAAAACACTCTACCTCTCCACTGTCCGTAGAAAATGTTTGTCATATCCTTTTAAAGAGAGGTCTTATATCAAAAGAACAAAAGGAGGAGATTTTCAAAAAAAAGGATACATTCCGCCAAAAATTAGAGAAACTTCAGGTGATCAAGGATGCATCAGGAGGTCCTTCTTCCAGAATAATCAATCCTGTAACAATAATCGATATTATTTCTTTTTTGAAATTTGAAAGGAAAGATGACCCAGAGAGGGAACTCGATGAAGAAACTATCTTTCAGGCCGTGGCTCAGGAGTGGGGTATAGATTATAAAAAAATAGATCCACTCAAGCTTGATCTAAAGGTAGTGACAACAACCATTCCAAGAACATTCGCCATGAAACATCTTGTTTTACCTATAGATGTTAAAGATGGTTGGCTTACCGTAGCCACACCAAATCCCCATAATCTTGAGGTCATGGAGGATATAAGCAGGGTTAGTCAATTAAGAGTGAGACCAGTAGTTTCAAGCAAATCTGATATTATCAAATTTATAAATGAATTTTATGGCTTCAGAAAATCGATTGCCGCAGCTGAAGAGCAGTTTTCTGGCCCTTCAATTGACCTCGGTAACCTGGAACAGTATGTAAGGCTCCGGGAAGTTAGGGATATCCCATCAGATGACAGGCATATTGTAAATGCCGTTGACCATCTCTTTAACTATGCCTTTGATCAGAGGGCCAGCGATATTCATATTGAGCCCAAGAGGAATACCAGTTTAGTAAGGCTGAGGATCGATGGTGTCTTACATCCCATCTACAAATTACCAAAAAGTGTTCATGGAGCTATTATTTCCAGGATTAAGGCCCTTTCTGGCCTTGACATGGCGGAAAAAAGGCGTCCACAGGATGGCAGGATCAAGATTGACAGAGGTCAAGGGGCTGAGGCAGAGATCAGGGTCTCAACTGTACCTACAGCCTTTGGTGAAAAAACTGTTTTGCGAATACTGGATCCAGATATCCTCTTCCAGGATGTAGGCCAGCTTGGTATGACATCAATGGACTTAGTACGTTACCAGCAGTTTATCAATCTTCCCCACGGCCTTGTGCTGGTATGTGGCCCTACTGGTAGTGGAAAATCAACCACACTGTATTCTACATTGAGGTATCTGTTTAATGAGGAGAAAAACATCACAACTGTGGAAGATCCCATCGAGATGGTTTATGAGGATTTCAACCAGATTGCTGTCCAGCCCACAGTAGGGATAACATTTGCGAGCATTTTGAGGAATATATTACGGCAGGACCCAGATATAATCATGATAGGGGAGATGAGAGACATGGAGACAGCACAGAATGCTGTTCAGGCAACCTTGACAGGGCACTTAGTGCTTTCGACCCTGCATACTAACGATGCTCCTCTGGCTATTACCCGCCTGGTGGACATAGGTGTTCCCAGCTTTCTTATACATGCTACCCTGACCGGTGTTTTGGCTCAGCGGCTTTTACGCAAGATTTGCCCTTACTGTATAGAGACCTTTGAGATTAGTACCGATGATCTCATGGCCATGGGAATCGAGACAGAAAAGACAGTGGTGGTTAAGCTAAAGAGGGGTAGTGGTTGTATAAGATGTAGGGGAACAGGTTATTTGGGAAGGGTTGGAATTTTCGAGGTTTTATCTGTTACAGAGCCAATAAAGGATTTGATTGTGGCGGATAGCAGTGCCGATATGATTAGACAGGCTGCGTGCAAGGAAGGTATGGTTACACTCAGAGAAAATGCCATCAAGAAGATGTTCGATGGCGAGACAACCTACCAAGAGGTAAATAGGGTTACCTGGGGGCAAATCTGATTTATGCTTGTTCAACTTGCCATCACTGATTTTGCAATTATAGATTCTTTGTCGGTCAGCTTCTCAGGAGGATTAAATATACTCTCCGGAGAGACTGGTGCAGGAAAATCAATTATTATCAATGCTGTTAATCTGATCTTGGGGGGAAGAGCATCCCCTGATCTTATCAGGACCGGTGCCGAAAGGGCAGTAGTTGAGGCCCTTTTTCGACTACCCCCGAATTCTCCTCTTTCCAGATCCTTAGCCGATATGGACATACCTTTTAATGGTGAAGTGCTGATAAAAAGGACTATCTCTAAGGCTGGTAAGAGCAGGATATGGATCAATGGTTCTCTGGCAACACTACAGATGATTTCTAAACTTGGTCCTAATCTGATAAGTGTATCCGGGCAGAGCGAGCACCAGCTTTTGCTCAAGCCTGATAACCATCTCTATATCTTGGATGATTTTGGTGAGTTAACCAAAGAGAGGCTTCAGCTTAGTGGACTATACAGGGATTATTACTCTCTTAAGGAAAAGGCAGAGAGACTGAGGAGCAGATTAAAAGAAGAAGAGGAAAGGCGAGAGCTTACGGAATTTCAGATAAAGGAAATTGAAGAGGCAAAGTTTGTGCCAGGGGAGGATAGTAAACATGAGGCTGAAAAGAGCAGACTCATGCATGCTGAGAGGTTGATTGATATAGTTTTTAAAAGCTACCAGGCCCTTTATGAAAAGGAGGAATCTGTTTTATCTATATTGAGCTTGTTGGCAAAGGACATGGATAAGGGTGTAAATATTGACCCTACCTTAGATCGTTATAAGAGACAATTGGAATCATCCCAGCTTGAATTGGAGGACCTGGCCTTGGAGTTAAGGGATTTTTACTCTAAGCTCAAGGTCGATCCGAAAAGGCTGGAAGAGGTTGAAGAGAGATTGCAACTCATCAGGCGATTGAAAAAGAAATATGCTTCCTCTATAGAGGGTATACTATCTTTTAAGGAGGGACTTTCTCAAAAGGGTTATCAATTGGCGCAGAAGAAGGAGGAACTGAAAAAGTTTGAGGCCCAACTGGAGGAGAAAAGGGAAGGTTTATTAAGACTGGCCACCGAGCTCTCTTTAAAGAGACAGAAAAAAGCAAAAGATTTTAAAAAAAGGGTGGAAGAAGAATTAAATCAATTGGATATGGCCGGGACCAGATTTAGAATCAAATTTAGCTCCAACAGACCAGTTGGTGATACTATTTCAGCAGATATGCTTGATTCTGCTATTACCGAAGACGGAATGGATGTCTTGGAGTTTATGATATCCCCAAATGTGGGTGAAGATTTGAGGCCGCTGGCCAGGATAGCCTCAGGAGGAGAACTCTCAAGGATCATGCTTGCCCTAAAGACTATATTAGCACGATCTGGTCTCGTTGAAACCCTTGTCTTTGACGAGGTTGATTCTGGTATCGGGGGGGCTACTGCTGCTATTGTTGGCGAAAAGCTGAGGTTGCTTGCCAAGTACCATCAGATTTTAGGCATTACTCATCTTCCTCAGATAGCCTCCTGTGGAGAGACACATTTCTTGGTTGAAAAGAGGGTTAGTAAAGGCAGGACCAGAACCCTTATTACCTTATTAGACGAGGAAAGCAGGATCAATGAGATTGCCAGACTTCTTGGTGGAAGAATTATATCTGAAAAGACACTTGAACATGCCAGGGAGATGCTTTCCCCATGATCCTTAACTATCCGACTTCCTTACTCTTAAGATTAATGTTATGCCCATGATTGTGGATAAGAATATCAAAACAGAAGCCTTGGGATACTTAACTCCATAGACTATAGGTATAAGTGCAAGCCTTGTAGCTGTTCTTAAAATTTCATTCTCTCCTATGTAATCAGCAAGAGGTGGGGAGATCTCATAGTAAAATCTAACGAAATGTTTTCCCAGAGAGCACTTCATTAAAATATTATCTCTGAATTGTGTTAAGGCTATCATCTCTTCTACCATAAGGGAGCCATAGGCTGCGGTAGCTATGAAGCAGCCGCCCCCGCCGCCTCCACTGCCAGCGCTGGCACTAGTTGTGGTAGCATTGACCTCATTGGAATAACTGGAATCGCCAGTCGAGTTGTAAGCGCACACACGATAGTAATAGGTGGTTCCTGCACTAAGTCCGGTATCGTTGTAAGTGGTTACATTTGCACCGACTGTTGCTATCTGGGTGTAGGTTCCTCCTGACTGCGTTGCCCTAACTGTTTCTGACTGACTTTGGGTTGCTCCTGATCCTGTCTTTCTTTCTATGCTGAAGCCTGATTCTCCTGAAGAATTATCCATCCAAGACAAATTAATCTGGCTACTGGATGCAGTGTTGGCCGATAAACTGCTTGGGGCTGCTGGATACGTGGTAGCATTGACATCATTGGAATAACTGGAATTGCCAGTCGAGTTGTAAGCGCGCACACGATAGTAATAAGTAGTTCCTTCGCTAAGTCCAGTATCGTTGTAAGTGGTTACATCTGCCCCAACTGTTGCTATTTGGGCATAGGCTCCTCCTGATCCTGTCTTCCTCTCAATTTTAAAGCCGGATTCATTCGAAGAGTTATCCACCCATGTCATGTTGATTTGGCTTGCTGAGGCGGCAGTTGCTGATAGATTACTTGGTGCTGCAGGAGGAAGGGCGTTGTATGCATTGACCCTTCCCCCAGTAGCAACTTTACCCATTAAGGATGCCTTGTAGTCCACACTGTTCTCTATGGCTGCCTTGATATCTGTATTTGTCAATGAAGGGTTCTGTGACTTGATGAGTGCTGCCAGGCCGGCAACATGTGGCGCGGCCATGGAGGTACCATCTAGGTACTGGTATTCAGTGCCGGAATATGAAGAAGAGGCAGCTGTTACTCTAACATCGTCGATGTACCAGCCATCATAAGTTATGATAACATCACTTGTAAAGAGGAACCTAAGGTAGACCGTGCTATTGCCGTCATACGCCCCCAAATCTACACAAGCATCAAACCAGCCACCAGAAAATAAGCTTCCAGAAATCCTGTTATATGGCTCACCATCGATCCAGACCACTTGATTCGTCCAAATTATTTCATTAGTGGAGACTTGGACGTATAAAAAATCCCAGTTGAGTTCAGAATTTCCATTCAATTTAAATTCAAGCTTTACACCGCCATGAGACCCAAGGCTGAGAACAGGAGCCCTTGCCCAGGAGTTGGTATTATTTTGGTAGTATGCACCTGGGCTGTCAGCAAGGGAATAGGGAGGACTTATAAAATTGATGCTATCGATTCCCCAGGTGTTGTTTATTCCACCTGTTGTCCAAAAAGCACCTCCATCAAAATTATCGCTCCAGACCGTCTGCCTGCAAGGCTCTGTACTATAGATATTGGTTCCCGGAGCAGCTACATCCACGGAGATCGCACCATAATTGGAGAACGATGCCAGGTTATCGTTCTGGTTAGTTGCGGCTACAGCGATGATTTTGGGGCTTGTATAGCTGGCTGGATACACAGGGTAGGTCTCATTGTTGGTTCCGTCATTTCCTGCTGCACAAACAACCAAAGCAAAAGAGGCATCTATAGCATCTTTGGTTGCCTGACTGAAGCCCGGGCCTCCCCAACTATTGTTAATAACATGGGCCCCATTGTTACTGGCATATTCGATGGCTGCGATCAAATCAGCATTAGCACCACTACCAACGGCATTCAGTGCCCTGAGAGACATAATCTTTGTTGTCCAGCACACGCCGGCTACACCTGTGGAGTTATTTCCCACTGCGGCAATGATACCTGCCACATGGGTACCATGATCGCAGGAATCAATGGGATTGTTATCGTTGTCAACAAAGTCCCATCCTCTGATATCGTCTACATATCCGTTACCATCATCATCAATCCCATTCCCGGGTATCTCTCCATTGTTGGACCATATATTGGCAGCAAGGTCCGGATGGTTGTAGTCCACGCCTGAATCAATAACCGCAACTACCACATTGCTGGTGCCGGTGGTTATATCCCATGCCTCTGGTGCATCCATGTCTGCATCACTGGTACCACTTGTGCCATTCACATTCTGCCCTGTATTGTGCAGCCCCCATAGCCTGCCAAAGTAAGTGTCATTAGGA
>JAUWNK010000094.1 GCA_030612685.1 Desulfobacteraceae bacterium
GACTTTTTACGAGTCTATCAAGGTTAGTGTCATTGCCAGCATTTCATTCCTTTTGGACAAGCTCAACAAGGATGCCATGAGTCCCCTTGGGGTGAAGGAAGGCGCTTAACCCCTCTGCACCAGGTGCCGGCTCTCCCAGAGCCTCAACCCCTTTAGCTTTAAGTGCATCAATTTCCTCGTTGATATCATCTACCTCATAGCAGACATGTTGGATACCCTCACCGCGCTTTTCCAAAAATTTGGCTATTGGCCCCTCATTACCAACAGGCTCCAGGAGCTCAACAGTAGCATTCTCTAACTCCACTAAGCTCACCCTAACCGTTCCTCCTCCCCCAACTATTGGTTCAGACGATTTAAGCCCAAACACTGATCGATAAAACTCCCTGGCTTCTTTAAGGTCTTTCACTGCCACACCCAGATGACTAATCGCTTTTATCATTTATTACCTCCTAATGATAAGATTCCTTTTTCCATCTTCCTCTCCTGGTCTCTTCTGCCAAACTTAGCTCTAAATCACACTGTAAGCACCTGTTTGCCTCATTTTTTGCTTGATCGTCATTAAAACCAAGCTCTACTTCAGAGAATCCATGATGTCTTTCTGAAAGTGGTATGGTGGGCATCTCAACCCTTTTAAGGTCTGCAAATCCTTCTTCTCTTTTTCCGGTATATGACTGGGGGGCAGCTCCTTTTATTCCGCATCCCGATATATCGCCATCCCCACCTAAAAATTTATCAATGGAGCTGGCTGCCTTTCGGCCTGCAGCAATCGCCTCAATAACCGTAGCTGGTCCACTGATCACATCGCCACCGGCAAAAACACCCTTCCTGCTGGTAGCAAGGTTATCAGGGTCAACCTGGATGACATTTCCCTTGCCGATTGCTAAGTCAAACTGGCCAGGAATCTCTGGGTGCTGACCAATAGCGGCAATGATAGTATCAAAGATCATGCTAAACTCACTACCATTAATTGGCTCTGGTCGCCGCCGACCACTGGCATCCACTGCCCCCAACTCCATGCGAATACACTCCAGCTCTACATTACCATTCTGGGTAACTATCCTTGATGGTGCCGCTAAGTAGAAAATCTTCACTCCCTCGTTGAGAGCCTCCTCAATTTCTTCATGACTTGCCAGCATCTCAGCACGGGTGCGCCGATAGATTATAGTCACCTCCTCAGCCCCAAGGCGAAGCGCCGTCCGAGCTGAATCTATAGCAGCATTACCCCCACCAATCACAGCCACTTTACACCCAACTTCTACCTTCTTACTCAGACTCACATCCCGCAAAAAGTTTACACCCTCCTTCACCCGAGGGCTGTCCTCACCATCAACCCCTATCTTCAGACCTTGGTGTGCCCCGATGGCTATAAAGACAGAGTTATAACCCTCCTCGAACATTCTTTCTATTGAATCAACCTTGGTATTTGTCCTTATCTCAACACCAATATCCTCTATTTCTTTAATCTCAGCCCGGAGGATATCCTTTGGTATCCGATAGTCAGGTATGCAAAAGCGAATCATACCACCAGGCTCAGGCAGAGCGTCAAAAACGGTAACCTGATGCCCCTTTTTTCTCAAGTAAAAGGCCGCTGTCAAACCTGCGGGACCGGCCCCGACAATAGCGACCCTATGACCGGTATCCTCTTCTACCTTAGATACCTGCCCCAATACCTCACCTGCCTTATCTGCCACATAACGCTTAAGGGCGCATATCTCAATTGGCTGATTGAAAACATCCCTCCTTCGACATGCATCTTCGCAGGGATGGGTGCAGACCCGCCCCAATATTCCCGGAAAGGGAACCTTTTCCCGAATCAAGGCGTAGGCCTCATCAGTCCTCCCCTCAGCTATGAGCCTCAGGTATCCCGGAATATCTATTCTGGCCGGACAGGCAAGCACACACGGGGAATCTTCTGGGACTAATTCCAGAGGAGACAATGAGCGTAGAGGTCTTATGATATCAAGGATCTCTATTCCATTTGGACATACGCCCTCACATCTGCCACATGTAGTACAAAACCATGGGGAGGGGGAATTAGCTATCTCATCTGTTAAACCAAGCTCTACATGCCTCAATATCCGTCTAATATTAAAGCCATCTACACCAGTAAGAGGACATGCAGAACTACAGCACCCACACTGTTCACAGGCCCGAAACATGTTCACATCATCGACAAAGCTTTCAGCTAATGCTATTTTACTGGCCATATGTTCTTATTTTTGATTTGCGATTTGCGATTGGCGGATTCGCTTTTTGCTGATTTTCTCGAAGCAACCATAATCGCGACGAGTTCGTCAGCTTCTTTTAATAGAGGTTCAACCAATTCCTTTTCCAACAAACCTCCTTCAATGATCAGTTCCATCCAGAAAGCGCTTTCATCCGCCTCTTCTTCAACAATCCCTAATTTAGCTACAAATTCTGCCTTTGAACGTCCTCTACACGCCGACCGATAATTAGCTCCAACAGAAGTGCCGCAACGAATGAGTTGCCTACCAATTGCTTGTCCCTCGATACTTTTTGGCAACGCATTCACCAGTTTTATTATCCTCAGGGCAAATTGCTTAGTCCTTTTTTTCAACTCTTTTTCATTCATCCATCATCTCTCCCAATCTAAAATCGCAAATCTAAAATCTAAAATCTATCCATCATCTCTCCCAATCTAAAATCGCAAATCTAAAATCGCAAATCTATCTATCATCCAATCCCAAGTTGTTTCACCATATCTCTCATGGTATTAGCAAACTTTGGTCCATCTGCTGCAGAGCACCAGGCAAGCCATAGGTTATCCGTATTGTATCCCTTTTTGGCAAGCTTTCTCCTGGCGCGTTTGATCCTGGTCTCACAGGCATAGTTGCCCGTTATATAATGGCATGTGGGAAACTCACATCCGACCACCAAGACCCCTGCTGCACCCAGTTCAAAGGCACGTTCAATCAGTTTGATAGGCACGCGGGCAGAACACATCACTCGTATGAGCCGTGCGTTTGGCGGGTACTGAAGCCTGCTCACTCCTGCCATATCCACCCCTCCCAATGCGCACCAGTGGCAGACAAAGCCAAGAATCTTTTTCTCTGGATTTTCCTCCAGGGCCGCCTCCACCTGGGCAAGCAGTTGCTCATCAGAGTAATGGACAATAGTAATGCATTCCTTGGGGCAGTCTGCCGCACACAATCCGCACCCCTTGCAAAGGGCCTTTATCACCGAGGGCTCTTCATTCTCATCTACCTTTATGGCCCCATAAGGGCATCGTTTGTAACAGATGCCACAGTTATTGCAATTGGTAAGATCAATATCGGCTACAATTCCCTCTGCCTCAATGTAGCCATTCTTCATGGGAATAGAGGCCCTCATGGCCGCTCCAATGCCCTCTTCTTGAGTTTCTTTCAAAGTCTTGGGATTCTTTGCACATCCACAAAGAGCGACGCCATCAGAAGGGAAATCCAATGGGCCAAGTTTTATGTGTCGCTCCTGGAAGAATCCCTCCTTATTGGTGGAAACTTTTAGATGCCCTCTGATGGCATCAATGGTTTCATCCCCTGTAAAACCCACGGTCAGCACAAGCAGGTCTGAGGGGAGTTTATATTCGGATCCGAGAAGCAAATCGTATACATCAACAGATAATCTGCCATCCTCCTTTGTTACCTCAGGATAACGGTCACCTGGAAATCTCACGAATTTGATACCTGCTGCCTTGGCTGCCTGCAGGTGGATTTGCTCATCCTTCACCATGCTTAAATCACGGTAGAGGATATGTACGTTGATATCTTCGTTGATTTTTTTGATGGCTAATGCATTTTTAACCGAGATTGGACAGCCTATGGAGCAGCAACCCCTTTCTTCATTCTTTGAACCGACACAGTTGATAATGACCACATTCTGAATTTGGATTTTGGATTTTGGATTCTGGATTTCGGATTTCCCTATTCCGCACTCCGCATTCCAAACTTTGATCAATCCCTCTAGCTGAAGCTGGGTAATCACGCGGGGATCATTCCCATACTGGAACATCCCTTCAGGCTCTATCTCCCTCATCCCTGTGGCTACAATCACGGTGGAGATATCCAGGTTCACAGTCTCCCCGTTGGTGTTCAACACGAATTTATAGTTTCCGATATATCCGTCTACAGATTCTATGTCAGTGCTTGTATACACCGTAATATTCGGATTTGCTTTCACAAGATCCGTCTTCGCCTTGACGATCTCGGCCGCTGGCATGTTTATATGATTATGTGAAACATTGGAAACCCTGTTTAGAATCCCGCCCAATTGAGGTTGCTTTTCTACTATATAGGCCTTAAAACCCTGCTCAGCGATATTCAGGGCGGCAGTCATGCCTGCCATCCCTCCACCGATGATCATACAATCAGTGCCTACAGGAAGCCTGATCTCCTCACCTTCTTCAAGAAGAATGGCCTTGGCTACACCCATCTTGACAAGATCTTTCGCCTTTTCAGTCGCTGCCTCAGGCTCTTTCATGTGTACCCAGGAGACCTGTTCCCTGATACTCACGAATTCAAGCAGATAGGGGTTTAATCCTGCCTCCTTTACCGTTTTTTTGAAGACGGGCTCATGGGTCCTTGGTGTACAGGATGCAATAACCACACGATTGAGGTTGTGTTCCTTTATGGACTCCTGCATGGATGCGAGCGCGTCTACCGAACAGGACCATTTGCCTTCGTAAGCAAAGACAACGTTCTTGAGCCCCTTGGAGTACTCCACAACCTCCGGTACATTCACGAAACCTGCAATGTTTGAGCCGCAATCACAGACAAATACGCCAACTCTTATATCTTCATTCATCTAATATCTCTTGCTGTAATTTCCAATCCGTCTTCGTTTTGGCACCGTTTGTGTTAATTGGAGTGATGGCCCGCCCTGGTGCGACTTGCTTAGAGAGCATTATTATAATTGTAATAACTCTTAAGCAAAATCTAAAATAAATATGCTATGTAAATCAGGTCTGGGCCAGGGAGTAATGGAAAAATGAATAATCATCACTCCAACAATCCAATACTCCATTACTCCGTCCCTCTTAGGACGGCTTTCATGCTCGCTGCACTGGCCTGAACAACCGATTCAGAAATATCAATGGGACCAGTAGCACCCCCGCACACATATATCCCTTCAACATTGGTCTCAAGTGGCGTGAGCAATGGATCTTTCTCTTTGAAGAACCCCAGGTTGTCCAGTTCAATCTTTAATATCTTTGCCAGTCTCTTGTTCCTATCGCTTGGGATAAGGCCTGTGGAAAGAACAAGGATTTCCACCTCCTCTTCCTCAATTTCACCTGTATCCAAATTTTCGTATCTGACAGTCAAATTCTTGGTTTCGGGATCTTCAAAAACATCATAAGGCCTGGCCCTGATATACTTGACCCCATTTTCTATAGCCTTCTGATAAAAATCCCAGAAACCCTTCCCATATGCCTTAAGGTCGTTATAAAATATCAGGGTATCTACAGATGCATCGTGCTCTTTAGTGATGATCGTCTGCTTCGCAGCGATCATGCAACATACCTTTGAGCAGTAAGGCAACCCCTTAGCCAACCCCCGACCTGCACATTGAATCCAGGCAATCTTTTCAGCATGTTTCTTGTCCAATGGTCTTATTATCTGCCCTGCAGTTGGCCCTCCAGCATTCATTAATCTCTCAAACTGGGTATTCGTGATTACATTGTCGTAAATATCGTAGCCATATAGCCCTGTATCCGGCTCTGCGGACCTTATGCCTGTAGCAACAATAATGCTCTTGACCTCGATATCCATTGGTTTATCAGACTGCCAGAGGAGCACTGCATCCTTGCCCTCCTCTTTGCATGCCTTAACACATAATGCAATAGGGCATTCCCTGCACTGGCTACAGTCTACAACACACCCTCCCACACATGCACCTTGATCCCGCATCTTTCCGTAACGGCACCTTGGGTCAATGACCGAAACATTTGGCACAGCTTGCGGGAATGGCATGGAGATAAGCTTCCTCATTCCCCCGATCTTTCCATCGAGTTCATCAGGAACGCTAACCGGACAGACCTCCATGCATGCTCCGCAGCCGGTACATTTTTCCTCATCAATAAATTTGGCCTTTTTCAGCAATCTAACTGTGAAGGTACCATTGCTCTTATTAACCCTTCGAACCTCGGTATTGGTGAGAATCTCTATTTTGGGATGATTGTCAACCTCATACATCAGGGGAGATTCTATGCATATGGAGCAGTCATTTGTGGGAAATGTCTTATCCAGCCTTGCCATCATCCCACCTATGCTGGCTGTGTCATCAACAAGATAGACCTTGCAGCCATAGTCAGCTATATTTAATGCGGCATTGATACCAGCGATACCACCACCTATTATTAAAATTTCCTCGGGCATAAATGTTACCTATGTTTATTGTGTTTATTGAGTTTGTTGTGTTCCTTTTCTTTCTGCAGGGTATAGGTAATTGGGGTTTCTTTAAAAACTATATTTCCAATTTTACATGCCTCTTTCCAATAATTTAAATACTAAATCCTTTCAATTTTGATCTTTTACCCCAACAAACTCAATAAACTCAACAGACACAACAAACATATTGTGTAGCGGAGCTACCTTGTAATTATATCTCAGTTATAATAATAGCCTTCATATTGCAAACAGCTATACATGTTCCGCAACCTGAACAATTCTGGGGATTTATAGGAACGGATTTATCTTCTTTAATCTCAAAAACATCCACCGGGCAAAATTCCATACACTGGCCACATCCATTACATTTTTCTCTCTCAACCTTAATTAGATAGACAGCGTAATCCTTTTTTACCCTTGCCAACTTAAGTGCCTAAAGCCCGCCCTGGCGCTATTTGCTATAACCAGCCAATGAAGTCTGTAATCTAGTATTTATTCGAATCATTCTATTAAGCCTATAGGCCAGGACTGGGCCGGGGTTAAAAGTACTTAAAGTTAAAAATGGCTATCGCCGACTTGCCCTAACCTATAACCAGTAAGGGACAATCCCTCAATTCCTGAATTTTAAGCACTTAATAGTGTTTGCTATTTCTCAACTGACAACGGACAACTGACAACGGGCATTACCTATATTTTTGCCTTGACAAAGTTTTTGTATACAGTATACAAATTGTAGTCAAGAAAATAATTTCTACCCCAAAATATAACTTTACCCTGTAAGAGAGAAAACCGCGCCACTTCAGGATAAAAGACCTCGTTCATCCGCCTAGGCGGACTAACAGAATTTACTGCATAATAGATAAAGGAGGAGATCTATGGATCAGGAAACAAAATTATACCCTTCATCATTTAACCCCTTATTTACCAAACCCTCTCGCCCTCTTCCAGAAGAAATAGCAATAATCGGAGCAGGGACTATTGGGCCTGATATTGGATATTATCTAAAAAGTGCCATGCCGGGTATCAAACTCTATCTGGTAGATGTTGTGGAAGAACCTCTCTCAAAGGCAGAGAAGAGAATTTCTACTTATGTACAAAAGGCAGTAGACAGAAGGAAGATGAAAGAGGATCAAGCTCAAGCAGTCCTCAGCAATATCTTCTATACGATGGACTACAATCAAATTAAAAATTGCGATCTGGTTATCGAGGCTGCAACAGAAAACATCCCCTTAAAACAGAAAATATTTGATAGCATTGAAAACATAGTGCATGAAGATACCATCATTACCTCAAACACCAGCTCCATTCCTGCTGATAGGCTCTTTACAAAAATGAAGAAACCAGAAAGAACCACTATTACCCATTTCTTTGCACCTGCATGGCGGAGTCTTCCTGTTGAAGTCATTACCTGGGAAGGGGGAAGTCAGGAGGTTATCGATTACCTCTCCTGGTTTTTTGCTTACACCGGTAAGGCTCCAATCATTACGGACAATGCTATTTGTTTCATGTTAGACCGGATATTTGATAATTGGTGCAATGAGGCAGCCTATTTGCTGGACCATGCCTCTGTAAGCCAGATAGATAAACTGGTTGAGGAATTTGTATTTGCAGGACCCTTCTTTGTCTTAAATATGGCAAACGGTAACCCTATCATCATCGAAACAAATACACTCCAGATGGAAGAAGGTGCACATTATAGGCCGGCACCAATCTTAGGGTCAGTTGAAAAGTGGCTTACCAATCGTCCTGGCACAAAGATGGAGGTCCCTGAGGATATAAAAAATACCATCAGGGACAGGATGCTGGGTATCCTCTTTTCCCAGTCATTTGATATCATTGATAGGGGTATTGGAACAAAGGCGGATCTTAACTTTGGTTGTCAGATTGCCTTGGGATTCAGGAAAGGGCCTTTGGATGTCATGCGGGATTGTGGTGAGGCAGAGGTAGAGCGGATCATGCAAAAATTTCAGGGGGAAAGACCAGGTTTTCCTCAAGCAAAGAAACCCCTCTCCACATATCAGGATTTCAAACGTTATATCTTAGTAGACGAGATAGATGGTGTTAAGATTATCACCATCAGGCGTCCTCAGGCAATGAATGCTATCAGCGATGAGATAAACAATGAGATCTTAACAGTTTTAAAGGAAAATATAGATAATCCTTCTGTTAAGGGGTTTGTCATTACAGGATACGGGAATAATGCCTTTTCAGCAGGAGCAGACATCGGCAAATTCCCTGCGACACTTGGAAACAAGAATGCTGCAGCTCAATATGCAAGGGATTGTGCTGAGGTGCAATTGTTTATGGATCAGATGGACAAACCGATAGTCGCTGCTATAAATGGTATGGCCCTGGGCGGAGGCTTAGAGGTGGCCATTAGGTGTCACAGTATGATAGCTACAAAAAATGCAATATTCCAGTTCCCAGAAATAACCCTCGGTATACAGCCTGGAATCGGTGGATGCATTGTCCCGTATCGAAAATGGCCTCAAGGGGCAGATATATTTCATGAAATGATCTGTCTGGCCAGGCGTATCACTGCTAAAGAGGCAGTAGATATCGGAATGGTTAGCAAAATAACGGATGATTATTCTGAGATGATCAGGGAGGCAGTAGAAGAGGTCAAAAATTTAGAGGGTAAGATAAAGAGGATTCCCGACCGATCGGTTGATATCCCTGAGATAACTATTCCTGATCAGCCCATGGCCGGTAAATTGGCCTTAAGCAAAGAGGCGATTTCCATAATAGTAAAAACCATTAAGGCTGGGGCTGCTGCTGATACCTTTGCTGATGCCCTTGAAATAGGTTATCAAGGATCGGCTGAGATTGCCTGTACAGATGCTGCTAAAGAAGGGATCTCGGCCTTCCTGGAGAAAAGAAAGCCAGAATTTAAAACATAAAGAGAGTGTCTAAAGTGAGCTAAAGTGTAAAGTGCCTAACTAAAGTGACCAATTACACAAAGGTAACAAAAAGTTTAAACCAATAAACACAACAAACCCCATGAACACAACAAACTCAAAAATGGAAGTATTTGAAGATATGACTATTCTTTCACTTGAGCAGGCAACAACCCTACCATACCTCACCTACAGGCTTGCCCAGGACGGAATGAATGTCATCAGGGTAGAACATCCCATATACGGTGATCCGAACAGGATGGTCGGTGAAAACTACCTTAAAGAAGAGAGGATGAATGCCTATTATCTCTGTATAAATGCAGGGAAAAAGGCAATCACCCTTAATTTAGCAGAAGAAAAGGGCAAAGATATCCTAAAAGAAATGATTACTAAATTAAACGTAGATATCTTTGCTACCAATCAACTACCAAGGAATTACGACAAATTAGGAGTAAACTACGAGACATTAAAAAGGATTAAATCAGATATCATCTGGTTAGGTATAACAGGTTTCGGCCCTGATATTAATGAGGCAGCCTATGAGCCAATTCTCGAGGCGAGGTCTGGTTTGATGGAGTTAACCGGTGAGCCGGAAGGCGATCCCCAATCTCTCGGTATACCATTAGCCGATATGGGTACGAGTGAACATGCCTATGGGCTTTTGATGAAGGCCTTGTTAAAAAGGGAAAAGACAGGGGAAGGTTCCAGGATAGATATATCCATGCTTGAATCGGCAACATCCTGGCTTACAGTACCAATAACATTAACAGCCACCTTTGAACAAAAAATAACAAGACATGGAAATACCCATCAATTCTTTGCACCTGTCTCAGTATTTAAGACCAAAAATGGTTATGTCTACATAGCAGTTGGTAATGACCGGCAATGGAAGGCTATGGTAGATCTTCCACTTTTTCAATCCTTAGATAAACCGGAATATGAAAAAAATGAGGGCAGGATAAATGATGTAGTCACCCTGAACCAGTCCATAAGTGAGATATTGTCTACTGTTACCTCAGAAGAACTCATAAAGCTTTTTAATCAGATTGGGTTACCTATAAGCAAGATACATGGTATTTCTGAGGTTTTGGATGATTATCTCATTAAAAAGACACTTCTTAAATCCAGGGATTCTAAATCGGGCCTTGAGCTTACACTTGCACCACCACCTTTTGTAACACCATTTCTTGAAGATGCCAAAAATACCCTCTCTTTTCCACCAAGGTTTGGGGAGCACAACAGGGAAATATATTGCAATATGCTTGGTTACACTGAAAGTGATCTGGCCAAGTTCAAGGAAGAGGGGATTGTTTAAGGTTTAAAGGTTATGGAAAAACACGGAATAGATCCAAGCAGATTGGATCTCCCTTCATTAAGTACCTTAAAAAAGGAAAACTTCGGCAACCAGGTCTTTGAACAGGTTAAAGGAATGATTTTAAGGGGTGAAATCCCTCCCGGAAAACGCATAATAGAAAGTGAGATAGCTAATTTCATGGGTATAAGCAGGACTCCGGTCAGGGAAGCGGTACATAAACTGGAAGCTGAGGGGTTTCTAAGGACCCTCCCTAAGGGAGGGTATGTGGTCAGGGGGCTGAGTCTATCTGATATTGAAGAGACATTCGACATAAGGAGTATCCTGGAGAGCTTTGCCGCCTACCTTGCTGCTATAAGATATACTGATAAAGAACTATTACCCCTAAATGATAAAATAGATGAGTTTCAAAGACACCTGGATAGACACGATCTTAAGGAATTAAAAAGGATAAATACCGATTTTCACGAACTCCTATATGCCTTGAGCAGGAGCCCGAGATTGATCAAGATGATACATGGCCTGAGAGATGAGATTTTCCTTTTGAGGAAGGTTATACTAAATTCAGAGGAAATGGCCCACCTATCAAACAAGGATCATAAAGAGATAATAAAGGCCATAAAGAAAAGAGAGGCCAAAAAGGTGGAAATGCTTGTTAGGGAGCATATATTGAGGGGTAAAGAATTTGTTCTCAATGAAATCAAAAAGGGGAATGTAAGCGTGGATCAATAAAAAGTGCCTAAAGTGAGCTAAAGCCCGCCCTGGCGCGACGTACTTAAATCAAAATGTTAAGTCTATAAAGGTACTACGTGCTCGGATCAGCCTATTGAGATTATAGGCCAGGTCTGGGCCAGGATTTAAAGTGTCTAAAGTTAAAAAAAACGGATCATCTCCAAAGTAGTTGATAAGAAGAAGGGGAATAATAAGTGATTTCAAATAGAATGGACATCCGGTATCTCCGAGGATATAAGTTTGTCTTCCAAGATAAACATTTTACCAAGGAGGCCTGCGATGTCCGAACCG
>JAUWNK010000036.1 GCA_030612685.1 Desulfobacteraceae bacterium
CAGATGAAAAATTTGTGGCATTTTTTGGTGGTTTTGCTCCTTCCCACTCTCCTGGTATAGTAATTTTGGTAGCCCTTAATGAACCAAAAGGAAAACCATATGGGGGGATTGTTGCAGCCCCTGTTTTTAGTGATGTTGGCTACTGGACTCTTAACTACCTAAATGTCGCCCCATCATTCACGCCTGCCACTGCGAGGAACGAGCTAGCAGGTCGACAAAATCTTTCCTACTCCATAGGAAAAAAAGAGGAAATAGAATACTTAGACCCTGATTTGCCCGGCTCAATACCTAATTTGAAAGGGCTCGGAGTGAGAGATGTTTTAGGAAAAGCAAAGGCGCTTGGGTTTAAGGTGGTTATTAAGGGAAGCGGGCGGGCTGTGGATCAAACTCCAGCGCCTGGTATACCTTTTAAAAAAGGTGGATTACTCACTGTCACATTTAAACCACCAGGTTGAAGGTGAAAAATGCCTAAAGTTATAAATGCCTAAAGTGCCTAAAGTTAAGAAGCAACGGACAACAGTCAACGGACAACGGACAATGAGGCTTGATTACTTATTGAAGGGGCTAAGCATCCTGGAGCAACATGGAAAGGTAAATCTTGAGATCAAGGGGCTGACCAATGATTCTCGTGCTGTCAAAAAAGGCTACCTATTTATTGCTGTCAGGGGGAGTGATCAAGATGGGCATAGGTATCTGGATCAAGCCGTTCAGAGAGGTGCCCATGCATTAGTAGTAGAAGGTGCTGAAAGGGTATTTAAGGATGTAACTGTTGTCAGGGTGCCTGATACAAGGGTTGCCCTTTCTGAACTGGCTGCCCGGTTTTACAATTATCCTGCTAAGGATATGAATTTAATTGGTATCACCGGTACTAACGGGAAGACAACAACAAGTTACGTCCTGGAGTCAATATTGAAGGAAGCGGACAGTAATGTAGGCGTTATTGGGAGCATAAGTTATAGGTTTAAGGGAAAGTCTTTTAAGGCATCATTAACTACGCCTGAATCTACCTATTTGATGAGAGTTATAAGTGAGATGAGAGATGCGGGTGTGACCGATCTTATAGTAGAGGTTTCATCCCATTCTCTTGACCAAGGAAGGACAAGGGGATTGAATTGGTCAAGGGCAATATTTACTAATTTCTCCAGGGATCATCTCGACTACCACTCAACAATGGAAGAGTATTTTGAAGCAAAGCAGAAGCTCTTTTATTCATTAGGAGAGGACAAAGAAAGAGATCAGGTAAAGGCAGTAATCAATATGGATGACCCAAAAGGCAGGATATTAGAAAAAAAAACAAAGGCTTCTGTTGTGAGTTATGGTCTTGGAGATAATTGTTTATTTAGGGCTACTGATATAGAGACCCGCCAGCGTGGTTTACGTTTTAGATTGGTTACACCGGCTGGGGATATGCCTATTACCTCTTCCCTTTTAGGTCAGGTAAATGTCTATAACATACTGGGGGCTGCTGCCACTGCCTTTAGCCTAAATATAGACCTAAAGATTATCTCAAGGGGCATAAGAAGGCTTGAGTCTATTCCTGGCAGGCTACAGAGAGTAAAGAATAGAAGAGGACTTTCCTTGCTTGTTGATTATGCACACAGTCCTGATGCCCTGGAAAAGGTGCTCCAAACATTAAGACAGCTAACTAAAGGAAAATTGATTACAGTTTTTGGATGTGGAGGTGACAGAGACAAGGGCAAAAGGCCAGATATGGGTAGGGTTGCAGGGAAATATAGTGATCTTGTCATAATTACCTCAGACAACCCGAGAGGAGAGGAACCATCAGAAATTGTCGATGATATTGAGCTTGGTATAAAAAAATCAGAGCTAAAGAGGATTGATCTAAGTCACCTATTTAAAGAAAGGGGCTATGAAATTATTTTGGACAGGAGAAAGGCTATCCAAGGTGCCATCAATATGGCTAAAAAAGAAGACATTGTTTTAATCGCTGGTAAAGGGCATGAAGATTATCAAATTATTGGAAACGAAAAGAGACATTTTGATGATGTGGAAGAGGCAGCCCTGGCAGCGAGTTCTTGAGAGGAAATTGAATGACTGCAAAGTGGGGAGAAATAACCGTAAACGAGGTAGTTTCAGCAATAGGGGGAAGGCAGATATCTGGCTCGCCAGATAAATTCATTAGAGGTCTTTCAACTGATTCGAGAAGGATGATCCCTGGTGACATGTTCTTGGCCCTCAAGGGCGAAATATACGATGGTCATAATTTTTTGGCCGAGGCAATCAATGCCGGAGCCGCTGGCGTAATTATAGAATCTAACAACAATAGACGTAAGGAGCTTTCGATTAACAATCCGGCGGTAATTACCGTTTCATCAACCCTCAAGGCCCTGGGTGATCTGGCCTTGTGGTGGCGAAAGCAATGGGGGGGCAGAGTAATAGCCATAACCGGAAGCAATGGCAAAAGCACAACAAAGGAGATGACTGCCTCGATTCTCTCTCTAAAGGCAAATACAATGAAGAGTCCTGGTAATTTCAATAATCTCATAGGCTTACCTCTGACGATCTTATTATTAGAAGAAGATCACAGGATGGCTGTTTTAGAAATGGGAATGAACAGGGCTGGCGAGATTGCCCGGTTAACCCGGATTGCTGAGCCTGATATAGGGATGATAACCAATGTAGCAAGAGCCCATTTAGAGGGATTAGGTGATTTAAATGGGGTAATCAAGGCCAAAGGTGAGCTTTTAAGAGAGATGTCTCAGGAGTCAACCGCAATCCTTAACGGAGATAATGAATTATATGCAAGGTTGGCTTCAATATTTCAAGGGCAAATAATTACCTTTGGATTAGGTAAGATGAATCAGGTAAGGGCTGGAGATATAAAAGAGATCGGATATTGCACTCAGGCCTTCAATATATACATTAAGGGTGAGAGGGTGCCTGTTAAAATAAAGCTCCCGGGAATTCATAATATCTTCAATGCATTGGGTAGTGCGGCTATAGCATTTTGTTCATCTATATCAAGTGAATTTATTGCCCAGGGTTTAGAGGATTTCAGGCCACTTAAAGGTCGTTTTCAGATTATAGATTTGAAGGGGGGTATCCAGATTATTGATGATACCTATAATTCCAATCCATCCTCTCTAATGGCTGCTCTCCAGACCATTAAGGCCTTAAAAAAGCAGGATCTGGTAGTAGGGCTTGGAGAGATGATGGAATTGGGTAAGGAGGCCTCGAAATACCATTTTGATGCAGGTCAACTTGTAGCTGGTGCGGGAGCAAGATATTTAGTTGTCCTGGGTGAACATGGCAGGCAGATTATTGAAGGGGCTTGTAAAGGGGGTATGGATATAAAAAAGGCATACCTTGCAGCTAACCATGCTGAGATGATCGATGCAATAAAGGCGCAAGTCAGAGAAGGTGACATTGTTTTTCTGAAGGGGTCAAGGAAGGTGGCCTTGGATAAGGTAGTTGAGGTTATTAAAGGATATTTTGGGGTAAAAAGTGCCTAAAATGCCTAAAGTTAACTTTTAACTTTAGCTCACTTTAATTCACTTGCATTGGTAAAAGGTTAGAAAGTTAGGGGATAGATCAAATGCTTTATAAGTTGATTTATATGTTTCATACCGATTACTCGTTTCTGAATGTATTTAAATACATAACCTTCAGGACTATCTATGCAACCCTGACTGCCCTTCTTATTTCTTTAGTACTTGGGTACTGGATAATTCCAAGGTTAAGGAGACTCCAGATTGGTCAATATATCCGAGACAATGGGCCCCCGAACCATAAGAATAAGGTGGGAACCCCCACCATGGGGGGATTATTTATACTGATTTCGATTTTTATATCCGCACTTCTCTGGGTGGAGCCAAAGAATTTATATATCTGGCTGGTCTTACTTGTTACTTTTCTTTTTGGCGCTATTGGGTTTTTGGATGATTATCTCAAGGTGATAAAAAAGAGCAGTAAGGGGCTAAGGGCATGGAGTAAATTTTCCATGCAGGCTGGAATTGCCGCCCTCGCTGGAATAATACTGTACAACCACACTGGGTTTGATTCCAGGCTTAGTTTTCCCTTTTTTAAGAATTTTTTACCTGACCTTGGCATGGGTTACATAATCCTTGTTGTTTTGGTTGTGGTAGGTGCATCCAATGCAGTTAACCTAACCGATGGATTGGATGGTCTGGCTATAGGACCGATTATTATAGCTTTCCTTAGCTTTCTCGTGTTTTCGTATCTTGCCGGACATATAAAGATTGCCCAGTACCTGCAGATTCCATATGTAAGCGGTGCAGGAGAACTTTCTGTGATTTGCGGGGCTGTGGTAGGGGCAGGTATGGGGTTTTTATGGTACAACACTTATCCTGCTCAGGTGTTTATGGGAGATTCAGGCTCCCTTTCCTTGGGCGCTGCCTTAGGAATGATAGCCGTAATTTGCAAGCAGGAGATAACCCTTATCCTTGTTGGTGGGCTTTTTGTGGTTGAGGCCATCTCCGTTATATTGCAGGTCAGCTACTTTAAAATAACCGGTGGTCGGCGTGTATTCAGAATGGCCCCTATACATCACCATTTTGAACTAAAGGGATGGCCAGAACCAAAGGTGACTATCAGGTTCTGGATTATTGCAATTATGCTTGCCCTGCTTTCAGTGAGTACACTCAAGTTGAGGTAATTAATTGAAGGATTTCAATTCTCAATTGAAAATTAAAAACAGTGTCCTGGTGGTAGGCCTTGGTGAGAGTGGCCTGGCTGCTGCACGCTGGCTTGCTAAACAAGGTTCTCAAGTAACTGTTAGTGAAATACAAAAAGAGTCTGATCTAAATAAAGACGTCTTAGCTGATCTTTTAAAATCAGGCATTAAACTTGAGCTTGGCGGGCACAAGGTGAGGACCTTTCTGGAGACGGATTTGATTGTTGTCAGCCCTGGTGTCTGTCTTGATATCAAGCCACTTGCCGGGGCCAGGAAAAAGGGAGTTCCTATAATAGGGGAGATGGAGCTTGCCAGTCGATATTTAAAAACACCATTTATAGCTGTAACAGGAACAAACGGTAAGTCAACGGTTGTAAATTTAATAGGTGATATGCTCCGTAAGGGAGGGAAACGAGTCTTTGTTGGTGGAAATATTGGCCGTCCACTCACTAATTATGTAGCAGGAGAGCAGAGAGCTGATTATGTGGTGCTCGAGGTAAGCAGCTTTCAACTTGATACCACCCAAACCTTTTCACCCCTTGTGTCCCTGATTCTTAATATAAGCCCTGATCATCTGGATAGGTACGCAGATTATCAATCCTATGCAAGATCCAAGGAAAGGATTTTTGCAAACCAGGGGCCAGGGCAGATCCTCATCTTAAATGATGATGATACCTGGCTAAGAAAGTTAGAACCAAAAAAGGGAGCCAATGTATATAGGTATGGATTGAAAAGAAGGCTCGGGCTACACGCATTTTTAGATAATGGATCAATAAAGGCGACACTTTCCGGGGAGAAGATAATTACATTGAATCTGGACAGATTTTCATTGCCTGGCAGCCATAGCAGGGCAAATTTGATGGCTGTAATCCTAACATGTTTGGTCCTAAAGATCTCTCCCTCTGCCATACAGGATGTGATTGATCATTTTAAGGGTCTGCCCCATAGGATTGAGCTTGTAGATACTGTAAAAGGAGTAGATTTTTATGACGATTCAAAGGCAACGAATATAGATGCGGCTATAAAATCTATTATCAGTTTTTCAAGGCCAGTTGTATTGATCGCCGGGGGCAGACATAAGGGCAGTGATTATTTTCCCCTTGTTAAGGCAGCATCTAACAGGGTAAAGGGGGCTGTTTTTTTGGGGGAGGCGAGTTGCCTTCTGGCAGAGGCATTTGACAGTAAAATATCATGGAGTAAGGCAACTAATATGATTAATGCGGTATCTCTTGCATTTGATCAGGCCCAGGAAGGAGATGTTGTTCTCTTTGCACCAGCATGCGCGAGTTTTGACATGTTTAGAGACTTTAAACACAGGGGGATGGTCTTTAGAGAGGCGGTTAGAAGATTAAAAAATGGTGCATGAGAAAAATGATGTTTATAACTATGATCCTGTTATTCTCCTCGCTGTTATACTGTTGATTGGCATTGGATTGGTTGCAGTTTATAGTGCCAGTTCAATTCTTGCACAGGAGAAATTTGGGGATCACTATTACTATCTTAAAAGGCAGGCTATCTTTTGTCTTTTTGGTCTTCTCCTTATGATCTTAGCAAAGAATGTTAATTACCTTTTATACAGAAGATTGGTCTACTTTTTTCTGGGCTTGAGTTTAATTTTATTGATTTTACTGCTTGTACCGGGGATTGGATATAAAGTAGGGGGTGCCCAGAGATGGTTCAGGTTTGGCTTTATCTCAATGCAGCCATCAGAAGCAGCAAAGTTGTCACTCGGCATTTTCATGGCTTATAGTATGAGCAAAAACGTTGAGAACATGAGGACTTTCTTACATGGGCTTTTTCCGCACTTATTTGTGGCAGCAATCTTTATTACCCTTATTCTTTTCCAGCCAGACCTTGGAACAGCTATAATTATAGGAATGTGGGTGTTGATCCTCCTTTTTATAGGTGGAGTGCATTTAGGGCAGCTCCTTGTCCTGTTAGGCCTCATAGCCCCTGTTGTTTTTTACCTGATAACACAGTCCGCTTACAGGCTTCATCGATGGTGGGCATTTTTAAACCCTTGGGAAGATCCTCAGGGATTCGGTTTTCAGATAATCCACTCTTTTCTGGCCTTTGGTTCGGGGGGGCTCTTTGGAGTTGGACTGGGAAGAAGCAAACAAAAGCTCTTTTATCTACCAGAACCCCATACCGATTTTATAATGTCGATAATAGCTGAGGAAATAGGATTTATAGGAATAAGTGTTTTATTAATCCTTTTTGCGCTTGTTGTAATCAGGGGAATCAAGATTGCTTTAAATGCCCCGGAGCTTTTTGGGACATATCTTGCCCTGGGGATAAGTTGTATGTTGGCAGTGCAGGTAATAGTTAATATGGGTGTTGTTATGGCCCTTTTGCCTACTAAGGGTTTAACACTTCCCTTTATAAGTTATGGCGGGTCCTCTCTCATTGTTAGTCTCATAGGTATGGGAATATTGATGAATATATCAAAAAAGACCATGGTTATGGCAAGGTAATGGAAGTAGTTACTCGTTTCAAACTAATAATGGTCAACGAATGAAGGAAAAGTCGAATGGTCAATTAGCAATTGTCAATTAGCAATGATCAACGGACAACGGAAAACATGCAACGGAAAAAGAATAATAATTGCTGGCGGAGGCACAGGTGGGCACCTATTTCCGGGGATAGCAATTGTTAGGGAGCTAAAAAAAAGATGTGATGACGTAAGTATCCTTTTTATCGTTGGTAGAAGGAAAATGGAGAGAGCGATTCTTTCACGGGCTGGATTTGAGGTTAGATCAATTGATGTTGAGGGTATGATAGGTAAAGGTCTTTTAAGGGGGATAACAGTCCTTTTTAAGATACCTATGAGCTTAATTCAGTCGCTTTCAATAATTAGAGATTTTAAACCTCATCTGATAGTTGGCGTAGGAGGCTATTCATCTGGGCCAGTGTGCCTGTGTGCCTGGTTTCTTGGAATACCAACAGCTATACATGAGCAGAATTCTTTTCCAGGTCTAACAAACAGAATCTTAGCTCCTTTAGTTAAAAGGGTCTTTATATCCTTTAAGGAAAGCAAGAGGTATTTCAAAAGGGGAAATCTCTTTTTTAGCGGTAATCCTATAAGGGATGAACTTTTGCACATAAAACCAATTCCCAGAGGGGTTAAACAAAGATTTGTAATTTTGGTTATGGGCGGAAGTCAAGGAGCCAGGGCAATAAACAGGGCGGTTGTATCTGCTCTTGAGGAGTTGAAGGCGGAGGGTCTTGTTCCTTTTGTAATCCATCAGACAGGCAAGGAAGATTTCGGAAAGGTAATTGACGATTATCATACCCTTGGACTTGATGGAGAAGTAAAGGCCTTTATAGAGGATATGGCCTCTGCTTACAGAAGGGCCGATCTGATTATCTGCCGGGCAGGCGCAACTACTATTGCTGAGTTGGCTGCCTTAGGCAAACCATCAATCCTTATACCTTACCCATATGCAGCTAATAAGCACCAGGACATTAATGCCATGGTCTTGAAGGAAACTGGGGGGGCAGATATATTAATGGAAAGGGATCTTAACAGTAACACCTTGGCCAGGAAGGTTAGAAGGTATATGGAAAACCCAGATGTGCTTCAAAGGATGTCATCTCTTGCCTTGAAGGCTGGAAGACCAGGGGCAGGGGGAATCATAGCTGAACAGTTGATGGAACTTATAAAAAGTGCCTAAAGTGCCTAAATTGAAAACAAGAGATAACAGACCCGCCCGCCTCGCAAGCGAGAGCGTTGCGGGCAGGCAACGGACGATATGAAAATTTTTGGCAAGGTAAAACATATACATTTAGTAGGTATCGGCGGGATTGGAATGAGTGGTATAGCAGAGCTCCTCATTAATTTAGGCTACTCTATTAGCGGGTCAGATATCAAGAGAACCGAGGTCACAGAGCATCTCTCAGGTCTTGGTGGAAAGATATTTTTTGGGCATAGGCCTCAAAATGTAGATAGGGCAGATGTTATAGTTTTCTCTTCGGCAGTAAAGGATGATAACTCGGAGATAGTTGAGGCAAGGGAAAGATCCGTTCCTGTAATACCAAGGGCGGAGATGCTGGCAGAACTGATGAGACTTAAATACGGGATAGCTGTAGCAGGGTCCCATGGAAAAACTACCACTACCAGTATGATTGCTTCGATTTTGACCAGGGGTGGTCTTGATCCAACCGTTGTTATTGGAGGGAGATTGAATATATGGGGAGGCTCTAATGCGAGATTAGGGAATAGTGATTTTCTGGTGGCTGAGGCAGATGAAAGTGACGGCTCCTTTCTTGCTCTCTCCCCAAGCATGGCTGTTATTACCAATATAGATTATGAACATATGGATTTTTATCGCTCCATGAATGATCTCAGGAGGACATTTGTTGATTTTGTCAACAAGATCCCTTTTTACGGTAGGGCTATTCTGTGTCTTGATGACAAAGAGGTCCAGGGATTAATCCCTAAACTTAGAAAGAGTTATCTGACATATGGTCTAAATCCTCAAGCGGATATAAGGGCCAGTGAGATATCAAAAGAGGAGCTGAACACCAGTTTTGTCGTTACCTTTAAAAATAGGTTAGCAGGTACAATCACTATCTGTATCCCTGGAGACCATAATGTGTTGAATGCCTTGGCAGCAGTAGGGGTAGGGCTGGAGCTGGATATTGATTTTGAAGATATTAGAGAGGGTCTCAAGAACCTTGGAGGTCTTAAAAGGCGCTTCGAGATAAGAGATGAAAGGGGCGGCATAATATTCCTGGATGATTATGGCCACCATCCTACAGAGATAGTGGCAACTATAAGTACAGCTAAAGAATGCTGGCCTGATCGAAGATTGGTAGTTGTTTTTCAGCCTCATAGGTACACAAGAACACGAGATTTGTATGATAAATTTGTCACCTCCTTTAATCAGGCGGATTTTCTGATCATTACACCTATCTACGGGGCAGGCGAAGAACCTATACCAGGCGTAGATAGCAGGTTCCTTTATCAGGGAATAAAAGATCATGGTCACAGGGCGGTTAATTTTTGTTCCAGTAAAGAGGATATTATATCCCTTCTTCTAAATGAGATAGAGGAAGGTGATTTGGTTTTAACCCTCGGTGCTGGCGATATACACCTTGTCGGAACAGAGTTGTTGAAACGAATTTAGGAATTTAGGGATTGAGGGATTGATGAAAGTAGGTAGTAAGCAGTAATGAGTGCAATAGGGAGTTGACACAATAAAGGTCAACGGATAACGGTGAACTTTTTTTAACTTTAGGCATTTTAGTCACTTTAGCCCTGGCCCAGACCTGGCAAAACCTGACTTAACAGAGGTAAACGAGGATTGGTGATACATCAGAAGCTAGTGTATATTCAAATCACGTCGCACCAGGGCGGGCTCACTTTAGGCACTTGAGAATGGATGCTCATATCAAGAAGAGAATGAAAGAGATCGGAGGTGAGGCAATACTTTTTGATGTCTCCTTGAGTCAATATACAACATTCAGGGTTGGGGGTAATGCGGAGGCGATGTACAGGGCCGGAAATCTAAAGGAATTAAAGGAAATGATGGCATTTTTAATGGATGAGGGGATTCCATATTTGATTCTGGGAGCAGGGAGTAATCTCCTTGTGAGGGATGGAGGATTAGAAGGGGTGGCGATTATCTTGGATGGATCCTTTGCCTCGATTGAGGATATCAATATGGCAGAGCCAAGTATCTTAGCTGGAGCGGGTCTACTCTTAAATAAAGTGGTTAATTTTTGCACAGAGAAGGGTCTTGCTGGAGTGGAATTTCTGGCAGGAATTCCAGGAACCCTGGGTGGAGGAGTGGCCATGAATGCAGGAAGTTGGGGCAAAGAGATTAAAGATGTGATCAGGGAGGTAGCAATTCTTACAAGGAGAGCAATGGTAGAAAGGAAAGATAGTTTAAATCTTAAATTTAAATATAGGGGACTTGAATTAAACACAGAGGAGATAATCCTCAATGCAAGGCTGAATCTAAAATTCGATAAGCCTGCTTCAATAAAGAAAAAGGTAATTTCTAACATTGAACGAAGAAAACAGAGATTTCCTTTTGATATGCCCTCTGCCGGATCTATTTTTAAAAACCCTGAGGGTAATTATGCAGGCCGGTTGATCGATGCAGTTGGTTTAAAGGGTAGGAGTATAGGGGGGGCGATGATATCACCTAAGCACGCCAATTTCATTGTTAATAAGGGTAAGGCCTCGGCTTCTGACATATTGGCCCTTATGGATCTGGCAATGGTTAAGGTGATAGAGATGTTTAATATCCAATTAATTCCTGAGATAAAGGTGGTGGGTAAAGGGTGAAAAGGGGTTCTGTATTAGATCATCAATCCGTAAAGAGGGATAGGCAGAAAGGTTTTTTGCTCTTTAAGAGAGCCTTAGGCCAATTAGGTTTTGGCCTGATTAAAATATTTCTATTCCTTTTAGTGCTTGGAGGGCTTTCTTTAACCTTTGTCTCTGCATGTCGATTTCTTTCTTCATCACCCTATTTTGGATTGCATAATATTGTTGTCACCGGGGTTAATGATGATTTAAGGGAAGAGATAATCAAAATATCGGGTATTAAGGAAAGGGAAAGTCTTTTCTCTATTGATCCCACTGCCATAAAGAGAAATATCGAGGGACATCCATGGATAAAATCTGTTTTCTTAAAGAAAGAATTTCCACATACCCTTTATATCAAAGCAGAAAATGAGGAGCCAGTAACAATAGTACTGTTAGAGCGGATGTACCTCATGGACAGAGAGGGGATTATATTTAAAGAGGTTGAAAGGGATGATTGTATCGATTTTCCTGTAGTAACCGGCCTGTCCGCAGGTGATAAAAGAAATGGAGAATATCTTAAGAGGGTCGCATTTTTTTTAGATGCCCTTTACTTAGAGGATACCCAATTATCGGTAAAAGAGCTATCAGAGGTCCATGTGGAAGAAGATGGAAGTCTTACCATCTATTTTAATAGATTGCCTTTTAAGGTCTTTTTTGGGAAAGAGGCTTTTTTCAGAAAAATTGATTCATTAAAGCATATGATCAAACACCTGAGAGCCACAAATCGACTCTATCAAGCCAGATCAATAGATTTGGATTATTGTGATAGGGGGGTGGTGGCGTTTAAGGATAGAGTGGTCTAAATAATTAAAGTTATAAGTGCCTAAAGTGAGCTAAAGTGCCTAAAATTAAGGCAGTAAACATAGACTAATTAAGGGATTCAGGGATTAAATTAGGGATTGCGGATTGAGGCACAATTCAAAATCTAAAGGAGTAAGTCTATCTGAGATGAGCCACTGCCTGCTTATCATTCCACTTTAGGCACTTTATCAGCCTGAGGCTGATTTAGCTCACTTTGAACTTTAGGCACTTTAAGGGGGGTTGGTTATGATGGAGGAATTGATTGTAGGCCTTGACATAGGCACGAGTAAAATCTGTGCAGTGGTTGGGGAAGTGAGGCCTGATGGGATGGTTGATATTATAGGAATGGGATCTCACCCATCTATCGGGCTGAGGAAGGGCATGGTGATCAACATCCAAAACACGGTAAATAGCATAAAAGAGGCCATAGAAGAGGCAGAAACTATGGCTGGCTGCGAGATAAGTTCTGTGTATGCTGGAATTGCAGGGGGCCATATAAAGGGTTTTAACAGTCATGGGGTTATAGCTTTAAAGAACAGGGAGGTAACCAAAGTAGACATTGAGAGGGTGATTGATGCAGCCAGGGCAGTTGCAATTCCAATGGACAGAGAAATGATCCATGCTCTACCTCAGGAATTTATTGTTGATGATCAGGCTGGTATCAGTGATCCCGCAGGGATGTCAGGTGTCCGCCTTGAGGTTAAGATACATATAGTAACTGGAGCGGTTACATCGGCCCAGAATATTATCAAGTGCGCCAATAGGGCAGGTCTTGATGTTTACGATATTATTCTTGAATCCCTTGCATCCAGTGAGGCGACCCTTACAGATGAGGAAAGCAATTTGGGCGTTGCATTAATAGATTTTGGAGGCGGGACTACCGATTTAGCCATATTTTCCCAAGGCTCCATAAAACATACATCTGTATTGACCTTAGGTGGTGACAACCTGACCAATGATATTGCCATTGGAGCCAGGACCCCCTTTAAAGAAGCGGAAAAGATAAAGATAAAGTATGGATGTGGCCTCATCTCCCTTATCGGTAAGGATGAAACCATTGAGGTTCCAAGTGTAGGTGGCAGGAAACCAAGGACTATCAGTAGGCAATTGCTGGGGGAGATTTTAGAGCCACGTGTGGAAGAGATTTTTAGCCTTATTCACCAGGAAATGATTAGGTCTGGTTATGATGGTCTGGTCACCTCTGGTGTTGTTGTCACCGGAGGGTCTTCTCTCCTGCCAGGTGTACCGGAAATAGTGGAACAAGTTTTCAATATGCCTGCCAGGGTGGGTTATCCTGATAATATTGGGGGATTAAAAGAGATTGTCAACAGCCCCATGTACGCAACAGCAGTAGGTCTTGTCCTCTATGGCGCTCGCTCAAAGCAGAGAGAGAAGAAATTTAGGATAAGGGATACAAATATCTTTAACCGGATAGTATCCAGGATGAGAAGATGGTTTACAGAAGGAGAATAAAGAACTTAGGGGCTTCGCTCCAAAAAATTCCAAAACGTAAATCAAGAAGGGAGGGTAATTATGAGATACGAATTTGTTGAAGAAAGTCCAAGCGCCAAGATAAAGGTTTTTGGCGTGGGAGGCGCAGGAGGCAATGCAATCAATAACATGATTGCTGCTGGACTTAAGGGGGTGGACTTCATTGCCGTAAATACTGATAAACAGATCCTTGATCTTAGCTCTGCCCTTAATAAATTGCAATTGGGGGCCAATCTAACCCATGGATTAGGGGCTGGAGCTGACCCAGATAGGGGAAGCCTGGCTGCAGAGGAGAGCGTTGAGGCAATCAGGGATGCTACTAAAGCTGCGGATATGATATTTATTACCGCAGGCATGGGAGGAGGAACTGGAACAGGCTCTTCACCAATAATCGCCAGGGAGGGTAAAAATAATGGGGCCCTGACAGTGGCAGTTGTAACAAAACCCTTTGACTTCGAGGGTGAAAGAAGGATGAAAATAGCCCTAACCGGAATTGAGAAGTTAAAAAAGGAGGTTGACACCCTACTTATCATCCCAAATCAGCGTCTAAGAGCATTAGGGAATAAAGATACACCTTTTTTGGATCTCATGAAAAAGGCCGATGACGTCCTTCTCTATGCAGTCAAGGGAATATCTGATCTTATTATGATTCCTGGCTTCATTAATCTCGATTTTGCCGATGTTAAGAGGGTCATGGAACAAATGGGGACAGCCATAATGGGTACAGGGAAAGCCGGAGGGGAAGATAGGGCCCTTGAGGCAGCACAGATGGCCATTAACAGCCCCCTGTTAGAGGATATCTCGATTGCTCAGGCAAAAGGTGTTCTAATCAACATCACTGGTTCTATCAAGATGACTATGGATGAGGTTACCGAGGCATCTTCCTTTATAAAAAATGAGGTCCATCCAGATGCAGAGATTATATGGGGTATGGTCTTTGATGATAAGATGGACGATGAGATGAGGATAACCATTATTGCAACTGGTATCAGTGGAAATAGGGATAAAAAGGTTATTAATATAAGGGATCTTGGCCCTGAAGATACGGAAGAGAGCTGGACAGTAAGGTTAAAAGAGGATCTTGATAAACCAACCTTCCAGAGGAGGTTAGCTGAGGAAAATGATGATAAGCCTCTAACAGAGACAGGTTTGAACTCCGGGAAAAAGGGTATATTCCAGAGGGTCTTTCAAAAGGAAAATTTAGAGTATCCTACATTTTTAAGGAAGCAAGCAGATTAATGTCAAAAATTACCACTCTCTATAGAAGCATACTTTCAAAAGAGAGAGGTACAGTAATAAAGGAATGGGGTGGCAGGATATCTGTGGCCCTGATCTATCCTAACTATTACCATGTTGGCATGTCCAATCTTGGCTTCCAGGTGGTCTATGGAATATTGAATGATAATCCCGCAATAGTGGCAGAGAGAGCATTTTTACCAGAAGAAGAGGTATTATCCATATATAAAAAGACAGATCAACCCCTCCTTTCTTTAGAGTCACAGACGCCCCTTCTAAAATTTGATCTTTTAGCATTTTCCCTTTCATTTGAAAATGATTATCCAAATATCCTGACCATGCTTGACTTGAGCAAGATTCCCCTCATGAGTAAGGATAGGGGAGAAGATTATCCCCTCATCATAGCGGGTGGTGTAACAACCTTTATGAACCCAGAGCCTCTGGCCAACTTCATAGATTGTTTCCTTATTGGGGAAGGTGAGGTTATCTTGAAAGCATTCTTTCAAACCTATCTTGATATCGCGTCATCTTCTGTTAAAAAAGAGAAGACCCTGAGAATTTTGGCAGAGGAGGTTGAGGGTGTATACTGTCCTTCTATTTATAATGTTGAATATAAGGGAGATGGGACAATTGCCTCCTTTGAGCCTTTAATCCCTTCCATACCTACTAAGGTAAAGGCTGCAAGGCAGGTGTCCTTTAAGGGGCCTTTGCGCCGATCGCGGATAATTACACCATCTACGGAATTCTCTGATACTGTTCTTGTAGAACTTAACCGTGGATGTGGTATTGGGTGCAGATTTTGCGCCGCTGGTTATGTGTACAGGCCTCCAAGAGTTATAAAAGAGGAGGAAATATTTACATCATTTGAAAAGATTTTAGCTGAAAACAACAGAATCGGTCTTATAAGTCCATCAGTTTCTGACTTCCCAGGAATAGAAAGATTGACCAGTTATATACTTGACATAGGTGGTGATTTTTCTGTCTCTTCCCTCAGGGCAGATTCATTAACAAAAGGCTTGATAGAGAATTTAAATAGAAGCAGCCAGAAAACTCTGACTATTGCTCCGGAGACAGGTAGTGAAAGGTTAAGGAGGGTTATCAACAAAAAATTGACAACCGAGCAGATTATAGAGGCAATTATACTCATAACAAAGATGGGCTTTTTTCATATCAAGCTATATTTTATGATCGGTCTGCCAACTGAAACAAGGGAGGATATAAAGGACATTATTGGTCTGGTTAAATCTATAAGGCATTATTTAATAAAGGAAAGTAAAGGCAGGAAAAGGATAGGTAGAATCAAATTAAGTATTAATTGTTTTGTTCCAAAACCATCTACTCCTTTCCAGTGGTTTCCTATGGATACAGTTGACTCGCTCAAGGAAAAGCAGAAAACAATAAAGAGAGCCCTGTCAGGTGAGGGAGGTATTGGGATTAGTTTTGATGTCCCAAAATGGGCATATATACAGAGCCTACTTTCTATGGGTGACAGAAGGGTAGGGCAGATGCTATTAATCGCGCATAGGAATAAGAGAGATTGGAAACAGACCTTTCGATCATCAGATATCAATCCAGATTTTTTTGTCTACAGGGCAAAAGAGCTCAATGAAAGACTTCCATGGGATTTTATTGATCATGGTATCCAAAAATCATATCTAAAGGAAGAATACAACCTCGCTCTTGCCTCAATTGAATCCCCTCCATGTAATGTTGGTAATTGCACCATATGCGGAGTTTGCACCTAAGGCGATTTAGGTGGGCGATTACCAGTATGCTATAACTGTTTTACAGTTAGGGTTTTATAGGATTTGCTCCGTGTTTTTTTACCACACACATTTGCCAAAGCCTGGTAATGGTGCTTTGGGTGCAAACCATCCGAGTATATTTTTCCTCTCATTTTGATGCTTAATGGTATTGGACAAAGCCAGGAAGACACCCGTGAGATAAGGGGTGATGATGGCCTGCAAGAAATTTTACCTTTAGAGAACCCCATCTGATGCCTTTGGGGATTGGCTTTGTGGCATGGGTGTCAATGGTGGACTTCATGGTCTTAAGAAGGTAATCGGTTATTTATTTTGGAGGCTCTGGCTACATTATGGCATTGATTTCTGATCTCTAAATTATTTTTTCAGGTTGAAATTATAAAACACACTGATTCGTATAAAATAAATCTCGGATTTTGGGGTAAAGCATGCCTTGACACACTTAGGTTGTTGCAGTAACTTGACAGTATAGGAATTTCCTTTTTAAGTCCTTGTAGGGGCGGCATTTATGACGCCCGTCATTGCGGGTTCGATAAATCGAACCCCTACAGGTCCGCACCGAAGGTGCGATATGTTCATATTTCGATGATCGTATATATAAAAAATCCCTACACCATTTAGGACCATTTATTTGATAGGACCATATTTAAGGGAAAATAAGAATTATGAAAGAGGCCATGCTCTATGAAAAGCTCTCTGACAATAAAGTACAGTGCAATCTTTGCAACCACCGATGTACTATAAAGGATGGTAACTACGGCATCTGCGGGGTAAGGCAGAATATAGATGGATCCCTTTTTAGCCTCGTTTATGATAGAATCATAGCATCCCATATCGATCCTATTGAAAAAAAACCACTTTTCCAATTCTATCCAGGCTCCAGGGCCTATTCCATTGCCACTGTTGGATGCAATTTCACCTGCAAACACTGCCAGAACTTTGACATATCCCAATTCTCAAGGGAGAAAATGGGACACATTGTTGGTGATAAGATGGGGCCAGAGGAAATAGTAAAAGAGGCAGATAGTACAGGCTGTAAATCGATTGCCTATACCTACACCGAGCCTACTATATTTTTTGAGCTTGCCTATGAATCGGCAAAGATAGCACACACCAGGGGAATTAAAAACATCTTTGTGAGTAATGGATTTATGACCCCGGAGGCCTTAGGCGAGATTTCACCTTATCTTGATGGTATTAATATTGATTTAAAGGCCTTCACTGATAAGTTCTACAAAGAGATATGTGGCGGACGGCTGGAGCCTGTTTTGGAAAATATTAAGCTCGCAAAAAAACTCGGAATATGGGTTGAGGTAACAACCCTGATCATTCCAACACTTAACGATAGCCAGGATGAGATACAGAAGATAGCTGAATTTCTAAAAGATGTTGATAAAGATATCCCCTGGCACATCTCGCAATTCTATCCGACCCATAAATTGACAACCCTTCCACGGACACCAGTAGAAACATTACATATAGCAAGGGAAATAGGTTTAAAGACAGGTCTCCATTATGTTTTTGAGGGAAATGTGCCTGGAAGGGGAAATGAAAGTACATATTGTTACAAATGTGGAGAGCTATTGATTGAAAGGTGGGGTTATTCGATAATTAAAAATATAATTAAGGATGGCCATTGCCCCTCATGCAGGAGCTCTATCGCAGGTGTTGGTTTGTAGGGCATTAAATTAACGGAATTTCCACAAATTATTGAAATTATAGATATTTAAATGGCACCAAATTTATATCTATCCATATGGAATGAAAATGTGCTGAGCGCAGGGTACATAGAGCATGGAGTTTTATTTTTAAGATCTATGAGGAAATCATCCCAATGGTGAATAAAACGATCCGTGAAGATTTAGAAAAAAGGATTAAGGAGATAGAAAAAGAATCAACTGAGTGCAAAAGGTCAGGGGATGCACTTGGAAAGAATGAGGAGAAATTAGAGAATATATTGCATTGTTCACCTATTCCAACATTTGTCATAGATAATAAGCATAGAGTTACTTACTGGAATAGGGCCCTGGAAGAGTACAGCGGGATAAAGGCCAAGGATATAGTTGGTACTGATCAGCAGTGGAAGGCCTTCTATAATGAAGAGAGACCATGCATGGTTGATCTGCTTGTAGATGGTAAAATAGATGATATTGCTCAATGGTATCCAGGAAAATATATGACCTCTGATCTGATAGAGGGGGCATATGAGGCCATAGATTATTTTCCCCGGCTGAGCCATGGTGGAAAATGGCTCTATTTTACAGCAGCCCCTCTGAAGGATTCAAAAGGAAGATCAATTGGTGCCGTAGAAACTCTTCAAGATATAACAGAGACAAAAAAGGCCGAGGAAAAGATAAAGTTGCTCTCGAGACAGATCATAGATATCCAGGAAAGAGAGAGAGAATCTTTATCAAGGGAGATTCATGATAATATCGGTCAACTATTAAGCGCTTTAAAGATGGGTCTTTCCAGGACGAATAGAAAGATACCAGATGAGCTCTCTACCATAAAGGACCAATTGAGTGAGCTTTTATATCTTACAGATAAAACGATAAAGGAAATCCGGGAACTCTCACATACATTACATCCACCCTTGATTAAAGATCTGGGTCTTATGTCTGCCCTGGAGGAGCTTTATCATGAATTTAAATCATGCTCAGAGATTAAAATTAAATGGAATATTGAGAGAATCCAAAAACCTCTTCTATCTATAACTAACATTACAATATATAGATTTTTCCAGGAAGGGTTAAATAATATTTTAAAACATAGCAGGGCAACAGAGGCTTATTTAAGTCTAACATCCTCGGAGAGTACAATAAGTGCTATTGTTGAGGATAATGGGGTAGGATTCCTGGTAGATGATGTTTTTCCTCCTTTCCAGAGAAAATCCCTTGGCCTCATTAGTATGAGAGAGAGATTGGCCCATATCGGGGGAGAATTAAAGATCATATCCAAGCCGGGGAAAGGCACAAGGCTTATAGCACGTTTAGAAAAGGAGTAAAGGCATGAGAGATAAGATAAAGATTATTTTGGCTGATGACCACCGGATATTTCGTAAGGGTCTAAAATCACTCCTTTCAGAAAAGTCAAACATTGAGATTTTGGCAGAAGCTGATAACGGAGCTGAAGCCCTGGAGGCGGCCATGAAATACAGACCAAAAATAGTTATTATGGACATAGGAATGCCAAAGATGGACGGGATAGAGGCCACCCGCCAGATCAGAGAAAGGCTACCGGACACAGAGGTCGTCATTCTCTCTATGCATGCCAAGAAGGCATATATCGATCAGGTTTTAAAGGCAGGTGCCAAGGCATATGTTCTCAAGGATTCTGACGAAGAAAATCTGATAGCCGCCATAAATACCGTCCACAATGGCGGTTATTATCTTGACTCTCCCATTGCAGATCAAGTTTTGTCTGATTATTTCGGGGGCAAGGCAAAAAGAGAGCTAAAAGAACAATCCGATCCCATATCAGAGAGGGAAAAGCAGGTACTCAGGCTCTTGGCACAAGGTCATTCTAACCAGGAAGTTGCAGATATCTTATGTATAAGCAGAAAAACGGTAGAAAATCATAGGGCAAATATTGTCCGTAAAACAGGTGTTCAGGGTCAGGTAGGGCTCATAAAATACGCTGCCCGTATAGGACTTATTGATTTAGATCTGTGGGACTAAATGAGTTCTTTAGATAGAACTTATGGTCTTCGCCTCAATCTTTTTCCGCTTATACTACCCAATACTCCATTGCTCCATTACTCCAATATTCCATTTCGCCATTGCAGGCAAAATCGGCTGTCACTAAAAGACCTATAATTTTATGCCTTAGGCGGATATAAATTACGAGACGTTAATTAGGTACTTCCCCCCACCAGATATAGGAAATAGTCACAAAATAAAACGACACCTATTAATAAATGGGTGTGGTTTTTTTATCTTTGAGTAGATTGCCGGATTGAAAATAAATATTTAAGTCAATAGATTCTGAGGTAAAGAATAATGAATTTGTAACGGAGGTTCACCCCTGTGATATGATGTAATTAC
>JAUWNK010000050.1 GCA_030612685.1 Desulfobacteraceae bacterium
GATCCTCCCTTCTTTCTACTTTATAGGCCAAAACCAAAGGGTTGATCAAGCTGTCTTTCCATGATATTAATAAGCCCGAGGCTTATTAAATAGTGCTTAGAGCTACCCTATCAAAAGGTATACAGATTCAGAAACATTATATCTCAGATTATGGAGGCAAAAAGCGTATTGATATTAGAATCTGGTATAAGGACGATGATGATGAACTAAAACCATCAAAACAGGGTATCTCATTACCAATTGAAAGGTTTAAGGACCTCAAAAAATTAATAACAGATTTAGAAGATGCCCTGAAAGAAAAGAAACTTCTTTAGACCACGTTACATTTAGAAGAATAGCAATTCTCCTCAAAACCACAAAACCCCGCCTCTCTGAGAGAAATGGGGTCTTAACTTTTAACTCATAGCACTCTGGACTTATTTGTTTTCTTCAAATGATTTTTGTATCAAAAACTTGGCATTTTGAAATCTCTCAAGGCTATCAATTGCAAGTTCAACATCGCCGACTCCCCAATGCCCAATGTTTGAAACATCACGAACATATTCAGGTGGACTCTCTAAATCTAGATAATTAAGCTTTAACCAAACACGAAGCCCACTTTTTTGAAGGTGAACACAACAGAAGATATTTTTTTCATGTGCATATCTGACATACCTGGCAAGAAATTTCTTTTGAACTGCAGTTGGGTCGAGTTCTCTGCAAAATTTATCAATCGTCCGATATAATTCTAAGACTTCTTTTGGTTTTCCTTTTATATGATGTTCCTCGCTGTATTCTTTACCTTTTACTTTTGTTTTATCTATCTTTCTTGGTTGTGGTTGCTCTTTTATCACATAGTCTTTTAAGGTATCAAAAGAGTGGATATGAACACCCACACCAATTTCTTCCCTTTGATAGGTTTCAAAATTTAGAACAGTGGTTCGAAATGGCAAACCCTCACAAACCTCGTCTAATTCCTTTGTTTGCTCATCTATAACAATTATGATCTCTGGATCTTTATTAAGCGTATCTGAGAGAAACTTGTACAATTCCTTCGTAATCTTATTAAATTCTAATTTATATTTTATCTGTATGTTGTTTTCAATTTCATCATAAAATACATCAATTAATTTTTTTCGAGTGTTTTGATTCTTTATCGCACTATTGAATTTACTTATTTGCACAACAATATGTTCATAGAGAGGATGTGAGGCTAATTCCACTTCTAAAATGTACCATTTTTTTTCATTTATCAATAATACAAAACCATCTGGGATTGTTGCTATTCCAGATCGGGCTTTAATTTTTCGCTTGGGGAAGGTTACCGAGTCAGCACCAAATATAATTTCACTATGTTCCACGAGCAGCCGTTCTAATTCATCTTCATCTTTATATTTGTAAGGAAGATACCTAATTCCGTCTTTTAGTAATATCTTCATTTATTTTACCTCCTTGGTAAGCTCGGGCATTTAGGGTATGGTACCCTTTTGATAAAGATTAGTCAAGGATTTACAAAGCTTACAGCTTGTATGGGCAGGAATAGAAAAAAGCCCCTATAGATTTATCCACTATACATAAGGGCTTCTTTTGGTTGTTGGTTATCTTCTAAGTATTTATGGCTTTTATCTTATCCCTGAATATTATATTATCTATCTGTCCTTTAATTGTGGAAGGGATTGATTTATGGGAGATAAGAAAGGGAATGACCAAGCAAGAGAAAAGGACTGGGAATATTGCCGTAATATTTTGCCTTTAGTTTCAAGGACATTTGCCCTCAATATTGAACGGTTAGAGATAAAGGGGTCTCCGTTGAGAAATAATAACTTTCTTGTAAAATTGGGTTTGTCGTAGCTTATTGATTTGATTTAGAAATTTGAATTGTAAAGTTAGGAACGTGGCTTTTTCTTGGCTTTTTGTTTCTTTACTAATCCAACAAAATTTATTGCCGGTAATATTAAGGGGTTAAATCCAGCACGACGAGTAATATCTGCAATACATTCTCTCAAGAATGGAAATAATATAGCAGGGCAATTTATTTCTGCAAATGGTTCAATTTTTTTCTTTGCCACCCTTTTGTCCAATTTAAATAATCCCTCATATTCGATATCTAAAAGAAAAGGTAGCTGATTTTCGCCTATAGAGACAGACATTAAGACGTTGATGGATTTCTCCTTATAATTATACTCGTAACCATAAGAGATTTTATAAGAAATAGGCGCTTGGCCTTTAGATACGCCCTCTTTTATTTTAAAGTTAAGTGACCGGATTCTACTTTTATCTAATCTGATTTTAGCATCCTGTGGCATTTTTAGATCCCTTTAGATCAAGATAGTCATCAGCTATGAAATTATACGCGCTTACAGGTTCAGGAATATAATTATCATTTTCCCGTAATGTTACATGTTCAGATAATATTACATGGCCCTTAAAACTTGAAATTGGAATACCAATATCTGGACGCAAGATACTGGCAACTGATGGAAAAACCTGTAATATCCGGTATAGTTTATCTATATGCGCGCTTTGGGTAACCTTGCCATTTTCATATCTTCCCACTGTTTTATCATTCACAGATAAGAATTTAGCCATTTGCTTTATATTGAAACCTAAACTTTTCCTGATTGACTTTAATTGATCGCTCAACAACAAACCATTTATGTTTCTACGAAAATCTGTTAGTTCCTTTATAATTCTCTTATTAGTTTCTTGGGGCAATGCCTCATAATCGCATACATCACATGCAAATACATTTTCGTTTTCAAATTTCTTGGAGCTATTTTTATACCTGAATATTAGATCTTTTCTGATTTCCTTTAATTTGCCTTTCTCGCATACCGGGCAAATGTCTCCATTTTTCAAAACAGACATAGTGCACCTCATTGTCTCTCATCTGGTTTAAATGATGTTAACAAAACCTTATCACTAAGTTTTTTGAATTTTATATAAACAGGGATTCCCTGCACTTTTGTTCTATAAGCATCTTGCCAGACCTTACTATTATAAGGTTGAGTGGCAGATTTATCAAAATCTTTGCTTTCAAGATTTAATATTTCTTGATACGCTTCATAAGGAGTAAAACCCATATTGTTTGTACTTTCTATAACATTTATGCCAACTTCCTTTACTATCTTGTCTTCCTTTATTAATTTCTTTATTTCTTCAAGAAGATAGGTCGGTTTCCTCTTTACAGAATAAGTTTGTTTTCTTTTAGCCACTTTTTAAATATTCAAACAAAAAAGTGACGTCAGGTCACTTTTTTATGATTATTATATCGACAATGTCAACAAAAAAGTTAAAAAAACTTCAAGATAACTAAATATTTTATCTTTTATTATACAATGACCATTCTACTATATATGTAGATGCTTTTTATTTATCCCTATCGTTGATCCTTGATTAAAAATTAATATTTTAAGAAAAAACTACAAAAAATTTTTTTATAGTCAAGGATTTATAAGGGTTATAGTTTGCAAGGGCAGGAAAAGAAAAGCCCCTATGGATTTCTCCATAAGGGCTTCTTTTGGTTGTTGGTTATCTTCTAAGTATTTAAGGCTTTTATCTTATCCCTAAATATTATATTATCTATCTGTCCTTTAATTGTAAAAGGGATTGATTTATGAGGAATAAGAAAGGTAATGACCAGGCAAGGGAAAAGGATTGGGAGTATTGCCGTAAGATTTTGCCTTTAGTTTCAAGGACATTTGCCCTCAATATAGGTCAGTTAGAGGGAGATATCTTTAAGACAGTTCTTCTTGGATATTTACTGTTCCGGATAGCCGATACCTTTGAGGATACTATTTACCAGGATGAAAAGGAGAAAATTGCAGACCTGAGTGACTTTTCGGAGATATTTAAGGGAGATAAGGACTTGCCCCATCGATTGAAGTTATATGAATCCCTTAAATTTCGATGGAAAGAAAACTCTGATGAAAAAGACCTCATAGAAAATGGCCATATAGTCTTAAGGTGTTATTTTGATATACAAGATACTTACAGGAGAATAATTGATCCCCTGATTGTAGAGACCTCAGAGGGGATGGCGAAATTTCAAAAGAGGAAGCTACAGAGTAATAAAAAGATATTTCAGCTGGCGGATATTAAGGAATTGGAGGATTACTGTTATTATGTAGCAGGTATTGTAGGTAAGATGCTCACAGAAGTTTTTTGTCAGAGGGAGAGCATAGAAGAGAAGAGATCAGAGCTGGAGAACTTTCGAGTTCACTTTGGCATTGCCTTGCAGCTTATAAATGTAGTCAAGGATTATAGAAAAGATATAGCAAGGGGTTGGTGCTATATACCAGTTACTTTGACGGAAAAATATCACATTGAAATTAATAAGATCGAACCCTTATCTCTAAAACAGATACAGGGAATAATAAAGGAGATGATCCCACCTATAATAACCTATCTGGACTCAACCTTGAGATATATAAAATTGCTACCTTTAACTGAGAGGTCTATCAGGGTCTTTTGTATCATACCGTTTATCTTAGGTTATAGAACATTAGTCAAGATAGTGCAGATCGAAGGAAACAAGCTCACAAGGGAAGAGGTTGCAGTTATAATGAAGCAATCTGATGCTTATGCTAAATCAAATGGTTCCCTGGAGGAGGATTATCTGAAGATTAGAGAATGTTATTTATCGGAATTAGAGTAATCCATATCAAGCTGGAAGAATTCCCCAGGTTTTCCAGAATCTGGTTTGGGGGAATATGTAGTAGGCTCTGTGCCTTTTTTGAATGCCTGGAAGCAGGTTTTTTCTGAGAAGGTGCTGGCTAAGAGGCCGGTTTCAGCATCTATTTTTGTTACAACTACATCCTCAGGATGTTGAAATGGGGTTATGGATTCTTCTTTGAGAACCTCTTTCATAAAGTCAAGCCAAATAGGACTAGCAGCCCTTGATCCAGTTTCTCCTTTGCCCATTGGTCTTCTGTCATCATAACCTACCCAGACGCCAGTAACAAGGGTGGGGTTAAAACCTATAAACCATGCATCCCTCAGGTCGTTAGTGGTTCCAGTTTTTCCTGCAACCGGTCCTGCCAGTGCCCTAACCCTCCAACCTGTGCCCTCCTTGACCACTGCCTTTAAAAGATCGGTCATTACAGAGGCTGTTTCTTGAGAGATTGAATCAGTAAATGAAGGTTGGTTTTCTTCGAGAATCTTTCCATTCCTGTCAATTATTTTAGTGATGAAGATGGGTTTTGCCAGCATACCACCATTGACAAATACTGAGTATGCCCTGGTTATCTCTAAAAGGGATAGTCCTGATGAACCAAGGGCTAATGATAGATCGGCACTGAGAGGAGACCCTACCCCCATCCGCCTTGAATAATCAATCGCAGAACGGACACCGATCTTTTTTAGAATCTTTATTGTAATAATATTTCGTGATTTTATCAGGCCGGTCCTAAATAGGGTAGGGCCAAAAAATTTTTCTTTGTAATTTTTCGGCTTCCATAGTTTTTCCTCATCACCAGTGGGTGAGATAAAAGGTGCATCGATAATTATAGAAGAAGGGGTGAATCCCCTATCAAGGGCTGTGGCATAAATTATAGGTTTGAAGGCGGAGCCAGGTTGTCTCCTTGCCTGAATTGCCCTGTTAAACTGGCTTTTGGAGAAATCAAATCCCCCAACCATTGTCTTTACATATCCGGTTTTGGCCTCCAGGCAGAGCAGGGCTGCCTGGGCCTCAGGTATTTGTTCTAATGACAGGATCAGGTGAGGAGAATCCTTTTCTTTTTTTATGATTTTCACCATAATGATATCTCCAGGAGCCAAGACATCGGCTGGATCTTCCAATTTGGACTCAAAGTAAGCCTTTTCCGGGTCAACCATTCTTGCCCATCTCATATGCGAAAGAGGAAGTATGCCAAGTTGATCTCCGATCCTAATAAGGGTTTCTTTCTTTATGCTGTCTGTCTTTATGACCGTCCCTTCAGTAATTGCCCCTATTTCCAAGGGGTTTTTGCTCAATCTTTCTGTCTTCTGCTGGTAGTTGCCAATTTCCACATCAAAGCAGGCCCTTCTTATTGGGCCCCTGAATCCCTCTCTCTCATCGAGCTCTTTTATTCCCTTTTGAACGGCATTTTTTGCTGCTATCTGCATTTTTAGATCAACGGTGGTGTAAACCTTTAATCCACCCCTATAGAGGAGATGACGTCCGTATTTATGCTCGACCATTCGTCGAATATGTTCTAAGAAATAGGGCACCTTTTGGGGATTCTGTTTTTTATTTGGCTTGATCTTTAGTTTTGTTTTTAATGCCTCTTGGAATTCTTTATCATCTATAAATCCCTCGGCATTCATCCTCTCTAAGACGTATTTCTGCCTGATTTTGGCCCTGTCAAAATGTTTGATAGGAGAGTCTCTACTTGGGGCTTGAGAGAGACCGGCAAGGAGGGCGGATTCTGCGATATTTAACTCACTTGCCTTTTTGCCAAAGTAGACCTGGCTGGCTGCCTCAACACCATGCAGACCATGAGCCAGATATATTTGATTCAGGTAAAGGTAAAGGATTTTCTCTTTAGAGAATCCCCTTTCAATCTGAAGGGAGAGAAGTGCCTCCCTCAGTTTCCTTTTGTAAGTTCTCGCAGGATTTTTTAGAAGAAGGGATTTGGTAACTTGTTGTGTGATAGTGCTTCCTCCTTGTTCGATCCTGCGTGCCTTAATATTTTTGAAAAGTGCCCTCAAGATACCTAAAAAGTCGATACCACTGTGCTTAAAGAATCGAGCATCTTCTGCGGCAACAAAGGCATTAATGGTATGATTAGAGACCTCATCGAGAGGTACCAAGATCCTCCTTTCATCCCAGAATTGACCAATAACCTGACCATCGTCAGCAAAGATTTCTGTTATGATCGGAGGATTATAATCCTTAAGAGAGCCTATGTATGGGAGGTTACTCGACCATAGATACCATAAGGCAATGCCTATTGAGGCAATTGACAAAAAGATTACAAGGAAGACAAAGATAGTTATTTTGATAAGTTTTTTCATACAAACAACTTCCTATCCAGAGATCTATATTGTATTGCCTCTGCTATATGGGCCTGCTCAATGTCCTGATCTCCTGCAAGGTCTGCTATTGTTCTTGCAATCTTTAGAATACGTGAAAGTGCCCGTGCACTGAACCCAAATTTTTCCATTGCCATCTCTAACAGGGAGTTGGATTTTTCATCTATTTGACAGAATCTTCTTATCTGCCTGCTGTTCATCATTGCATTGGCATGGATCTTTGTCTTATGGAATCTCTTTTCTTGGATCTTTCTCGCCTCTATTACCCTCTTGTGAATATCAGAAGAAGATTGACCCTGGCTGGTCCCTGTTAAATCCTTAAAAGGCACGGATGGTACATCTGTATGGATATCGATCCGATCCATAAGGGGCCCTGATATCCTTGACCTGTACCTCCGTATTTCCCTGTAAGAACATGTACACTCCCGCTTTGGGTCACCAAAGAAACCGCATGGGCATGGATTCATGGCACCAACAAGGATGAAGTTAGCTGGATAGGTTACTGTAGAGCTCGCCCTGGATATGGTAACTACACCACTTTCCATTGGCTGCCTGAGTACCTCGAGAACATTCTTTTTAAACTCCGGCATCTCATCTAAAAAAAGGACACCATTATGGGCCACGCTAACCTCTCCAGGTTTTGGTGTCTGACCACCTCCTATCAGGCCTGCATCAGATATGGTGTGGTGAGGGGCCCTAAAAGGCCTGGCCGTGATCAGGCCCTGGCCTTTAGGCATGAGGCCTAAGACAGAGTAAACTTTGGATGTTTCCAAGGATTCCTCAAAGGTAAGATTCGGCAGTATTGTAGATAGCCGTTGGGCAAGCATGGTCTTTCCTGCACCCGGAGGGCCGATCATCAAGAGATTATGACCACCTGCAGCAGCAATCTCCAAGGCCCTTTTCACGTTTTCCTGGCCACAGACATCATTGAAGTCGATATCATAATTAAGATGGTTAATCATCTCGTCACTGTCTATTTTAATCGGGGTTATACATTCTATTCCATTGAGGGACTGAACTAACTGGGAAAGCGTTTTGCTTGGAAAAATATTTACTTCCTCCACTACGCCTGCTTCCATAGCATTTTCTGAAGGTAGATAGATTCCTTTTAAACCGAGTTCCTTTGCCATTATGGCCATAGATAGAGCCCCTTTTATGGACCTTATACTACCATCCAGGGATAGCTCGCCAATAATGAGGTAATCGGTCAATGCTGAACGAGGAATAACCCCGGTTGCTGTCAGTATTCCTATAGCTATCGGAAGATCGAATCCACTACCTTCCTTTTTTATATCAGCAGGGGCAAGATTAACAGTAATCCTGTCAGTAGGGAAATGATAGCCAGAGTTCTTTAATGCTGCCTTAACCCTTTCTTTGCTTTCCCTGACCGCTCCTTCTGGCAGACCTACGGTGGAAAAAGATGGCAGGCCCCTGGAGATATCTACTTCAACTTCCACTACATAGGCATCGATACCTATGACAGAACTGCTATAGACATTAGCGAGCATAATTTTCTCTCTTTTCTCGTTAATTGTTACTCGTTTCGGAAACGATAAAAAAGTAACCAGAATCGAAAATAGTCAAAGTGAACTTAGCCGCCTGCGGCGGAAATTTTTTCGACAGGATTAACAAGCCCGCCCTCCCCGTCCCGAGACCGGTACGGGATCGGGAGGCGCGATTTACTCAGATTAAACTTATATCCCAGTAATATTTTAGAAGTAACGTCCCCTGAAATACGGCCATGAAAATCAGGTCTGGGCCAGGGATTAACAAGATTTTCTTATTTTCTTTATATACTGAACATCCTGTCTATCCTGTCTAAAAAAAGGAAATTCCTGCTATACTATCAAGCTATCAAGTTTATTAAGGAAATACTATATTAATTTTTTTAAGATAATCTTTTATGACCATCTTGTAGAATAAAAATATTTTATCATAATTAAAAAAGATATCTTTACCTTTGTATAATAAGATATTATATTATATATTTTAATTTTTTTAAAGGGAGATATTTTAATGGCTCGAATTACAGTAGAGGATTGTTTAAAGGAGGGTTATAATAAATTTACTTTAGTACATTTAGCAGTAAAGAGGGTTCTTCAATTGAGGAAGGGAAAAGAACCTCTTATCCATACCCCAAAAAACAAAGAAATAGTATCAGTCTTGAGAGAGATTGCTGCCAAAAAGGTAATGATTAAAGAAATTGATAATCTTTCAGGAAATGATTTAGAAAAAATCCCTGAAATACCTGATAAAGAAGACAGTGAGCACATTGATCAGGATGAGGATCTTGAGGATAAAACCTAATAGCTATGCCAGACAACAGAGATTATTATGAAATCCTTGGTGTTTCCAGGGATGCAGACGGGGATGAGGTAAAGAAGGCTTACCGGAAGCTTGCTCTCAAGTTTCATCCTGACAGAAACCCAGGGGATAGAGAGGCCGAAGAGAGCTTTAAAGAGGCAGCAGAGGCCTATGAGGTATTGAGGGACAGGGAAAAGAGAAAAATATATGACCTTTATGGTCATGAGGGTTTAAAAGGGACAGGTTTTAGAGGTTTTGGCGGTTTTGAAGATATTTTTTCTGCCTTTGGAGATATATTTGAAGATTTCTTTGGTTTTGGAGGAGGGAGATCAAGAGGGGCAAGAATAAGAAGAGGCAATGATCTAAGATACGATTTAGAGTTGACACTTAAAGATGCCTATAGAGGAAAGGAAGAGGAGATCGTTTTCGATAAATGGGAATCCTGTGATATATGCAGGGGTTCCGGGATCACGCCAGGAAGCGAGCCCAGCATATGCCCCAACTGTAATGGTAGGGGCGAGATTGTCCATTCTCATGGCTTCTTCCAGATCAGAACAAACTGTTCAACATGTAATGGTACAGGTCAGGTCATAGTTGATCCATGCCGTAGATGTGCGGGTAAAGGAAGGATTAAGGCTGAAAGGAAGGTAATGGTAAAGATACCGCCAGGTGTGGACACTGGCACACAATTGAGGGTTAGGGGAGAAGGAGAGATTGGAGAAAATGGTGGACCGCCCGGAGATCTCTTTGTAGTAATATATGTTAAGGAGCATGATTTTTTTGTTAGGGATGGGGATGATCTTAAATGTCAGATTACAGTATCTTTTGTACAGTCGGCCTTAGGGGCCGAGGTTTATATACCTGCTATAGATGATGATAAGGAGAGAAGGATTACTATTTCAGAGGGGACCCAACCAGGGGAGATCATCAGGCTCAAAGGCGAGGGCATGCCAAGTCTGAGGAGAGGAAGGAGGTACGGAGACCTCTTTGTTCAGGTTATGGTCAAGATACCCACAAGGCTTAGCCAGAGACAGCAGGAGTTAATAATGGAATTCAGCGAGCTTGAAAAGCAAAAGATTGGGGCGAAGACCAGAGATTTGTGGGATAAAATACGGAGGGGATAGAACTGAGGAATTGTTAATTGTGAATTTAGGGATTTAGGGATTTGTAACAGCTTAATGTGCAGGGGCAGCATAAAAGGCTTACGCCCGCCCGCCTCGCCTTGCGTCTCGCATGGCGGGCAGGCCTAAATTCCTAACATGGAGTTTACCCCTGGCCCAGACCTGACTTGGGAGATGCAATTTATATACTTTCAACTTCCGAAATGTCTTAGTCACAACAGCACTTTCGGATCAAGTCGCACCAGGGCGGGCCGTAAGGGTTTTATCCACGGGATATTGAGTAGACACAGGGACTTGACTTAATAAACATAATAAAATTAGGGACTTAGTTGATGAATCAGGAAAAGGTTGAATATTTTAGAGGTATGCTCCAGAAACAACTTGATGAGCTTATTGACGAGGCCTTTAAGACCGTCAATGGAATGACCAATTTGAAGGATAACTTTCCTGACCCAACCGATAGAGCATCCTTGGAGACAGATAGGAATTTTCTCTTAAGAATAAGGGATAGGGAAAGAAAGTTGATTGAAAAGATCAAAGAGGCTCTTGAAAGAATAGATAACGGCACCTTCGGGATATGCACGCTTTGCGGGAGAGATATAGGAGAAGAGAGACTGAGGGCAAGGCCAGTTACTACCCTGTGTATTGACTGCAAAAAGAAACAAGAGGCCAGGGAAAAGGCTAAAGGTTTATGAGCGAACCAGGTTGATATGAAAATAGCTTATCTTGATTGCTTTTCCGGTGTAAGCGGGGATATGTTTGTTGGTTCCTTACTTGATGCTGGATTGCCCATTGAGGAACTTGAAAGGATCATCTCTGGCCTAAATCTAAAAGGTTACAAGATATCAGCAAAAAAGGAGGAAAGAAATAATATCTTTGGGACGAGATTCTCTGTTTTATTGCAAGAAGAGGATCAAAAGACTCGATATTTAAGGGGGATAAAAGAGATACTTGAAAGTAGCAATCTCCCCCCATCAGTTATTGAAAAATGCATCCTGATCTTTGAGAAGCTAGCAGTCGCTGAAGGTGAAATACACCATATTTCACCAGATAAGGTACATTTTCATGAGCTTGGCGCAGTTGACTCTATTATTGATATAGTGGCGGCAGTCGCAGGGATTCACCTTTTGGCTATTGAGAAGCTTTTTGTTTCAAGGATTCCTGTGGGCACCGGAATGATAATATCTGCCCACGGAAATATCCCGCTACCTTCGCCTGCAACTATAGCGCTTTTAAAGGGCATCCCTGTTTATTATAGCGGTCAGGATGTTGAAATGGTTACCCCTACAGGAGCAGCCTTAATTACCAACTTGTGTTCTTCCTTCGGTCCTATGCCCCCAATTACCATAGATAAAGTTGGTTACGGGGTAGGCAGCAGAACCTTAGCTGACAGGCCCAATCTTTTACGCATCATGATCGGAAATGATGTTGATAAACAAAGATCAGAGACGGTAGTGGTGCTGGAGTCAAACTTAGATGATATGAGCCCGGAATTATTGGGTTATTTGATGGAAAGTCTTTTTGATGCAGGGGCCAAGGATGTTAGTTTCTTCCACATCCAGATGAAAAAAAATAGGCCCGGTATCCAGCTCCAGGTAGTTGGCCAACCTGAAGATAAGGATAGGTTTATTGATATCATCTTCAGGGAGTCAACCACATTGGGGATTCGCTTTAGCTATAGCCAGCGGGCTGTTTTAAAACGGGTAGAGTTGATAGTGGAATCTCCATGGGGAAAGATGAGGGTTAAGAAGGTCGTCAATCAGGATGGAGGAGAAGCCCTTTTTCCTGAATATGAGGAATGCAGGAGAATAGCAAAAGAGAACAATCTCGCCTTAAGGGATATTTATGCATGGGCAGCAGCCCTTTCAAGAGATCATTTAAAATAACCCTTTGGTACCACGACAATCCCCCTGGGTGTTACTGTAAAGCGTTTCCTGTCTTCATCCGGGTTATACCCGATTTCAGTGTGGGATGGAATTACGTTATGTTTATCGATAATGGCCTTCTTAATCTTACAGTGGCGTCCCACTACCGCACCATTCATAATTACTGATTCCTCGACGGTTGCCCAACTCCGGATAACCACATAATAAGAAATAACCGAATTCCTGACAATCCCACTTATTATGGAGCCCGGGGCCACGATAGAGTCCAGTGCCTTACCTACTCGAAAACTTTCAGGCCTTTCGTTGCTAAAGACGAATTTTGCAGGCGGAGCTGGCACCTGGTAGGTGTGGATGGGCCAGTTGCGGCCATAAAGGTTGAATGAAGGATTCAACCCAGTCAGATCCATGTTGGCATTCCAATATGCGTCCAAGGTTCCAACATCCCTCCAGTAAGAAGAGTCGTGGGTCCTGGGTTCTAACCTAAGACTTCGCTCGCCGTTTTCCAGGGTAACAGAGACATAATCTTCGATCGAATTTTGCTGCTGAAAGGGATAGGCGTACACCCGCGATTTAGGAATTAAAAAGGGAATTATGTCTTTACCAAAATCATCCTTATTGTTCGATTTAAGTACATCCAAGAGTATATCTGTCCTGAATAGATAAATACCCATGGATGCAAGCACTCGGCTGGGATCGCCAGGAATGGTCTTGGGATTTTCCTTGGGTTTTTCCTGAAACCCGTGGATGCGGTAGTCCTCATCTACATCGGCAACTCCCACCTGAGGGGCCATCTCCTTTCCCAATTCACTGAGAGCGATGCTCAGATCCGCCTCTTTCTCTAAGTGATATTGCAGAAACCTACTGTAGTCCATCTTGTAAATATGATCACCTGATAGGATCAGGACATGGCGTGGCCTTGTTTGTTCGATGAGATATAAGTTTTGGCGAATGGAGTCAGCAGTGCCCCGATACCATTCTCCACTAATCCTTTGCTGAGGTGGGACAATTTTCAAGAAGTGCCCAAGTTTCTGGTTGAATATATTCCAACCATCTTCCAGGTGATCAGTTAAGGACTGGGATTTATACTGGGGTAAAACAATGATCTTGTATAGCTGGGAATTTATACAATTACTAAGGGTCAGGTCTGCAAGCCTGTAGATGCCACCAAAGGGAACTGCCGGCTTGGCCCTATCCCGGGTAAGAGGCATGAGCCTTTCGCCTCTACCGCCGGCCATGATGAATGCAAGCGTATTTTTCATGAAACTAATTTTTCAAATTGTCCTTAGCTAATGGAAGTAAAGGTGATTCCTTAAACTTATTTATAAAGTCCTTAAAGGTTGCCCTTGACATCTCTGGTTGGCCGTTCAAAGCATAGATCCTACCCAGAGAAAACATAGCCTCTTCTTTGAGAAAATTATCTTCGCCATCAACTATCTTTTTAAGATTACTTATGGATGATTGATGATCTCCTTTTGCCTCATATGTTGCAGCAAGGCCAAATAGAGCCATAGAGCGGTAGATGGAGCCAGATTTATCTCTTTTCAGATAGGTTTGGTATAGGGATATAGCCTCGTCGTATTTCCCCTGGCCAAATTTCACGTATGCCAACTGGGGTATGGCCAGTGTAGCCATCTTTGTCCAGCCATATTTTTTTATGAGTGTATCAAGCTCCTCAGCAGATCTTTTAATATTTTCTTCTCTTGTGTCAGGGGAAAAATCCGACACCAAATTCTTATAGGCAAGATTGTAAGCAGCCGTAGCCTTTTTATTTAAATGTCTGAAATAAAGACTGATGCCAATTACGAGGACAATAATAATTATTAAGCTGAAGCCTAAGTATTGAACCTGTTTTAGATGGGTAGAGATATATTGGGAGACTCTATTAGAAAAGGATATAAATTCATCCTCCTTTTTAAGGAGCTCTTTCCTGGTTATCTTCTTTTTTTTGGCCATAATCTCAAAACCTATATTGCTTCTGTTTTTTTAATTGAAAGTAGTTAACATGTGTATAACGTTTCTTCAAATGATAGAATTTCCTTTTTGGGAGTGTAGTTTAGGAGGAAATAGGCCTGTATGTCAAGGAAAAAGCCGTCACAATATATGGTTGTTTTAGGTTATTCTGTGGCGCATGAGCTTATCAACCAATCCTGGTTTTCCTTTATCCGTCTTCCGCGAGAGACATTGCTGTACTAGCTGTAGTATCTGCTCCCATAGTCCTGCGGGACTATCCTTTATCAGGAATATGGGAAGACATGGCAGCTAGCCATTCCACGGCATTGAAGACCTTCTCTTGTTTCCCATCCTTTAATTTGTATACAAATTTAGTCTCCTTCTGGATGTAAGTTATCCGTTGCTGTGAAAAACCTGCCTGACACTACAAGGCCCGCCCTGCATTCGCCTGACCTGCCCGCCAGTGCTAGGCGTTGGCAGTCGGGGGCGACTAAACATGCTGTTACCATAATAACAGTCATCATTAGCCAGGATATGGCAATGAGGATTAAACCCTAAGAAATCTAATTTCATTGCCGAGCATTATCTCCTTTACAAGAGGCATAAATTCTTTGAGTAGGTAGCCAATAGTACATTTGTCTGCTATCAATCGAAACAATTGAATTGTCCTTATTTTGTATTTACTACCAAGCTCCGACCTCCCAAACATTTGGCTGATCCGAGGTAATCTTGAGCAGAAGGGCACTAAGTTCGTTAATGAAGGGCGGTCAGGAATCTTTCTTTCTGTACAGCAATAACCGGTATGAATTGTGTTTTTTATAATTCTCGGCATTTATCTCGTCACTGAAGTACTTCTTATCGATTTTTTCTATTTTCTCCTTATATTTCCACTTTAAAAACTTTGAAATGAGGGGTCTGTTGGTATCAAAATAATGGAAAATCAGCTTCCTTATCGGAAGACCGACAGAGGTCAGCATCGCATTAAATAGGTCCAGGTTGGGTATCGTCTGTTCTGTAATATCAATATCCTTAATAGGCTCAAACGGATATTCAGAAATAGCATCATAAAATCTGTTTAACCGGTGCCCTCCTCCAATAGGACTCCTGCCTTTTGCATCTGTTTTGAAAAAGTCGCAGATTAGGAGATGTCCTCCCTGTGTCAAAAAATTAAGCGACTGCCGAAGAGCCGTTGATAACTCTATATATTGAAAACTCTCACTAAATAAAAGCGTATCGTAGCGTTTATCTGATTCCATCTCTTCAAACAGGCATTTGAAGATAGTGCTCCGATCTCCAAGTATTTCGAGGGCGCGTTCTGTAAGCAAAGGACTCGGAGAAACACAGTCCACATTGAAGCCCTTATTTAGTAGCTTAGCGGCCAATGTCCCGACACCGCAACCGATATCTAAAATGGTTTTTGTATTTTCAGGGATATGGGATATAATAAAATTTGAGTGATTTTCCTGGGCCTTTGCAAAATTGTGTTTATTTACTTCGAGGTCATCTGTCCAGTACCCGAAGTGGAGGTTTTCTGTTTCAAAGAAATATTTGCCGAAGATTAAACCGGCAAGCAAACCGAGCTCTTTTGTTTCAATTCTATTTTTTTTCATGCTACTGCAAAGAGAAAGATATACACAAAACTAAAGTCTTTTTATACCATCTATGAACCACATTTCAATATTTTTCTATATACCCTTTAGGCCTTTGCTCTCCTTTATTAGGGGCTGCAGGAAATACAAGGAATTCCATGATCTATTCAATTCTTTAGTCTGCCTATATTTGAGTCGGGTGAGGGAAGCAAACTAACTTGTTGTAAAAAGAAACAGGGCTGGTATAAGGTAGTCTTCTTATGAAACCATCTTTTCATCCAAGATTGATAAATGATCCATTTTCAGATCCCGGACTTTTTATTCCCTTCCTTTTTGAGAAAAGGGCTCTATTGTTCGACTTAGGAGATTTATCTCCACTGTCCGCAAGGGATCTTTTGAAGGTAAGTCATGTCTTTGTAACACACACCCACATGGATCACTTTATCGGCTTTGATGCCCTTCTACGCCTTCTGCTCGGACGAGATAAGGAAATTCATCTATTTGGACCCTCCAACTTTATTCAAAAAGTGGAAGCCAAGTTAAGTTCTTACACCTGGAATCTAATAGAGAACTACGAAAATACTCTTTCTTTCAATGTGACAGAGATAAGAGGCGAAAAGGTTATTGTCAAGAGATATGATAGCAGGAACCGATTTAAGCCTGCTGAAGGACTACAGGAACACCTATTTACAGGGAACTTATATTCCGAGCAATCCTTTTCAATCGATGCTGTTCTTCTGGACCATAAGATAGATTGCATTGGACTAACACTCAAAGAGAATTTTTCTATCAATATAATTAAGGAAGGATTAAAAGAACTCGGGCTCCCGGTTGGTCCATGGCTTAGGGACTTCAAGAAGGCAATATATGAAAGACAGAATCCAGCTCAAAAGTTTAGGGTAGTTTGGCAGGATAAGGATAAGGTAGCAAGAGAGCAATATTTTACACTTGGTGAATTGAAGGAAAGGATTGCCAGAATCTCACCGGGACAGAAGATCACCTACATTGCCGATATGATCGGAAGCCCTGAAAATATAGCGAAAGCTGTCAATTTAGCAATGGAGTCAAACCATCTCTTTATTGAGGCCCCTTTTTTGGATAAAGACAGAAGTGTGGCCCAAAGGAAGTACCACTTAACTGCCAGAGAGGCTGGGCTCATAGCTGCAAGGGCAAGTGTTAAGGAGCTAACACCTTTTCACTTTTCACCCAGGTATTTTGGCCAGGAAGAAGAGCTTATTCAGGAGGCAATGACAGCCTTTGAATCAGGCACATGAAAGTGAGTCAGGCTAAGATATTTACTCACGCCTCCTAAAAGATAGGAACCGATACGGAAAGGGATTATTTCATGAGTGGCCAAGAGGCACTGGAGTATGGTATAGTAGATAAGGTGATTACAAAAAGGGAAATGATAAGTATGGGAAAAAATAATAAAAAAAGAATATCTGTGCTGTTATTAGTCGAAATTCCGGTATAAATATTCGAGATACAAAGGAGGTCAAAATGAAAATCTATGTGGGTAGTCTCTCGTACAAGGCCACTGAGGAGGACCTAAAACAGGCCTTTGAGGGCTTCGGGCAGGTCGAATCCGTCAAGATTATCAAGGACAAGTATAGTGGAGAATCAAGAGGGTTCGGATTCGTGGAGATGCCCGATAAAGCTGAAGCCGAGTCCGCCATCGAAGGCCTGAACGGCAAGGAGATGAAGGGGCGAAAG
>JAUWNK010000014.1 GCA_030612685.1 Desulfobacteraceae bacterium
CTTAACCCAGGTATTCCTTTTTTGCCATCTCTGATAGTTTAAACTTCTGGACCTTGCCTGACCTTGTTATTGGAAATTCTGTAACAAATTTATAGTAATGTGGCTCTTTTTCTTTATCAATATTTTCCTTTGCATATTTGACAACACTATCAAGAGACATATTTGCACCTTCCTTGAGTTTTATCCATGCAGCAACCTCCTGGCCTTTGTCAGGATGAGGGAAACCAAAAATCTGGACTTCGGACACCCCGGGCAGTTTATAGATTATTTCCTCCAGCTCTGTTGGGTAAATCTCAAGGCCTTCTCTTACAATAACATCCTTGAGCCTACCTGTTATTTTAACATAGCCCTTTTCATCCATCTCGCCAAGATCTCCTGAGTGAAACCATCCCTCCTTATCAATGACAGATGCTGTAGCTGCAGGCATTTTATAATATCCCTTCATCAGGAAACCCCTTGTGCAGAGTTCTCCCTGATTGTGAGGAGGGAGATCTTCACCTGTTATTGGGTCCAAGATCTTGACCTCATTGCACTCCAGTGTTGTGCCAATGGTTGAAACCCTTAAATCCAGCGGGTCGTCAGGTCTGGTCATGGTTATCCATGAAGAGGCCTCTGTGATGCCATAGGCTACAGTAATGTCTGAAACACCTATATCCTCCACAAGATTTCTCATTAATTCCATGGGACAGGGTGCACCACCTATTGCCCCTTTAAGTACTGTTTGCCACCTCTCAGGTTCAAATTCTGCATGATCTATGAGTGTTATGAGCATGCTTGGGGAGCCAAATATGGCCGTACATTTTTCCTTGTAGATGGCAGAAAGTATCTTGGATGGCTCAAAAGTATCACAAGGCATGATGATCGCAGCCCCCTTTATGAGCCCTGCCAAGGCGATGCATGTATTTCCAAACATATGGAATAGGGGAAAAAAGAGACAAAGCCTGTCTTGATTGTTCAGGCCCTGCCTATAAGCGGAAAACACGGATTTATTGACAAGACCTAAATGGTCTAAGATAACACCCTTTGGTTTACCGGTAGTACCGGATGTGTACATTATGGCAACCTCATCGCCTGGATTGATTTTATTCTCTCTTTTAGCAAGGGTTTGGATATCAATCCCATCACCTATTTCCATCAATTCCTTCCACGAGGTCATATCAGGATAGGATTTTTCGTCTATAATGATGATATTTTCGAGTATCGAGGTATAATCCATTTCATCTCCCAGTCCCTTTGCCATAATGATAGAGCTGGATCCGGATTGTTCCAGGATATAGCGAAGATCCTCTGAGCCTGCTCCAGGGTCTATTGGCACTAAAATAGCCCCTATTTTTGCCAGGGCCATCTGGGAGATAATCCATTCAGGCGTATTGGGTGCCCAAAGGGCAACCCTGTCTCCCTTTTTTATACCCATCTTAATCAGGCCCCTGGCGGCCCTGTCTATTTCTGATAAAAAGAAACTGTAAGTGTGCCTGATGCCAAGATCAGGATGAACAATGGCCATATTGTTAGGGTATTTAGCAGCTATCTCATTTATTAACTGGCCTATGGTTTTCCTTATAATATCCTGACGATTTTGGGACACGGGCATTTTTTACCCTCCAATTGTATTTGATCACAGGGTTATGTTTCTCTCGCCCGCTCTCCCCCGATTTATCGGGGGATCGCTCGAGCCCGCAGAGATCACAGAGATATTCCTTTTGGCCTGATTTTTTGAGAGGAAAAATCAGGCCAAACAATCAGCCCCCGCCGGGGCATTTTTCTAACTTTAATGACAGCATCAATGAGCAAGTAGATTGATCATTTGATATTTGCCAACCAAGTCCACAAATCCCGCTTAAGCGGGATGCAGTTTAAGCTGAATTCCCATCTCAGGAATTCAGCTTAAAAACTCTGTGCCCCCGTGCGCTCTGTGAGAGATAAGTGGGAATCGTGATCATTTACCTAATTACTTTCCAACATCGCACTGTATGTTCCTCGTTCACCTTGTATAGTTCAATCTCCTCTTCCCTGCACCTGGCTTCAACAAGAGGACATCTTCCCTGAAATCTGCACCCTGGGGGTGGGTTAAAAGGGCTTGGAACATCGCCTGCAAGTGCTTTCAGTTCATGCCGGTCATCCGGGTCAGGTGTGGGTATGGCTGAGAGTAATGCCAGTGTATATGGATGGAGGGGATTATCATAAAGCTCGTCTGCTGGTGCATACTCCATGATGTGACCCAGGTACATTACGGCAACCGTATCACTGATGTACCCTACCACAGTAAGATCATGAGAAATAAAGAGGTAGCTGAGGCCCAGTTGGGCCTGCAACTCCTTAAGGAGATTGATGATCTGGGACTGGATAGAGACATCAAGGGCTGAAACAGGTTCATCACATATGATTAATGAGGGTTTAACGCTCAGGGCCCGGGCTATACCTATTCTCTGCCTCTGGCCGCCACTGAATTCATGTGGATAGAAATCAGCTGTACTTGGTCCTATTCCTACCATCTCCAGAAGGTTACTTACCCTGGTTTTTCGATCAACATGTCCTTTCACACCTAAGGCGCGAAGGCCTTCTTCAATTGATTGACCAACAGTCATCCGGGGGTTCAGGGAACCAAATGGGTCCTGGAAGATAATCTGCATCTCTTTCCGTAAAGGCTTCATTTCATCCTGGGAAAGGCCGATGATATCTTGATCCTGATAAATGATCGTTCCTTCATCCGGTTCCAAAAGTTTCAGAATGAGCATACCTGTTGTAGATTTGCCACATCCGCTCTCTCCCACCAGGCCCAGGGTCTTGCCCTTATAAATCTCAAAATCTACGCCGTCAACGGCCTTGATCCACCCGATCAACTTCTGGAAGAAACCTCTTCGCACTGGGAAGTATTTTTTAAGCCCCTCTACCTTGAGTATGGTGTTGTTAGTCATAATAATCGAAGTGCCTAAAGTGATCTAAAGTGTCTAAAGTTAAAAAAAGGATTTAATACCCAAAAAAAATTCACTTTGATTATTTATCTTTTTCCAATAGATGTGAAAATTGCGAGCAATTCGCTACATTCTTCATATTCATATTTCGCTTGTTCAAAGGATAACCACTCTAATTCTACTATCACTTCCAACCAATATTGCGTTTCACTGGCTTCGCTTTCACAAATAGCGATCTTGTTTCTGAAATCAGCTTTGCTCCTAGCCCTATTGGCTTCCCGGTAATTAGCGCCTATAGAGGTCCCGGCTTTGGTTATTTGATTCCGGACAACTCTTGCTTCTGGGGTATTGGGAAGTTTCACTGATAGGCGAATAATTCGGACTGCAAATTTCTTTGTCCTTTTTTCGAGCTCTTTTGCAAATTCCTTATTATCCATCCTGTACCAGACGTTAAATTTTATAGGCACTTTAGGTCATTTTAGGCACTTTAGGCACTTTATTTTCATAAAGCACCGGACAGCGACTAAGGTGACCCTCTCCATAATCACACACCCTCGGAAACTCTGTCCCGCAGGCTTGAATGGCAAAGTCACATCTGGGATGAAATGGACATCCACCTGGCTTGTGGGCAGGATCTGGGACTGTGCCCGGGATGCTGTGAAGCTTGCTTCCCCGCTTGGCACGACTGGGGAGCGATGTTAGGAGCCCTTGGGTATAGGGATGGCAGGGATTGTGGAAAATGTTAGAGGCATCTCCTTGCTCTACAATGATACCCGCATACATCACATATATGCGATCGGCAATATTCGCTACCACTCCAAGGTCGTGGGTGATGTAAAGAAGGGACATCTGTCGTTTTTGCTGGAGTTCTTGAAATAAATTCAGAATCTGCGCTTGAATGGTAACATCAAGGGCTGTGGTTGGTTCATCGGCAATCATCAGGTCGGGATCGCATGCTAGTGCCATGGCGATCATAACCCGCTGTCTCTGTCCACCGCTTAGCTGATGGGGATAGTCTTTAAGGCGTCCCTCTGGCGATGGGATACCTACATCCTTAAGGAGCTGAATACATCTTTGATGTACCTCTCTTTCATCCACCATTTCATGGACCGTGATAGCCTCCTGGATCTGGTCCTCTACGGTAAATACGGGATTAAGAGAGGTCATGGGTTCCTGGAAAACCATTGCTATATGATTTCCGCGAATCTTCTGCATCTCCTCTTTACTCAGATCCAGGAGGTTTTGTCCGTTGAACAGCACTTTGCCGCCCATGATCTTACCGGGAGGTTGTGGGATAATTCTTAAGATGGTCAGGGCTGATACGGTCTTTCCACAACCTGACTCTCCTACAAGACAGACCGTCTCGCCTTTGCTGACTTCATAACTCACTCCATCCAGGGCACGAGCAACCCTTTCGTTACCGATGAAATAAACCTTCAAGTCCTGGACGGATAGGAGGATATTATCCATAAAAAGTGCCTAAAGTGCCTAAAATGTCTAAAGTGTCTAAAGTTAAAAAAAGGATTTAATACTCAAAAAAAATTCACTTTGATTATTTATCTTTTTCCAATAGATGTGAAAATTGCGAGCAATTCACTACATTCTTCATATTCATATTTCACTTGGTCAAAGAACAACCACTCTAATTCTACTATCACTTCCAACCAATATTGCGTTTCACTGGCTTCGCTTTCACAAATAGAGATTTTGTTTTTGAAATCAGCTTTTCGAGTTCTTTTGCAAATTGCTTATTATCCATTCTGTTTTTTAGCTTAACTTTGATAATCTCGTAAAAAGTCAAAAAGCATGTCATTGCGAGCGTAGCGAAGCAATCTCCTTTTCCATAATTTATTGTATTTATTAGATTGCTTCGGGCTAAAGCCCGCGCAATGACGCGGGGTCATAACTTTTTACGGATGCATAAACTTTAGCTCACTTTAGGCATTTTAGGCACTTTAGTTCATTTGACCTACTCAGTATCTCTCCTTGAGTTTGGGGTTTAAGATATCTCGCAGCCCCTCACCAAATAAATTAAAGGAGAGCACCACTAATAGGATAGCGAACCCCGGAACAAAAGTAAGCCAGGGGGCATCGAATATAAAACGTTTCCCATCGGACAATATGTTCCCCCAGGTGGCGTGGGGTGGTGGCACCCCGAACCCAAGGAAGCTCAAGCCTGCTTCCGTCAAGATAGCCGTGGCAATACCAATAGTGGCTGAAACCAGTACTGGCGCAATAGCATTTGGAATCATGTGGCGAAATATGATCCGCCAGTTGCTGACACCGAGGGCACGTGCAGCAGTCACAAAATCCTGTTCCCTTAAAGAGAGAAATTCAGCACGTACAAAGCGTGTAGCTCCCATCCAGCTGGTCAACCCTATGACAATCATGATGTTATACATGCTTGCAGGAAGGAGCGCCACCACGGTAAGTATCAAGAAAAAGCTCGGGAAGCATAGCATGATATCCACCAATCGCATGATCAGGGTGTCTATGGAAATGACCCCTGCAAAAAATACCTTCATCCATTTTGGTGGGGGTTGTTTTCCTAATCCCTTTTTCAGCCAACGGGAAAAAAATATGTATGCACTGCCTATAAGGAGTAGTGCTGATCCTGAAAAGATGGCACCAACTGCAAGCAATCCTCCACCCAAAAGCAGGACAAACGCAGCAAGAATTTGATCAACCCTTATATGGCCCTGTCCAAAATAGCCAGATATGCCCCCCATAAATATGCCTATAAGTACCGCGATCCCCACAGCCACAAACCCTACGGTCAGGGAAACCCAGGCACCTTGAAGCATCCTTGCAAAAACGTCCCTCCCCAGATCATCGGTCCCAAACAGGTAGACCCCTAACTTGGGGATTTCTTCAGGGCGTAGAGTCTCCAGATTGGGACTTGAAAGCGGGGGTAGCAATTTTTCCTGGAGTCTTACCATTGCAGGATCAAAGACAGGCTTGGTGCCAGAAGTGAGTATGAGCCCAGCAAGGGCAGCGCAAAAGAAGAGGACAAAGATGATAAGGCCCACAAAAGCGAGGCTGTTTCCCTTGAGAAGCCGCCAGAACTCCTGCAAACGGGACCGCCTTGGAACAGCGGAGGACGCTTCTATAGGAGTTTCACTATGGATTTGCGATGACTTCATAATTTTCATCATTATTCTAGTATTCCTTGAATTGTCTAAAGTAAACTAAAGTGCCTAAAGTTAAAAATCCGAAAAGCTATCGATTTTACGGTGCTATTGCAATGCTTTCGACTTTCATCAGAATCTTTGGCAAATTGCATATTGTCCATCCTATCCCCTATCCTAACTTTAGCTCACTTTAGGCATTTTAGACACTTTAGCTCACTTTCTTCATCACAGTCGTATCCTCGGATCTACTACCATATAGAGCACATCAGAGACAAAGGTACCAGCCAGGACCAGCACAGCGGAAATAAAATTGACCGTCAGGATAATCGGATAGTCTCGGGCCAGAATGGCCTCATATGCCATCCTTCCCATACCAGGCCAGGAAAAGATGGATTCAATTATTACAGAGCCGCCAATCAGGCCAGGTAAGATCAGGCCAAACATGGTGACAAAGGGCAAAAGGGCATTCCTGAGAGCATGTTTATATAGGACCTGCTCTTCAGGTACACCTTTTGCCCGGGCTGTCCTCACATAATCCTGACTCTCTACCTCAAGCATCTGACTCCTGACATATCTTGACAGTATTGCAATGCCACCAGTAGCTCCAAGCACGGATGGGAGCAAGAGATGCCAGACCCTGTCCATTAACCAGCGAGGCCAAGATGGGTCTCCAATTCCGAAAGTCTCCATCCCGATCACCGGCACATGGAAGCTGTTCACCACAAAGATGATCAGGATATAGGCGAAAAAAAATCCAGGTATGGATATCAATAAATATGAAAAGAACGTGGAGCTTCGATCATAGAATCCGCCTCGGAAAATGGCCGAGCGGATCCCTATGGGAAAAGAAAGGGTCCAGGTCAGGATGGTGCCCACAATGAAGAGGGGAAGGCTGTTTAAAAACCGTTCCCAGATTTTTTTAAGGGCGGATTGGTTGTCCTTCCAGGAAACCGTTTTTCCTGTGAAGAGATTACGATAGAAATAGATGTATTGAATATAGAGAGGTTTATCCAGATGGAATTCCTTACGAAATCGTTCCACCATCTCTGGCGTGAACTTGGGATTCAGGGGGTCTACCTGGCTGGGTTTGCCAGGGGCCAGGTGGATGATCAGAAAGGAGACCACTGAAACAAAGAACAGGGTGATGATCTTTTGTATGATACTCCGGCCAATAAATGATAACATTTTAGTGCCTAAAGTGAACTAAAGTGCCTGCACGCTCGCCAAGCCCGCCTGCCACTGCAAGGCACGAGCGGGCAGGGCCTTGCGAGGAGGACGGGCTTAAAGTTTTATAAAAGGCTTACCCCTAAACTCCATTATCCCACATTCAGAATTCCATCTCTATCCATCCAGCGCAAAGCTGGGTACCTCTGGGAGCTTTATCCATTTGTTGAAATAGAAGGTGTAGCTCCCTGTCTTTGTTGGTGTAATTTTCTTATATACAACATTTCCTTTCTCATCTGTCTCTTTTATTACTATACGTTTGTCCAAAATGGCAGTCCATTTGGTTACATAGAGAAAGGTATAGGGCTGCTCTTCGGCTATAATCTTGTGGAGTTGATGGCAGTATGCTACCTGCCGGTCATGATCATATTCTTGCCTGATTTTGATTATCAGGTCGTCGGCCTGGGGATTTTTAAACCCTACAAAATTAAGCTGATAGGGATTAGTTTGGCTGGAATGCCATATCTGATAAAGATCTGGTTCGATTCCCATAAACCACCCTAAGATCAGGGCATCAAAATCCGCCTTATCCACACGTTCCTGTATAAATACAGCCCATTCTAAGAGATCGGTGCGCACGTCAATGCCAATCTGCCTCCAGGCATCCTGGGCTATGGCCAGGATGGCCTTCCTGAGGTCGTTGCCGCTGTTGGTAATAAGGGTAAATTGAAATCGCTTTCCATTTTTTTCAAGCCAGCCCTCTTTATTTCGCCTCCAGCCAGCCTCTTCCAATAATTTCAAAGCACCCTGGGGATCGTAGGGAAGGGGTTTTATCCTGTGATTATAATAATCGGTCACCTTGACAAAAGGCCCTGTTATGCTTTCCCCTTGTCCATGGAGAACGTAATCTATGATTTTGTTAACATCAATTGCCATTCCAAGGGCCCTCCTGACTATTGGGTCATTGAATGGTTCCCTTCGCATATTATATCCGATATATGTATAGCCAAAGGATGGTCCAGAAAAACACTGATATCCGGGGTCGTTTTTTAAGCGCTGGACCTGGTGGGGTTGGACATTGTAACTATCAATAGTGCCAGCATAAAATTCCATCTCCTGGGTCAAAAGATCTGGCACGATCCTATATATAAATTTCTTATAGTTTGGTAGTCCCTCCCAGTAATCATCAAAGCCATTCAGGGTTATGTACTGATCCGATTTCCACTGTCGAAACACAAAGGGGCCGCACCCAATGGGATGGCGATTGAAGCTGCTCTGTCGAATGGAGAATTTTTCCGGGTCCTTCCCGACTCTGTTGGCCTCGTCTCTTAAGGTCTCATCATTAAGGAGATGCTCCGGGAGTATCCCCATGCTCCATGTCCCGAGGGCTGGGGAATATAGTCTCTTGTAGACAATGCGAACGGTTAGAGGATCAACTGCCTGCACCTCTTTGACTGGCTCATAGTCGGCTACTCGAGGAGAAAGATTTTTTGGATTCATGATGGCCTCGAAGGTAAACTTGACATCATTGGCATCAAATATATGCCCATCATGAAATTTCACATCAGGGCGCAACTTAAAGACTACAATTGGATTATGTTCAGTAGATGGAAGAATTTCTCTTGCATACGCAGCACTTTTTTTCTCCCCCAACTCTTGATCAACATGTAGATAATCCCCTCCATTAAAGGAGCTAAAATAATCCTTCCCCAGTATACTGGAGAGGCTTTGAAAAACGTCTTGATCTACACTACTTAAAACCAGCTTGATCCTGTTTGGGGCCATGACACGTATCCTCACCTCTATGTCTTCCTGATCTGTCTCTGTCTTTTTTTCATGCCTTGTCACCAAGAATTCCCTGGCTGGAATGATAGATATTTCCCTGATGTTATCCAAAGAGGCCCTAACTTCATCACTGGCTGGCAAATCCCCGGCCTTTGCCCTCTTTAAAAGCTCAACGACCTTTTTTGCCCCTACTTTTCCTACACCGGGTATGTTGGCCTTCTCGTTTACATAAAAAAAGGCCTCTTCATGGATATCCCAGGACCTTGCAAGACGCCCTCTGAAGCGTAGCTCTTCATCCCGGTCGATGAGACCCTCGAATACCTTTGAGTTGATATCGCTGCTGGCAGAATCTGCCGAAAGGATCGGATTCAGGATGCTGGCGTCACCTATGGATGCTGCGATATACTCGTTAAGGCGTTCGGGGTTGCCCCTTGATTGCTCCTCATAGGTGGGCACCCAGAAATAGGACTGGAGCAGGAAGAATATAACCAAAATTGGAGTAAATATGAGAATTTTGCGGATTGTCATGGGCTTATTTCAATTTTAGATTATTGGTGACTACACAGGTTCAAAGTTCCGGGTTCACGGTTCAATGGTTATTTGCTGAACCATTAACCGTTAAACGCGAGTTTTTCATGAGCCGGTTGAGGAGTCTTGGCATGGACAATGGTTTATGGATCCAAGTTGAACCCCTGAACTGTGAACCTTGAACCTGACAACCTGGGTAGTTACTATTATTTTAATAATAGAGCATAGCCGTTATAATAATAGTATTACATACTAAAATAGAATTAGCATAAGAAATTGAAGGATTAGTGTCAAATCGTTTGACCGCCCTGACAAGAATCTTATGCAAAGGGGCTGACCAATTAATTTAGCAGGGTGGCTTGATAAACAACTGCTACGTAACCTTTTAAGTTTTAACAAATATGTTGTTGCTTTGCCAAAGGAACATTTGCTATACTCGCAAAAAAAATTTTTAACCTGTTAAAAAAGCGACTTAAACGAGATCAGCCTACGGCGGATAGGGTTAATTAAAAGGAGGAAGGTATGAAGATAAAGCACATCGACCACATAGGAATTGCAGTAAAAAGCATTGAGGAGGGGAAAAAATTTTTTGGCGATATCCTGGGATTAAAACTTCAAAAGACAGAGATAGTTGAAGAACAAAAGGTAATGACTGGCTTCTTCCCGATTACCGATAGTGAGCTGGAACTGCTTGAATCAACCGCACCAAATGGCCCTGTAGCCAAATACATTGACTCACGTGGTGAAGGGGTGCAGCATATTGCATTCAGGGTAGAAAATATTGATGACGCCCTGAAAGAGTTAAAAGAGAAGGGAGTCCGTTTGATTGATCAGGAAGCCCGGAAAGGTGCGGGTGGAGCAAGGATTGCCTTTATCCATCCCAAAGAAACTCACGGCGTATTAGTGGAGCTCTGTGAAAAGTAGGGTTGCATTTTCCCCGCATATCTTTCTTATGACCTCTTTAGACAGACCAGCCTCTTTCATCTCTTTGAAGTAACGGCTTGGTTTAAGAAGGGGAAAATCGCTTCCAAATAGTAGCCTGTCTGGTCCAAGGATTTTCACTGCAATTGAGTAAACCTCTTTATCATAAAGATAGGGGGAAGCAGCAGTGTCAATCCATGTGTTTTTTAATACCCCTTTAACTTGCTTCTTCATCAAATAGTAAAAGAGGATTCCTCCTCCCCAGTGGGCAAGAATGATTTTATTATCTGGAAAGTGGCTTAAAAAATCGTATATCTCTTTCAACGTCATAGGGATCTTACCAGGGTAGTAATGACCAACAGATTCATTTGTGTGAAGGAGGATTGGAACATCACGATTTTTTGCTATTTCAGCTATAGGCCTGAAGGCTTTAATGGTATCCTCTGAAATAGTTGATGTATAGAATGCCAGTTCCCCTATCCCTGAAAGGCCCGATCTCAGGCACCTTTCAAGCTCTTTCACAGCGCCTTTGGCCAAAGGGAAAAAGGTGGTAAAGCCTATCAGCCTGCCCTTGTATCTTTCAACTGCCTCAATGATATAGTCATTGTTTCTTTTAAAATAATCCTCATTGTGCCAAGGGAAGCCAAATACAACCGATTTATCTACCCCCTCATTATCCATATTCCTGATAAGATCCTCCACCCCCGAAAGTTTTGATCCAGAAACACTATAAAGGAGCTTGAAGGCCGCTTCACCGTAAAAGAAGTCCTCCCTTTTATCTCTAACCTCGGGTGGAAAGATGTGGGTGTGGATATCTATAATCATAGATTTATAATGTCAAATTACAAAATCCAAATGTCAAATCAAATCAGAATGAAAAATATTAATATTGTTCTGTCGAACTGTCGTAAACAGGTTAGGGTAACGATGCCCGTTTCGTTGTTCGGTTACGTTTTTCGTCTTTTTGCGTTACCGTCAGCCTCACCGATACGGGCATCGTTACCCTAACCATCACCGATTCATAACGTTTTTGTCATTTACCCTGTTAAATTCCGCCTCTGGCGGACCCCCTGCGGGGATTTAACAGGGTGAATTTGAACTTTGAGCTTTGGAATTTGTCATTTCCTGTCTACATCATCTGATACGGATCAACATCCATTATTAGTCTTACACCGCTTGAACTTAGTATCTGCGCAGAGATATTCTCCACCTTTTTTAATAATTGGTTGAGGTACCTGGGGCTGCGGGATTTGATAAGGATCTGCTGCCGGTATTTTCCTTTTAGCTTTGCAACAGGGGTCTCAACAGGACCAAGAACCTCTATATCCTTTTTACCTTTTGACTGTTTTATTAAAATGTTACCGATCTTTATTCTCATCTGCTGAGCTATTTTCTCTGTCTTAGTCCTGCTATTTCCGAGGAGGCGCAAATTGGCTATTGAGGAAAATGGAGGATAGTTGAGCTGTCGCCTGAGGCCTGTTTCCTGGGAGAAATATTTTTTGTAGTCATGATCTCTTGCGGCAATGATTGCATAGTGTGATGGATTGAATGTCTGGATGATAACCCTTCCAGGCACGTTTCCTCTTCCAGTCCTGCCTGCTACCTGGGAGAGAAGTTGAAAGGTAATCTCTCCAGCCCGGAAATCCGGATTGTTTAGGGACAGGTCAGCAGAGATCACACCAACAAGGGTTACATTGGGAAAGTCATGCCCCTTGGTGACCATCTGTGTCCCAACGAGGATATCTGTTTCACAATTTTCGAGGCGCCTCAGGACCTGTTGCACCTTACCTTTATATCTCATAGTATCCCTGTCCATTCTCTCCACCCGTGCCTCTGGAAATACCTCCATTAATTTATCTACCACCCTTTCTGTACCAAATCCATATGCTTTTAGGTTCTCCCTGTTACAGAGTGGGCATCTATCTGGGGGCTGAATCCTGAAGCCACAGTAATGACAGAGCAGACTATTTCCTTGCTTGTGATATGTTAGGCTTACCTCACAGTTTGGGCACCTGATAGCTTCTCCGCAAAACCTGCACAGATAAAGGGAGCTGAATCCTCTCCTGTTTAAAAATAGGATAGTCTGTTTTCCTTTAGCTAAATTTTCCTTAATAGCCTGCCTTAATGGTGGGCTAATTATACTGTCATCCTGCACAGCGGGACTGCCTTCAAAGCTTGTCATATCTATAACTGTTATATCCGGCGGTTCCCTCTTTAGGATCCTTTCTGACATGGTGAGAAGGCCATATTTACCTATCACGGCATTCTGGTAAGACTGTATTGAAGGGGTTCCAGAACCAAGTATAACAAGGGCTTTCGAGAGTTTTGCCCTAACGGTGGCAGCATCCCTTGCCTGGTAGCGGAGTTTCTCCTCTTGCTTATAGGAGGAATCATGCTCTTCGTCAATAATAATGAGCCCAAGCCTGGAAAGGGGAGCAAAGAGGGCAGATCTGGCACCTATAACCACATCGGCCTCTCCCTTTGTAATCCTGATCCATTGATCGTATCTTTCTCCAGGTGAAAGCGCACTGTGAAGTACAGCCACCCTATCTCTGAAGCGGGCCTTGAAAAGAGAGGCCATCGAAACAGTTAGGGCAATCTCAGGCACCATTATTATGGATTGCCGTCCAAGCTCTGTGGCAACCTTCACAGCTTTGTAGTAGACCTCAGTTTTGCCACTCCCCGTTACTCCATGCAAGAGATAGGTAAAAAAGCATTTTTCCTTGAGTTTTCCTGATATCTTCTCTAAGACCTCTTTCTGTTTTGAATTTAGAGGTGGCGGGTTGGGGGAAATAAAGATGTTTTCACCTTCTATGTCCCTCGCAACCTGCCTGAGTGATCTTTTCAGGAAGCCCTTCTTAACCCATTTATCCACGAGGTAGCCCCCATTGGTAAAGGTCTTTTTTATATCCTGCAAGGAGACCTCTTTCTTTTTGATAATCATCTTTAAGAATTCACCCTCATTTTTTGGTGACCTTTTAGGGTCAAAAAGAGATCTGTCAATAGCGGTACCCTTCTTTACGGTGATAAAAACCTTTTTTAAAAGGCCAACCCTGTCAAGCCATCCCTTATGGGGCATCTCTGTGCCAGCGGGGATATTAACATTCAAGCCTGTTGGAAGAGCACCTTTAATTACCAGGCCGACAGGATATAGGTAATAATTGGAAAGCCATTCGAAGAATTCAACCATATTTGGAGGGAAAAATGGGTAGGGATCAATGATATTGATAATATTCTTTAAACCTTTTCTATTTTCATGTTGGATAATCCTGAGTATATAGCCAGTTACATTCCGCCCTGAGAAGGAAACAAGAACCCTTTTGCCCACACATGCCTTATCTGCAAGGTCGCCTGTTACCGTATAGGTGAATGTTCCGCTGACTGGAAGGGCAACCGCTATCTGAACATATATCTTTGGTATGGATTCATCCATTAGCTTAGTAATGAAATTCGTGTTTTTTGTGTCAGGAAATTATAAAAATAATGTTGTCAAATTCGAAATCCGAATATCTGAATCCCTGGCCCAGACCTGGCTTGTAAGGACTGAGTTCTATGGCTTCTATTTCCGGAGTATAACAGAAGCAACAGAGTGCTCGATCAAGTCGCGCCAGGGCGGGCCGCAACCGTTTGACTCAACCGAAATCTCACCTGGCGGGCAGGCTTGTCCGGTTTAAGCTAATTATTACTAAATTGGGCCCTAATTAGGGGTATATCAAATATAGATAAATCAATAGGTGGGTTTACTTTAATGTCCTTTATGATATGTTCCTCTATAATAGCCCCTTTGGATGAATAGACAATCTTGTAAGGGTACCAGGTTTCCTCTGTGAGCTCCCTGTAATCGGAAAAATGGAAAAGAAAATCACCATACTCAAAAAGTAGGGGTAAAAATAGATTTTTATCAACAAGAAGCTTAGGGCTCCCCTCTTTTTTCTCCCCAATCATGTATGCTATTCTACCCTCAAACCTTGTTAGGGATACCTTATCGAGGTTTATCCCTACTTCTGTAAGTCTTTCCAATAATCGTTCTGGATTTTGTGCTAAAAGAAGAAAACGATATAGGAGATCCTGGCTCTCCCTATCATACTTAATTATCCTGTTGATAATTCTTAAAGTTCTTGTGCTATTATGGACTATGAGGCGTTTACCAGGTTGACCTGCAATCTCTGACCTATATAGATCAGGAGTCTTCAAATAAATGACCTCACCAAAAACCTTTTCTTTTTCCTGATTTAGGTCCTTAATTGTAGTATGTTGTATTATCTTTAATGTCTTTATATTGTAGAATTTTTTGGTCATAAATTGTAGAATTTGACTTGGAGGAAGTATATAAGGTAGGCCAATTGATGGTAAAATAATTATAATAATTATAGATAGTACAATCCGGAAATTTGATATTTTTGCCATATCTCCTCCATCTGCAGGACCAATTCATTAAACCTCTCTCTGCCTTCTTTGCTCAATATAAAGGCAGGGGGGGATTTAATCCTTAGCGGATTTACAAGCCTTCCCCTTTTAGTTACACTAAAGTCAAGATGAGGTCCGGTGGACAACCCAGATGAACCCACGTAACCTATCACATCCCCTTGCCTGACCCTTGAACCTTTCTTGAGACCTTTTGCAAACCTGCTAAGATGCCCATATCCAGTTTCATATATATGATTGTGTCTTATCCTTATGTAGCGTCCATATCCTCCCTTCCATCCAATAAAAATTACTCGACCATCGCCTATAGACTCCACTGGTGTTCCCGATGGCGCAGCATAATCAACACCATAGTGGGGCCTATAGATCTTCAAAATCGGATGAAACCTCCTCAAAGAGAAATAAGAGCTAATCCTCCTATATCTTAGGGGGGATTTCAGAAAGGCCTTTCTTAGGCTTTTTCCCCTCTTGTCGTAATAGCCTGATCTATCTTTAGAATCATTAAAATAAAAGGATTCGTGAATCCTTTTCTGATTGACAAATCTTACTGCAAGTACCTTACCATGGCCTATACATTTGCCTTTTCTATAATACTTGTTTAGAATTACCTGAAAAGCATCTTCAGGCCTGATATCAACTAAAAAATCTATATCCCATGCAAAGATATCAGCAATCTCCATGATAACTTCAGGGGGTATGCCCCTGTCAATAGCCGATTGGTAAAAGGAATTGTAGACCTCTCCATTAGTTATGGTTTGAATGGTTATTTTTGATGGAGAAACAAGGCTGGGAAAGAAATCATGACCATTCCTGATAATATGGAGGATCTTATCTGGTGATATATGTAGGGAAATCTTTTCTACCCTTTTGCTCTTTTTATTTAGCCAGATATCTATTGCTTGGTCCACTTTTGTCTTGGATAGATCGAAAAATGGCTTAATTGCCTTATTTAACAGCATGATATTTTGGGCTGAGATACCATATTCAGCTAAAAGCTCGTAAAATGTTTTACCCTTTATAAAGTGTTCTCTTATCCTCTTATGGTTTAAAAACCAGTCCTGCCTTGACTCAAAATAATCATCATAGCTAACCAAGGAATGGGAAATTAATTTATCTCTGGCTGCTATATCATCACTTGATCGGAAATGAATGAGTAAGATTACAACAATAAAGGAAATGGTAACTGAAAGGAGAAAAATCCTATTCCATTTAAAGGTAGGTGCGCTATTTTTAATCTTCCTATTCAATCTTCAGTAGTGTCCATCGAGGTTTGATAGTTGTTTCCGAATTCCGGCTTCCGAGTCCCGCCCCGTCCCGATGGGATCGGGATCACTTCGGGAGAATCGGGGGATCAGAAGCTGTTGAAAGAAATCAGAAAATCAATTAATTCAAACAGATAGCAAAAACAATTCTAATTGCTATATCTACGCTGTTAAATAGGATTCCCATTGTCTATCTCGGATTATCAACACAGCCGTAGATGCCTTTAAACTAAAAAATCATGAACAACTTTTTTAACAGGGTGAATGAAGGTGATTAGAAAGAGAAAAACAATTGACTGCTGACATTTTTAATTATTCTTAATATTTTGATAAAAAAAGTTGACATATTAATTTCTTTATATTATTAAATATAAAAATTATAACATAACTATATCTAATTGTAAACAAATCTATCTTTAGAGAGGATAACTGATGGCTGATTATATATTTTGCTTAAGGAAAAAAAATAATCCCCGAATAGATGTTCGAATATGCCAGGCAAAATGTCCTTTAAAAGATGGGTGTCCAGAGTTTCTGGCATATCAAGAGAGATCCAGTAATCAATCCTCTATCTTAAATTCGAGATTGATCATATCACCTCTTCTGAATCCTATGGCATCAAAAAATTGAAGAAGACCCCAATCCCGCCAGTTTACAAAGGTATAAACGGTATCAACACCCACCTTTTTCATATAGTTGAGCATCTCTTCCATTAGAATCCTGGCCACACCCTTTTTCTGATAAGATGGATCAACTCCGATAGTTTCTATCCAGCCAATATTCTCTGGCACACCATATTCCCATCCACTTGCATCCCCGAGAATAAAACCGATGACCTTGCCCTCCAAGAGATGGGAGGGGAGATTTTTTTCCGTCATCTCAACCTTTCTTTCCCAGTAATCCGGTCTCTTTTCTCCAAGAACCATATCGTCTATCCCATTGATTCTCTCAAGATCATCTTCCCTCATTACCCTAATGATGATGTCTTCGACTGATATAACTCCCCTATCTTCCTCCTTTCTTATAATAAAAGGTATTTAACCCCAGGGCAAGCCCTGGACCCCATTCTAATCGGTAACCCCGCCGCAAGCGGTCGGGGTATTAAAAATTTAATAAAACTACGGTTATTGTAAACATTCCATCGCCAATTTAGACACCATTATTGGGGAATTAGAAAATCATTCTTTTTAACAATGCTATATATAAATGTTGTTAATGTCAAAAAATGTTTGCCTCTATCTAGAAAATATCCTATAAGACTTGACAACTTTTTTGATATTAAATTATACTTACTTAGATATTTTTTTTATTAAAATAATTTGTTTTATTAGCTCTTATATATAGTTATTATGATTGTTATTCTTAGATACGTAATCCTTTTTATTACATTTTTATTTCTTAATGGCTGTACCTTTACCCCTTCTATATCTAAAATTTCTTCCCCTCCATTATCAAAAACCTCTAAGGGCTTAACGCCTCTTCCCCCCTCTCCCAAATTAAAGGAAAATACAGAAAGAGAAAAATCAATCACCTCAAAACTACAAGAATCAGCAAAGGAAGAAAAAACAGCCTCTCTATCAATAGCTACAACTAAATCCTCTGAGAATGAACAATTTGATATAATTTTGGGAACAATTCTTGGTGAAAAACCATCTTGTCTACAATCTGCAGATGAGACTTCATCGTCCCGAAACATCGGGACTCCCCACAATGACATTACAAAGACCTTTTCTGTCATTGCGAGCCTCCGGCCTGCAGGAGCCTACGCCCCCGCTTCCAGCCTAGAGAGCTTACAGGCCGGAGGGGAGGGCGAAGGGAAGCAATCTCAACCCTTTTTGGATTCACCGAGAATTTGTGCAATTTTTAAAGCTGAGAGAAAAACAAATCCAGAAATAGTAAGACCTATAGTTACAGAACAAAAAAATGGTTTAAATCCTGTTAGAAATCTTCAATGTGACCAGTTAGACATTAAAAATCTACCAGGGGGGAGCTTTAAATCCCAATCAAACTTGTTGGTTTTTTCATCCCGCCATGAATGGAAAGACACTCCTTCTAACAGGGCAAAGATCACCTATGATATCCCCATTACCATAAACAAACAGGTAAAGTGGTATTTAAATTACTTCACCTCTCAAGAAAGGGAGACATTCAAGTCCTGGCTTTTAAGGTCAGGCAGATACATTACAATGATTAAAAAGACCCTTAGGGATTATAAACTTCCGGAGGATCTGGCCTATCTGGCACTTATTGAATCTGGTTTCAATCATAAGGCATATTCTCGCTGCCATGCTGTTGGGATCTGGCAGTTTATAAAAGGGACAGGGAAAAGATGCGGTCTTAAAATCAACTGGTGGGTGGATGAACGGCGTGATCCTGAAAAATCTACTATAGCTGCAGCAAAACATCTATTAGATCTATATCAGGAATTTGGTTCCTGGTATCTGGCTATGGCAGGTTATAATGCTGGAGCTGGAAAGATCAGGTGGGCTATAAAGAAGGCAGGCATAAAAGATTTCTGGCACCTTGCTGAAAAAAGACTGCTAAGAAAGGAGACAAGGAATTATGTACCCAAAATGATTGCAGCCACTTTAATAGCCAAGGAACCGGAGCGGTACAGGTTCAACAATCTCGAATATTTACCCTCTCTGGCCTTTGATAGGGTTACAGTTGAGGATGCTATAGGGCTTAAATTGATAGCATCCCTGGTTGATACCACTGAAGAGGAGATCCGGTTATTTAATCCTGAATTAAAAAGATGGTGCACACCACCTGGGGTTAGATATACTTTGAAGATTCCCATTGGGAAGGGAGACATATTCAAAAAAAGATTGGCCAGGATGGACACCAAGAAGAGGATGACTTTTACTGTCCATAGGGTAAAAAAGGGGGAGACATTATCAAATATTGCCAGGCGGTACGGAAATAGCGTAATACTTATCAAAGATTTTAATCGCCTTTCATCAATTCATAAAATAAGGGCTGGAAGGACACTGATTATACCGATTAGGTATAAGAAAAAAGAGGTCTTAGCAAAGAGAGAAATTGAACATATAGATAGGAATAAAAAAACAGTATATATTGTTCAAAAAGGAGATACACTTTATAAGATTGCCAGAAAATATAAAATAGATCTATCAGAGTTAAGAAAATGGAATAATTTGACTGATGGTAATTCAATTATCAGGCCAGGTGAGATTTTGGTTCTTGCTTCTGCCCCGAAGAAGCTATCAACTTTATAGATCTTGTTAATTCATCATTACTTTCTTGGCCTATCGTCAGGGCGTGATAGAAATGAAATCACCAATATTTCAGGATAAAGACCCAAAATTTGTCATAACCGATGCAATGCACCCACAACAACCAATGATCCATACAGGATTAATAACCGCTTTTTTTCCCTAAAGGAAATTTTTTCCTGCATACAGACAGGAGGGAAAAAGAAAGATCAAGGAAAAACAATAAATGTTTTTTATAAATATTTTTTATTGACAAACAAAGACAACTTTGTTTAATTCAATCGTAATTTTATCCTCTCATAAATAAGGTCCCTCCATTTATACGGAGGTTTAACCTGGTTAATAACTTTATTTGGAAGTTTGAGGTTCTTGTAATATCCATTCCTATTAAGCCTATAAGCCAGGTCCGGGCCAGGGGGTGAGAGAACCAATAAGTGTGAGCAGGGTTTATCCGCTGGAGTGGACTAACAGGGTTTACATGAAACAGATAAAGATAGCTAAGGAGAAACTTGATTAACATGAAGAAGTTACTTTTTGTTCTATTAGGATCCTTCATTTGTCTAACTACCTTTTTTCAGGTACTCGCAGTTGCACAGGAACCTAAAGATATCTTATCCATTGAGGCCTATGACATGATAAATACCGTTCCTAATACATATCTAATTGATATTAGAACAAGGGCAGAATATCAATTGATAGGTCACCCATCAATGGCCTACCTATTTCCTTACTTTTTTTTGACTAACAAACTTGCAAAAAAAGGAGAGAGCTGGATATATCAAATCGATGATAAAAATAAATCCTTTATTGAAGAGATAAGCAAGAAATTTCAAAAAACAAACAACCTCCTCATAATATGCAGAGACGGCACCAGAAGCATTTTAGCAGCCAGGGAGCTTATTAAGAACGGTTTTAAAAATGTTTACAACGTAAAGGATGGATTTGAGGGACCACCTTTTCCATACTTCGAAGATGAGAACAGGCATAAATTTTACAGGCAATTGGCTGCAAGAAACAAGATCCCTGCTTACAATCATCGCCGTTTTTATGGTTGGCAGTGGTGGGGCCTTCCCTGGACCTATGATATAGATATTAAGTATATTTACCCTCCTGATCAGACTCCAAAAGAAGAAAAGAAATAGTCTTCAATTAGGACGCAGACCCACCTGCCGGATGGCGGGTAGGTTTTCGCTGATGCCCTCAGAAAGCTATTTTCTATACTTAAAATCTTAACAATCTGTGCTGATCTGCGTCCAAAAAGGAAATTCCCTTAAATTAGAGACCTAATAAAGGCCAGGGCTATAACCGTCTTACTATCAATTATCTTTTGATTTCTAATCATCCCTAACACATCTTCAATAGTCAAGATCTCCAGGGATGATATCTCATTCTCGTCAATCTCTTTTTCCAACTTCTTTAGATCCCTGCCTAAATAGAGGTGGATAAGCTCATTGGAGTATCCAACAGCAGGGGCATAGGTATATAGCCATTTTAGAGTGTTTACCTCAAAGCCTGTCTCCTCCACCAACTCTCTTTTGATACATTCCTCTGGGCTCTCACCTTTATCGATTTTACCTGCGGGAATCTCAAGTGTTTCCCTTCCTAAAGCATACCTGTATTGCCTAACCATTATAATCTCATTATCTGAGACAAAGGGGACGATAGCTGCGGCCTGGGGGTGATCAATGCAAATCCTCTTGCTTATCATTCCATTTCTTAGGCTCACTTCATCCAGATATACAGTGAAATTCTTTGTGCCCAAACTTGCCAGACTTTGTATTTTTCGTTCCATAGAGAAGCATCCTTTCTCGTTACTTGTTTCAGGTTCCTGGTTACCGGAAAACCCCCTCTTCTTTTTTAAGGAGGTCCATATTAGGATCATGATGATCAACCATTGTATCAACATGCCGGGTCATGGCATTTAAGGTTCTCTCCATTTCTTTCACATATATATCAAATTCCTCACCCTTGGCCTCCTTGGGAATGAGGTATGGTTCTGATGCATAGATAACTATCTTTGAGAATGGTTTAGGGATTATCATCTTATCCCATGCATTTACAAACATCCATACCTTGTTGGCAGACCAGGTCAGGGGCATAAGATGTACACCTGATTTCTGGGCAATCCTGACAAGTCCTGATTTTGCCCTCAATGCTGGCCCCTGTGGACCATCAGCAGTAGTGGTCACAATCCTTCCGGTAGTATTCAGAAATTCAACCATCTGTTCGGACCCCTCCTTACCACCCTTGGTTGATGAGCCCCTTGCTGGAATAAAACCCAGTTTTTGGGAAAAATCAGCGAGCAGATCCCCATCCTTACTTGAAGAGAGGAGAGCCATAGGGTGAAGAAAACCATATTTAATCATAAAATAGATGGTACATCTATGCCAGGTAGTTATAACAACCTTTTTATCTCCAAGGATAAATTCGTCTATATATTTCTTATTTATATACTGAACCCTACAGGTAAACAGTATTAGCCTCAAAACAAATATTGCAATACAGGAGAGAAGACTTATTATAAATCTGTTTGTGAGTCGAATTTTCATTTCTCTTTTCTCATCTCTCGTTTGCGTTTCTCAATAACCAGCAACGAGAAACTATGTGTCTTAACCTCATATGTCACCTTATACCAAGTTGCAATCCTGTCATTGCGAGGGTGAGCCGAAGCCGCGAGTGAAACGTGGCGGGAAGCGACGTGGCAATCTATCCTATTGAGATTGCTTCATCCGCCAGAGAACTTTGGCGGATTCGCAATGACGTCTACAAATAGTATCTGTTTGAATGCAGCTTGGTATTAGTTCCTGCCAAAGCATTTATCAAGTATCAAGTATCCGGAATCCAGAATCCTATTCTACGCTTCAAATATCACCTTAGCTCCTACCAAAGACTCGATCTCTTCAATTAGATTCTCCTCTGGCAGAACGCTATAGCGATTATGGGTTACTACAGTTGCCTTTTTGTCTCCATCAAGATTGATCCTGAATTTAAGCCGGCATTCTCCTGGATATCTAAAGATAATATCCCTTAACTTCATGAGGCTGGAGCGGGTAAGCCCTTCCTGCGAAACAGGTATTACTATAGATTTGATTAATTTTTGTTTTACTGTCTCCAGGGCAACTATCTCCTGGGCCATGATCTTTACCAGGTTATCTCCAACCTCGGCCTCTCCTGTTATTAAAAGGGGCCTGTCATCATTCAATAAGGTGGCACATCTTGCAAAGACATCTGGAAACACCACAACCTCAGTGAAGCCTTTTTTGTCCTCCACATTAATGACTGCCATCTTTTCCCCTCTTCTTGTCCTTTTTATCCGCATACTGTTAACAAGCCCGGCCAACCTGACTACTGATTTATCCTTAATTGCAACAAGGTCCTGTGTTGTTGTAGTTGCAAACTTGTTTATCACATCTGCAAATCCATCCAAGGGATGGCCGGTAATATAAAACCCGAGGGATTCCTTTTCTCTCCTTAACTTTTCATCATCCACCCATTCATCAATATCTTTGAACTCAACTGTTTCACCTTCTTCCCTGGATGGAAAAAGGTCAAACATGTTTAGCTGATTTGGGTCTTCACTAATCCCTCCAAAAGCAAGGGCATCGTTCAGTGATGCAAAAAGTCTCGATCTAAAAACACCGGTAAAATCAAAGGCGCCACACTGGATTAAACCTTCTAACACCCTCTTGTTTACCTTTGCTTTATCTACCCTTCTGCAAAACTCTGTAAGCGATTTAAAGGGCCCTTCCCTTTCTTTCTCATGAACAATCGCCTCTACAGCCTTAACACCAACATTCTTTACTGCAGCCAGACCAAAGCGAATACTTTCGCCAACAACAGCAAAATCTACCTGACTCTCGTTGATATCAGGAGGAAGTATAGGTATACCCATTTCCTTGCACTCGGCAATATTTTTTATGGTTTTATCCTGGCTTCCCATATCTTCTGTGAGCAATGCTGCCATGAACTGCACCGGATAATGGGCCTTGAGATAGGCAGTCTGATAAGCTATCATAGCATAGGCTACTGAATGGGATTTATTGAAGCCATAACCTCCAAATTTCTCCATCAATTCATAAACATGCCCTGCCTTATTATTATCTAATCTATTTTCGGTTGTGCCTGCCAGAAAACGTTCTTTTTGCCGTGCCATCTCCTTAGGCTTCTTTTTACTGATGGCCTTTCGCAATAGGTCCGCCTCTGCAAGGGTATAGTTGGCAAGTACCTGGGCGATTCGCATAACCTGCTCCTGATAAACAATAACCCCATATGTCTCAGCCAGGATGTCTTCCAATTGAGGCAAGAGATATGTCATTTTGATTTCGCCATGTTTTCTTTTAATAAAATCATCAACCATATTGCTGCCCAAGGGGCCCGGCCGATAAAGGGCAACCGATGCAACTATATCCTCAAACACACCTGGCTTAAGGTTCCTAAGGAGCTCTTTCATGCCGGAACTTTCCAGTTGAAATACGCCAGTGGTTCTACCCTCACTGGTCAATCTAAATGTTTCATCATCCCCTATTTCAATTTCATCTAAATTAACAACCTGGCCAGTTGTCCCTTTTATAAGGTCCAAAGTATCCTGGATAACAGTCAGGGTCTTAAGCCCTAAAAAATCGAATTTGATCAGCCCGAGCTGGGCTACCTGATCCATGGTATACTGGGTCATGACCTCTCCATTTGGTCCCCTAAACAAGGGTAGATATTCAACCAAAGGCTTATCAGATATGACTATACCGGAGGCATGGGTGGAGGCATGTCTGGTTATGCCTTCTAAGGACCTGCTAATCCTTAAAAGTCTTCTCTCATCATCCGTTCCTTCTTCCATGGCCTTTAGCTGTGGCTCTGCCTCTATTGCCTCATCTAAGGTAATATTAATGCCCTCTGGAATAAGTTTGGCAATTCTATCTGCCTCTGCATAAGGCATATTGATAGATCGGCCGACATCTCTTATGACAGCTCGGGCCTTCATTGTGCCAAAGGTTATTATCTGGGAGACGTTTTCTCTTCCATATTTCTCACTGACATAATCAATCACCCTATCCCTGTTCTTAATACAAAAATCTATATCAATATCAGGCATGCTTATTCGACCAGGGTTTAGGAAACGCTCAAACAGGAGGCCATACTTGATTGGATCAATATCCGTAATTTTGAGTGCATAAGCAGTGAGGGAGCCGGCAGCAGATCCCCTACCTGGACCAACAGGAATACCTGACCGCCTTGCATAGTCTATGAAATCTGCCACTATCAAGAAATAACCTGCAAAGCCCATTTCCATAATGGTTTTAAGCTCATAGGTCAGTCTCTCCCCATATTCCTTTCTTGATTCAGAGGATAATGATCCATCAAGGGCCTCTTTCTGATCCAATCTCTTTTCCAGGCCTTTTCTGGCATCTTTCTCTAATTTTTCCTCCAGACTAATATCCCCTGGCACCTGAAAAACAGGGTATTTATACTGGCCAAATATCATCTCATAGTGACACCTTTTAGCTATGTTCAGGGTATTATCCAGGGCTTCGGGAAATCCATCTAAATCAAGGGCCATTTCTTCCCCAGATTTAAAATAAAACTCATTAGCAGAAAATTTTAACCTGTCTGCGTCATCAACACTTTTACCTGTCTGGATGCACAAGAGGATATCATGGGCTTCAGCATCCTCCTTATTTAAATAATGACAGTCATTTGTGGCAACCAAGGGGAGAGACAATTCCTGGGCTAAATCTTTTAAAGACCTGTTAACAGAAATCTGTTCAGTCATTTTATTGGCCATCACCTCTAAATAAAACCGGTCATTGTCAAATATTGATGCCAACTCAAGTGCATGCCTTTTGGCATCTTCTACCCTTCCAATCCTCAGATAATAGGGAACATGGCCCTTGAGGCATGCCGAAAAGGCGATTAATCCTGCATTATATTTCCTTAAAATCTCCATATCTATCCTGGGATGATAGTAAAAACCCTCCAGATTACCCAATGTAACAAGCCTGCTCAGATTCCGATAACCTGTCTCATCCATAACAAGAAGAACCAGGTGATATGCATTTGGCTGCCCATCTCCTGATGGTGACTTATCTTTCCTGCTGTTAGGGGCTATATATGCCTCGCAACCGATGATAGGTTGAATACCGGCTTTAATAGCCTGTGAAAAAAACTCTACTGACCCAAACATGTTCCCATGATCAGTTATTGCCACCGACTCCATGCCGAGACTGGCAGCCTTTTTTAACATTCGATTTATCCTGATAGCCCCATCAAGCAGGCTGAATTCAGTGTGAACGTGTAAGTGAACGAAAGGAAATTGGTCTTTTTTTATGGATTTATTTTTTTCTTTCTTTGACATATATGTTTGACGAATTTTATTGAATCAGATAGATTAAATTCTCTCAATAAATTGGGGTAAGATCTGTATGTAGGGTGGCATTTTATATGCCACCGTTGTATCGGCGGGGTATAAAACCCCGCCCTATTTATTGAGATGTTACGATATATTGAATTTTATTTATTTTCTGGTCTATTTGTTAATTGGTGAAACTCAGGATGTGCCAACCATTTAACTAATCAAACAGTGAAAATAACACTCTTATCACCCAGAGCATATAATTGTTTGCATCTAAAGAATGCCTGCCCGCCATGCGAGACGCAAGGCGACCCGCCCGGCATCGCGAGGCCTCAGCCGAGGCGGACGGGGGCGGGCGGGTAGCGCAGTCCTTTAGGGCTGCATCTATTGGCAGGGCTAAAGCCCTGCACTACAGATTTAATAAAGATGTCTTGCATGATAAAAATGAAAACTATTTTATGCCCCCAGTAATAACTAATACACAAATAAACGATTTGACAAAATCTGGGGTTATCATAAGGTAAAGAAAAGATAGCTTCAAGCTTTTTTAGATAAAAGTACTCAAAGTTATAAGTGCCTAAAGTGCACTAAAGTTGTAAAGTTAAAAGATGGATAATTAAGGTTTGCGAAGTGAAGTTAGAGAAACTCAATATTGTCTTGAAGAAATTGTAGAGACAGAAATATTTTCGTGGGATCAGGTAAAAACTGGCCAAGAAGAATGTAGTGAGCTACTGGCTATTTTTACGTCCATCTCTATCTAACTTTAGCTCACTTTTACCCGTCAGACCCGCCTGCCGTCCGGCGGGCAGGCTTATGGCGGGTTAAATTTTAGGCACTTTAGGCACTTCATTTCACTATTTTTTTCCAAAATTGATGGGCTCGTAAAAAGTCTCTCATGCAGTCATTGCGAGCGTAGCGAAGCAATCTCATGGAATGTAACTGCTTGAAATCAGGAGATTGCTTCGTCTTCACGCCTTGGCGTGACTCCTCGCAATAACCGGTAAAACTACTTTTTACGAAACTATCAAAATTTGAAATACTAATGAAAGAAATACCAAGAAATAAGACAAAGGAAGCCACCATCCTTGTTATTGTCTATGAACATATAGTCAGGGATATACTGGCCAGGATATTGAGAACTAATGGTCATGAGGTGATTTCCTGTTCAGTTGGTTTTGACGGAATAAGGAAATTTAAAAAGGGGAAAGGAAAATTTGATCTGATTATGATTGATATCCTCCTGCCCGGTATAAGTGGTTTGGATGTAGCAAAAAAAATCAAAAAAATCAGTCAGAAAACACCGGTTATACTAATTAAAGGATGGGATAAAGAACTTGATGCAAAAGAGTTAAAAGACTCTGGTGCGGATTTCATTATTAGCAAACCATTTTTTATGGATAAAACTTTAGAACTTGTAGAAAATGCAATTTAAAACCACCCCCTTAGCCACGAGGATAAGACCAGAAAGGATTGAAGAGATATTAGGTCAGGATCATATTCTTGGCCCATCAAGGGCATTAAGAAGGTCACTTGAGACAGGCAATCTGTTTTCCATAATATTCTGGGGACCACCAGGTTCAGGCAAAACAACAATTGCAAGATTAATAGCAAAATACAGTGATTGCCCCTTTGAATCATTTTCGGCAGTGCTATCCGGGGTGAAGGAGTTAAGAGAAATAATTGATTCAGCAAAAAGGACTTATAGATATGATCTAAAACCAACTATCCTCTTTGTTGATGAGATCCATCGCTTTAATAAGGCCCAGCAGGATGCATTCCTCCCCCATGTGGAAAGTGGTCTGATCATTCTCTTTGGAGCTACCACCCAGAATCCCTCATTTGAAATTATTCCACCACTACTTTCAAGAACCAGGGTTATGACCCTGAAACCATTAGGGTTCAAAGATATGGCCATAATTTTGAATAGGGCCATTCAGGATAAAAAGAGAGGTCTCGGAGATCTACATATTGGGATCGAAGAAAATGCCTTGCAATATATCATCAACATCTCCCACGGAGATGCCCGGACAGCCCTTAATAATCTGGAGTCCGCCAGCTATTTTGTTCAGCCGGACAAAAATAATAACAGGTTATTAAATATTGCTACTGTTGCTACTGCCTTGAATAAAAAACCTCTTCTGTATGACAAGAATGGAGAGGAACATTACAACCTTATATCGGCACTTCACAAAAGCATGAGGGGGGATGACCCCCAGGCCTCTATCTACTGGCTCTATAGAATGCTGGAAGCAGGGGAGGATCCACTTTTTATAGGTAGAAGGCTCATCCGATTTGCCTCTGAGGATATTGGCTTGGCTGACCCCAATGCCCTTGAGATAGCCCTCACTGCCTATCAGGCCTGGGAAAAGGTAGGTCCGCCAGAAGCAAAGCTTTCTCTTGCCCAGGCAGTCGTTTATTTAGCCACAGCACCAAAGAGCAACGCACTCTATGTAGCGGAAAAATCCGTAACAAAGGAGATCGAGGAATCAGGCCCCCAGCCTGTGCCTCTACACATAAGGAATGCCCCAACAAAACTGATGAAAGAGATGGGTTATTCTAAAGGCTATATTTATCCTCATGATTATCCAGACAGACAGATAAAACAGGAGTATCTCCCTGAAAAAATCAGGGGCAAGATATTCTATCGGCCTAATGATAGTGCCTTTGAAAAAGAGATAAAAAGGAGGATGGCCCAGCCAGGCGATAAGTACTCGGAAACAAGCAACCATAATCGAAACAAAACATAATTAATCAATAACCTGTGGACTTATAAATACTAAGCTCTAAATCCGAAATACTAAACAAACCCGAATATCAAAATCCAAATGACCAAAACGTGTCAAGAGTTTGAATCTCAGGAAGTTATCTAATGGTTTTTGATTTAGAACATTTCAATTTTGTGCTTATTTAGGCCCGCCCTGGCGCGACATTGCTCAAACATAGTGTGGTCATTGCATTATTTTTAAACTGAATTCTATATATATACCTTGCAAGTTAGGTCTGGGCCAGGGGTTTAGGATTTAGGGTTTTCCACATTTATTTGTTCACTTAAAACTTTAGGCACTTTGAACTTTAGTTCACTTTAGTTCACTTTCAAGCGTTGAACGGTTGCTATCATGTCCGAGCCCTCTTATCTTCAATTACATAAAGAAGGGCAACTATTAAAAAGGGCGGAAGAGGCTACCAGTTTGTTAAAGGAATGTCGTCTTTGCCCCAGACAGTGTGAAGTTGACCGTTTGAACAATGAAAAAGGTTTCTGCAAAACCGGTAGAAAGGCAAAGGTTGCAAGCTATAACGCCCATTTTGGAGAGGAAGCTCCACTGGTTGGAAGATTCGGTTCAGGGACTATCTTCTTTGCCTTTTGCAATCTCCGCTGCTCTTTCTGTCAGAACTATGAGATAAGCCATTTGGGTGAGGGAGCAGAACTGGAAGCAAAGGATTTAGCAGCAATAATGTTAGAGTTGCAAAGAAGGGGTTGTCATAACATAAACCTGGTTACCCCTACCCATGTTGTACCCCAGATACTGGAGGCCCTTTTATTAGCTGTTGAGAATGGGCTAACTGTTCCAATAGTCTATAATTGTGGCGGATATGAGAGGGTAGAGACCCTTAAGCTCCTGAATGGAATCATTGATATCTATATGCCTGATTTTAAGTTCTGGGATCAAAAATGGGCAGACAGGTATTGCAATGCACCGGATTATAGAAAAATGGCAGTTAAGGCTTTTAAAGAGATGCATACCCAGGTGGGCGATTTAAAAATAAACAACGATGGTATAGCTGAAAGAGGATTGCTGGTGAGGCATCTTGTAATGCCTAATGGGATTGCCGGCACAAAGGATATTATGGAATTTCTCTCTAAAGAGATATCTGCCAATACCTACGTAAATGTTATGGACCAATACAGGCCATGCGGTACAGCATATCAGGATGAATATATTAATCAAAGGATCTCTTCAAAGGATTATTCAAGGGCCCTGGATTGTGCCAGAAATGCAGGCCTAACCAGATTGGATCTATAATGTTTCTGAATCTGTATACCTTTTGATAGGGTAGCTCTAAGCACTATTTAATAAGCCTCGGGCTTATTAATATCATGGAAAGACAGCTTGATCAACCCTTTGGTTTTGGCCTATAAAGTAGAAAGAAGGGAGGATC
>JAUWNK010000099.1 GCA_030612685.1 Desulfobacteraceae bacterium
ATTCCATCCTTCTATCCCTCCATTTTATCAATCCGTCATCTGAAATAATAAAGCCCTGGTCCTGCGACCAACAATACCATCGACCAATAAACCGAAATCCCTTTGGAATTTCATGACTTCATTAAAAGTTGTTTCGTCATAGATTCCTGTAGGCTTCACCGGATATCCTGTCTCATTCAGTATCCTTTGAATCTTGAAAACATCCGGAACACTCATCCCCCTGAATAAATTGACATCCTTGTTTTTGTATAGATAGACCCATGAAACCTCTTGGGCCCAATTCCTCATAATGAAATCTCTGGTAATCGGCCGATCTTTTCCTCTGGCATCTACAGCGATGGCCCCATCTGATGTTATTTCACGGATCAAGAGATAGCGAGGAAATGGCAAGGCAGTGGGAGTGGAATCAGACAGATGTATTCTGAAAGGTTTTTTTAACATCACATAGTATTCGGGGACTAAACTGAAAGAAACCAGACCCAAATGGCTCTCATCTACATGATAACTATTTTCTTTTGTCTTAACATTATAAAGATCGAAGAGGCCTGCAAGACTGGTCTTTTCATCAAGGAATAAAGTTGCTGCCTCCTTTTTGGGCTCCTGTGGTCTGAATATGTTTTTAACTTCGGTAATCTTTTGTTCACCAGGGAAAAGCCCCAAAATAGGCCTTCTGAAGCTCCATCCAGCAATGCCAGCGACCATGATCAGTAACAGGAGCAGGATAGTTAATGATGTAATCCTTTTCCAGGACCAACCAATGATCTGTAGATCTGCTGTCATATCTCCATGAAGCTCTTTGACAGCCTTCTTTAAGATTCCTTTAGATACGGTATATTTTTCCTTGGCATAGGAAATAAGCAGTGCCCTATCACAAACCGCATTGATCCGCCTCGGATTTCCATGAGAATATGAGTAAATTGCCTTAAAGGCACCCTTTGTAAAGGACAGATTCCCTCGGCCGCCTGCTACTACCAGGCGATGCTCCACATATCCCTGTACATCCTTGCGATCCAGGGGCTTCAGGTCATAGCGAACCATGATCCTCTCATTAAGCTGCCTCAATGAAGATGTGGCCAGAAGCCCATTTAATTCTGACTGCCCCACAAGAACGATCTGAATCAGCTTCTCCTTTTCTGTTTCCAGGTTGGAGAGCATCCTTATCTGCTCAAGGACAGTACGTGAAAGGTTTTGGGCTTCATCTACCAATAAAACCGCATTACCCCCCAGGCTGAAGTTTGTAAGCAGAAACTGATTGAGTTTGTCAATATATTCCTTTTTTGTGCCAACCTCCGGATCCATATCAATACCAAACTCCTGATTTATTATCTCTAAGAGTTCCGTGTCCGAGATAAATGAATTGAATATCAGGGCACTCTTTATAGAGTCGTCTAACTGACTGAGTAGAGCTCTGCAGAGGGTGGTCTTGCCTGTACCGATGCCCCCGGTAATGGCAATAAAACCCTTTCTTTCGTTAATTCCGTAAAGGAGATGGTCGAGGGCCTCCTTGTGGTGAGGACTCAGAAATAGGTATCGTGGATCTGGTGTTAAATTGAAAGGGTTCTCTTCAAAATTAAAATAGGATGTATACATTAAAATTAAGTTTAAAGTGCCTAAAGTTTAAAGTGCCTAAAATTAGGGCAATAAACCCAAACATATTGAGGGGTTGAGGAATTCAACAGTTGAGGAATTTAAACACAATAACCCAAAAACCACAACAAACTCAATAACTATACTCTTACCTGAATTCGTATTTTATTATTTTCTGCTCACCGCCTCTGACTATCTCTAATGCTATTCGAGAACTTGATTTCAATTTCCTGTACATCTCAAAAACATCATCAGGGCTCTTGATATTCCTTCCATTTATTCCTCGAATAATGTCACCATTCCTCAATCCCAATCTTGAAAAAATAGAACCAGCCTTAATATTGGTAATTGCTAAACCGTCTGACCTGCCATCCTTGAAGTGAGGCCTTATCCTCGCCTGGGATAATAGTTGATGAACATTTTTAATGGATTCCTGCAACTCTGAGCTGCTTACCATTACGGTTTCCCTTTTCTCGATCGGTTTTGATCTCAAGTATTCCTTTTCAGTTCCTGAGGAAGTAGTTTCTTCCATTGTCAGAATTTCATCCCTATCCTTAACTCTAAGGATTACCTTGCCTCTTAAAATATTCTTGACAGTAGCACTCTGAACACTGTCACCCACCCTGTATAGGCCTTGTTTCTTTGTATTAATTTCCTCAATAACAGCAAAGGCATTTTGTTGACTGCCTGTAACCGTGCCCAAAAGAGATAGTTTCAGGGCAGTAGGCTGCAAGTCCTCAATCTCCTCTGTCCTTATCTCCTTAGAGCTCTCTTCTTCAGAGCCAAAGATATTTCTTTTTACAATCGCCCTGTAATAATCCAGGGGTTCCTTCCCATGCCCTTCAATATCCGGTAAACGGTGGATTATAATTTTTTGGGTATCGACCTCTCTGAGCTGTGCCCTGAAGATCATGTAGAAGAGATCAACGCCAATAAAGATAATCACCGCTAAGGCAAAAAGATTGAAAATGATCTGGTAACGCTTTGACATAGTGAGCATACAGCCTAAAGTGCCTAAAGTTTAACCCGCCATAAGTCTGGCGGGTAAAAGTGCCTAAAGTGCCTAAAGTTAGGTGAATCTGATTTTAGGCTCGCCGATGGTTCCGTGAATAATAAAGACAAGAGTTCCTTTTCTCAGCCTTTGTTTGATAAACTTCATGGTATTGTAGACACCTTCTGTGCTTTTGAAAAATGCTGCAAATGGTTCAATCTTTCCAGTAAGATCAAGAGTGCTTTTTGCAAATTCTTTTTTCAAGCTTATGGTTCCTGATATAGTGCTTTTCAACAAGGGCCCCTCTAATTCGAAATGTGTAAGGTTTATCTTCTGTGTTTTGAGAACCATATCGATCTTAACCTCATTAAACCTAATGGACTCCAAACTCAAAATGGGCAATAAAAGATCAACCTTACCGTCTAATAATTTCAGGTTCGCCTCCCCGGCGCCATCTATCAGGTTTTTGTGCTGTCCTCTGTAGCAAATAGTGCCGGAAAGGATTCCATTAACATGCGTGCCAATCAAATCCTTCAGGTGCTCATAATTGCCAACTCGAATAGTATTTAATTCAATTTCCGTATTAAAAGGAGCTGTCAATCTGTCTTTTTCGAAATAGATACAACCCCTTATATCACCTCCATAACTCAGGCACTCAAAGCAATATTTGCTCTTTCCTTTAAAGAATGACCATGCTTGGGGCTTGACTAAAAGGCTATCAGCACTGAAAATTTTTATATTTGGCTTTTCTTTAAATGAAATTTCGGTTTGCCTGAATTTTAAACCAAAAGGCAGCCATGGTTTTATCCGGTCAATTGAAAGGAAGAGTGGGGTATCTAAATTATTTGCCCTTGCCTGTAGATAATCCCTCAGGGTATCTGAAGGAAAACGATAATACAAAAGCGCAACTGTTAGAAGAATACAGTAAATTATATAGCCGAACCATTTTCTATTTCTGGATATAAATTGTTTCATAACCTACTTGTCATTTGTCATTCGTTATTTGACCGTCTACCTTTGCCAACCTGTAACTCACAACTGACAATTCCTAAATTCCTCAATTCACAATCTCTCAATTACCAATCTGCTGAAAGGTCAATACCTGCAAAATGGCATCTAAATAGTCGGATTTCTTCTTGGTTTCATTAATTGAAATTCTTTTGATACTTACAACACTATCTGGAGATTCAATTCGATAAAGGTAACCAATTAATTGTTCCGAGGTAATTGCCTCCAATTTCATCTCAACAAGAGATTCCTTGTAAGGACCAGTGCCTGTAGAAATGGAGGGTTTCATATACTTGATATGGGCCTTGACTCCGGCATCACCTGCTGCCTTTTCAAGAAATGAAAAGAGTGTAAATCCCTTCTTTCTCCTGGCAAGGATCTGCTTTATGCCTTGAGAACCTTTCTGATATCTATGATACTCGGTGCTCAGTCTTACAATCTCTTCTAATCCATCTTTTTTTGCCCTGATTCCCCTTTGAATCCTTCTTCTGCTTTCAAAAAAAGGAAAGATGAGAAGCTGAAATAGGAAAAAGATTGCAATGAAGATGGCACCTAACGATACAAAAAATTTTTCACGCTTTGCAAGCTTCATATTTTATGTTTTTTGAGTTTGTTGAGTTTTTTGGGTTTATTGGGTTTGGATGTTTTCTGATTTTGCAGGAGATAGGTAATCAGGCCAGAATCCAATTTAGAAACTTTTTCAGCTTGCTCATAGATTTGATGAGAAGGTTCCTTTGTTATATATTTTTGATCTAAAGCCACATAAGCTTCACTTTGAACCTCGGTTGCCGAACTTTTTGATATAAAAAGGTACTGAATAAATTCATTGTTCGATCTGCGAGCAAAACCTTCTGCTATATTACTCATAGATGATACTGCTGCTCCTGTAATCTGCCCACATAATCTAATGTCTTTTTGAAAATCCTTGCTCTCTCTTATTGCTTGATAAACCAAATTTACCAACTTACGTGCTTCCTGCCAGCAATGTAAATCTTCAAACCTTTCAATCTTCATCTTTTTAACGCAATAAACACAATAAACTCAATAGACGCAATAAACTTTCTTACTTTGCCCGTTGCAATTTTATCTCAAATTTAACCCGTTTGCCAGATCGGTCAAGATTGGCAGAAGTAATCGTGACTGCACTAAAATACTCCGATGGCTCAAGTCCTTTCTTAATTATGTCCACAGTATTAAATGTATCAGTTTCTCCTTTTATCTGCACGCCTTCTGGATCAACCACCAGCCTAAGCACCCTCACATCCATGGATTCAGGTACCCTAAGGGAAATATCCCTTAACAGATCAAGGACCTTCTGCTCTCCACTGATTCCAGGAAGGGAAAGGGCTGATTTTTTGATTTCATTTATTTTCACCATCATCTGCTGGACCGGATCTACAATCCTTTTTACACCAGGAAATGTTTGTCTGAATATCTCTGTGATCTGTTTATCCAGCATCCTGTATCGCTTTTTCAGGAAATAATAGTCCACACCTAAATCAGCGCATAAAAGAGATAGAATAACTATGAAGAAGACAGCGACCTTTCTAATCTCCTTTTTGAGCCTGAAATACTTCTTTCTGATTTCAAATTCATCTTTTCTGAAATTGAAACCCAAGCCCTGCGTATTGTCCCGAAGGGCAAGCGCAAGAGCGCTATCCATTAGAGCAGGGTTCCAGGAGCGAGCTATATCTTCGTTCAGATGAACCTTTGTTCCCCTTGTCACATCGATCCTTTCAACAGGAATACCAAGAAATCGTTCTAAGAGGCTCTCTGTATTCGGATAGAAGCTTCCGCTTCCCGTGATAAAAACCTTCTCTGGCCGAACCTCTATATTATTCTGACATTCAAACGCATGGAGTGTATTTTGAATATCTGTACAAAATAAGGAAAGATAAGATTCGGTTTGCTCACCTGCCTTGGTTTCCACATTGCTACCGGTTTGTGCATTTGACATAGCCTTGGCGGGAAGTCCATCACTAAAAGAAAAGGTCCTAATCAAGCCTATATGTCTTTTGACATAAAGAACCACTGTGCTTCTCTTGAGACCTATATCTAAAAGAAGCCCATCGTCAGGTGTTTCCTCTTGCCTTAACAACCATATGACCATAGGAACACCTCTGATATCCAGGACGTCGGGATCAATTCCATAACCCTGTAGTTTGGTGAGACATTCTGAAATATATCTTCGCCTTACCGAGGCAGCAAGGATCTCACTTTGACCTGACTGATAAATCAGGATGAAATCAACTATTAATTCCTCTATTGGAAAAGGGACCATTGTCTCAATAGCAAATGCAAGGGTCTGCCTTATCTTTTTCGTGCTCCTAAAAGGAATCCGGAGATTCCGATACGATACATATTCCCCGGGAATCGTGCTTATACATTTATCAGCCTTAAGATCCGCTTGTTCACTAAGTGCCTTAAGTGCTGCATCCAGGCCTCCGGGCTCTTCAATCATAACCCTGGCGCACCCTGTTACGGAATAACCTCTAAGCCCCCCTTCTACCTGGACTGCCGTAACTGAATCACTATTTATGTCAATTCCGAGAATCTTTCCTGCCATAATTAATGTCTATTGGGTTAATTGAGTTTATTGAGTTCGTTGAGTTCGTTCTCATTGATCGTTTCAGCGTGCAAGGAAACGTAAAACAGATAAATTTCATTCTGTTTTAACACAACAAACACAAAAAACACTACAAACTCAACAAACTAAAATATTTTCCAGGATAAAATCTGGACTGTTTTTTCCTTCCTTTCCACCACTCCCTTGATCCGCTTGCTCATGTTCCTCATGAAACCTTCTGATGTAATCTCAAAATAGGTACTTGAGGTGGTGAGCAAAATATCTGGAATGCTCACATCAGCCATCCCTGAAACCTTTTTGTACCATTTGAAATCTGACAGGTCATTATCTTCATCCTCCCGGTATGCAACCATATCCTCGGCCAAATCTTGGTCTATATCATCTGAAAGGGACCTGATGACCAAAGAATCTGCCGTATTGATATTGATCTTGCCGTCACCATAAGGGCTCAGATTGAGTGAGATACCAGCTCTTTCCTCAGTGCCGTAAAGTAGCTCCTTGGTGATGCCTTTGACAAGCAGCAGCTCTTCCAGAAATTCAAAGGGCGCATTTTTACAGGGGTAAGGTTTCCCCAATGTTTGATAATAAGAGCCTTCTGCACCAAACCGGGTGGTCTCACTATCAGAGTCGATCCAGTCCTTTATGGCGTCTATGATATTTTCCACCTCTTCTGGATCAAGATCAAATTCTGGGGAGTTCAAGAATCGCGTCAAGAGGCCTTTTTGGGTATCATTATACTTCCCGTCCTTGTCAATTAGTTGGTTGATCTGAATTCTTCCTGAAAGGTCCGTAATCTCAACGAGAAAACGGCCTTCTTCAAAAAAGGAGGCAGAATTTGCAGAAAAGATCCCTGTGTTTGCCCATACTTCCCGCAGCGTATCTATATTCCCTGAAGATGCGTCTTCATGCAAAAGGGCAATTGCCCCATTTAATCCTGACCTTGCAATGCAGCCGAGCTTAATGCCATCACAGAGATTCGCAGCCGCGTGCAGATTAGACCGCATTGATGTATTAAACTGGATCGTCAACGCAACAATTAGGCTTATAATTAAAATCGTCAGGATTAATGCCATGCCACTGTTGTCCCTGAGAAACTTTACCATGAATATCCCTGCTCTATTGGAAGTGCAACACTTGTCATGAATCTAAGGGGTGTTTCAGGATCGGCGCTGTTTACAAACTCCAGTGAAATGGAAACCATTTTCGGTATTTTATTTTTAAGCGCATCTGATGCGGAATCCCAGTTTTCAACAACCTTGTCATTTTCTTCATAATATGTAAAATTCACCGATACCAATCTCTCGCAAAGCACAAATCCGCCGGTCTCTTCCTCAGAGGGAAAGGCTTCCTCAAACACCGGTCTATCGATCCGATAAAGGGCAAAATCTTCGCCCTCGCCATTTTCCTTGACATAGTAACCGATCTCGGCTGCTCCAAAATCTTGCTCCTGTCCACTTAAGTTAATATGTGCTCTGGAAATGAATCGAAGGGTGTCAGCACACCTGCCTTTGATCTCTCGGTCCTCGCCCACGAATTGAAACGGCTTGAAGGATTCCTCTCCTGATTTAGTATTTTCTTCCCTTTCCGGAATATAAACGGATTCTAAGTCCTCGAGTATTCTTTCCATGGCAATCCTGGCCATTCGGTAGGTTTTGGCTTGAGACTCTGTCACATCTATAACTCGAAAAGTTCCGGTGTAGGAGGTATAGATTGTTGTGAGAACCACGGAAAAAATGAATATGGCGATCAGTATCTCTATCAGGGTAAAACCTGACTGCAAGTGCCTAAAGTTATAAGTGCCCGCCCGCCTCGCCTGAGCGCTCGAGATGGCGGGCAGGCCTAAAGTGCCTAAAGTTATAGGATGTCCCCTTTGTTTTATTGGTTGAATTGGCTTGAATTGTTTAATTCGTTTATAATTTTCTCTAATTTTAGGCACTTTAGCTCACTTTAACTTCTGGTTCTGGGCACAAAACGGTACAGCCTGAGACTGTATTGATACCGGTCACGCTCACCCCATGTAACGCTCAAACTGATTTGTTTGAGACGGTCCAGGACCTCTTCTGCTCCAGCAAATGCAACGTCGCTAACAGTGAGATCCCAGTGATAATCTGGAAAATCCTCTCCAAAATCTCCAGAATTGGAGGCCAGATCCTCCACTTTCAATATCTCAATTTCAGCCATTTTACCCTGGGCGAGGAGGGCGGCTGTTGTATTGAATTTCGCCTCATTGGCAAGCGACAGGCTTTGAGACTGTGAGCCAAAAACAGCCACCAAGGCAATGGCGATAATGGCCATAGCAATCATCACTTCAAGCAGGGTGAAACCTGCCTGGAAGTGCCTAAAGCCCGCCCTCCCCGTCCCGAGACCGGGACGGGATCGGGAGGTGCTATGTTCTCTAATAAACCTACTAAGTCTATAAGCCATTATATGCTCGAATTAGAATATTACTCCTATAGGCCAGCCTGCCCTGGCGCGACGTGCTTAAATCAAAATATTAAGTCTATAAGTCGCTATGTGCTCTTATCAACCTATTAAAATTATAGGCCAGGTCTGGGCCAGGGGTCTGGGCCAGGGTTTAACCCGCCGTAAGTCTGGCGGGTAAAAGTGTCTAAAGTGCCTAAAGTTATAGAATGACCCCTTTGTTTTATCTGTTGAATCGGTCCCATTTGTTTAATTCGTTTATAATTTTCTCTAATTTTAGGCACTTTAGCTCACTTTAAACTTTAGTTCACTTATAAATATCCACATATTTATTGTATATCTTTATTGTTCCAAGAAAAGGACTTAACTCCAGGGTAAATTCCCTGCCGTCCTCTGAGCCAAGATGGATCACCGTTTGCTCAATATACCCCTTCTTGCTAAACCGGATAGCTGCTTCCCCATCTACCTTCTTACCCTTGCCTCTTCGCCAAATATCCAGGATCCTGACGCCCTGAGGAAATTTAAAGGCTCCTTCCCGCGCCAGCGCCCTTTCTTCTTCGCCCATACCATCAGACTCTATCCATAAACGATTCCCTTCAAGATCAAGATGAAATACATATGACTTTTGCTCCCTGATTGCCTCGTTTCTTAAGCCATTAACAAGACCAATTATCTTCCGTGTCGTGGTCTTCAAGTCATCAGTTACCATTGCATATTGAAATCTTGGGATGCTTAATGCAAGAAACAAGCTGATTAAGACCACTACCACCGCCAGTTCAATCAATGTATAACCTTTTTCACGTGCTACGCCCAAAACTACTCCAGTTCCCAGCTGTTAATATCCTCATCCTTACCCTCGCCACCTGGTTCTCCATCAAACCCGTACGATATAAGGTCAAAATCACCGTGAATCCCAGGGGAAAGATAGACATATTCGTTATCCCATGGATCCTTTGGGACCTTTCCTTTTTCAAGGTATCCACCCTCCCTCCAGGCCCTGGGAAGTTGTCCCACCGCAGGAGGCTCCACAAGGGCCTGCAAACCCTGCTCAGTAGTAGGATAATAGCCGTTATCCAGCGTGTATAGCTTAAGAGCAGTCTCTATGCTCTCAATCTGGATTCGTGCCTTCATGCGCCGGGCCTCTTCTGGCCTACCCATTATTCTCGGTACAATGAGCCCGGCCAGAATGCCAAGGATAACAATGACCACCATGATTTCTATCAGGGTAAAACCAAAGGTATCACCAAATCTATGTCGCATCATAATGCCTCCATTAAGCGTTGGAGTAATGGAGTGTTGGAGTGTTGGAGTATTGCATTTTTCGTTTTTCCCATTTCTCCATTTCTCCATTCTTCAAGGTTTTTAACGGATCATCTGGTTCATCTCAAATATGGGCAGCAATATAGAAATAACAACAAATCCAACGGCCAGACCCATTATTAAGATCATAATTGGCTCGAGCATTGAGGTCAATGCCATGATGTTGGATTCCACCTCTCTCTCATAGGTGTCTGCAATTTTATTCAGCATGGTTTCTAACTCCCCACTTTGCTCTCCTACAGATATCATTTGGACTACCATGGAGGGAAACCATCGGCTTTGGGAAAGAGAACCGGCTAAACTCTTACCTGCCCGAATCTCATCCACAGCCCTATCAATGACCTCGGCAATCAGAACATTATTAACTATGTTTCGGACTATTTGCAGGGAAGATAAAAGGGAAACCCCACTCTGCACCAAGCTACCGAGGGTCCTTCCAAATCGAGCAAGGGCAATTTTTTGGTTGATAGGGCCAAGAACGGGAATGCGCAACTTGAGTTTGTCCCATATGTAATGAACTCCTGGCCTTTTTTTACTACGCTTTAACATTACAATACCACTAAAAAAAACCAGCAAGATAACCCACCAGAAAGAAAGTAAAAAATTACTCACTTCTATGAGTACCATCGTTGGAAGAGGGAGGGTCTGATGCATCTCGGTGAAGATTTTTGTAATATTTGGGACGATGAAAGTAACGAGGAAAAACAGGACAATTGTTCCAATGAAGGACATAAATATTGGATAGGCCAGGGCCGCCATAAAGCGCCCCCTCAAGGCCTGTTGATGTTCACCAAATTCAGCCAGACGACCCAGAACCACATCAAGAGAGCCAGAAGCCTCACCGGAGTGGACCATATTAATGTAGATATTTGAAAACAATTTGGGATGTTGAGATAGGGAGAATGCCAGGCTATTACCTTGGTTTACAGACTCCTTGATCTGGGTCATAACCTTCTTAAGCATTGGATTGGCAATCTGGGATATGAGCGCCTCTAAAGATTTAACAAGAGGAACTCCAGCTCCCAATAAAATCGAAACCTGCCTCGTCATTGCAGAAATCTCTCCTGGCTTGACCCCTTTGATAAGGCCAAAGATAGATACTGGACCAGAAGGAAGACCCCTGGGTTTGGAGAGTGCCTCTTTTACATCAACTGGAAAGATCCCTGATCCCCTGAGCTTTTGGCGGGCGACCACTGCGCTGTCAGCATCAATGACGCCCTTCAGGGTTTTCCCTGAGCTATTAAGGCCTGTATATTCATAAACTGGCATAATG
>JAUWNK010000081.1 GCA_030612685.1 Desulfobacteraceae bacterium
GTAATGTTTAGCTTTGTCACATTGGCCAGAAGGGGATTTATATGATATGCACCGGAAGGGGTTCTGTATCCCTCATAAGAACATGCCAAAGTACAGGACCAGCAGGTCTCGGCCATTGCAATCATCTCTGTTAATTTATCAATTATATGGGAGGCATTGGCAATACCATGGGCATCGGCTATCCAGTTTGATCCTCCTATTACAACATCAGCCAAGCCAACTTTGCAACCACCATAGTTACTCCTGTGATATCCGGCAAAGGTCTCTACAAGTTCGTTGGTAAAATCATACTCCCCAGCCATGAATACCCTCTCCCATGGGACGAATACATCATTGAAGATAATCAGGGCCTCACCGCCGACAATGGCGTATTTGGGATTCCCTGCATCGAGGACTCCATCTAAACGCCTGGTATCATTCGTCTGTCTGCTGAATATATATTTTACACCTTTTGTATCAGCAGGAATAGCAAAGGAAAGGGCATAGTCCTTATCCTCTTCACCCATGGTTCGGGTGGGCATAGTAATAATCTCGTGGCTGTTTATAGCACCGGTAATATGTGCCTTGATTCCTGAGACGATAATTCCATCCTCCAACCTTTCTTTTATATGAAGATAAGTATCGGGATGCTTTTGCTTGGAAGGACGGAGACTCCTGTCACCCCTTGCGTCAGTCATAGCCCCTGATGGCATCCAGTCGTTTTTTTGTACCTCAAGCAGGTATTTCTTGAATCGCTCATGGTAATTGGTCCCGTATTTTTGATCAATGTCATAGGTGGTAACGTATATTGCATTAAGGCCATCTAAACCAACACACCTTTGGAAACAGGTGCCGGTCTTTTGACCAAGGAGCCTCATCATGCGCACCTTTTTTACTAAATCATCTATATTCTGGTGTACATGAGTAAATCTGTTGATCTTTTCACCTGTCATGTGGGAGGTAGCGGTCATGATCTCCGTATACCCAGGATCGTGTGCCAATTCGTATGTTATAGCTGCAGCATGAATATGTGGCTGAAACATTGGTTCATCAACGATGCTTTTTATCTTCTGGCCAAAAAAATAAATCTCCGGGTTTAAGGCCCGGAGGGACTCTATATATTCCTTTCCGGTCATCATAGTCATTACTTCACCTCCACCTTCATACTTTATTCTGCAGGTGGGATTCCTCATCCCAACCGCGAGTTTGAAAATATTCCTGTAATAGCGTTTCCATCTCTTGCCTCCAGCCAATCTACTACCAGAATTAAATACATTTTTATCCTCCATGCCGAACATAACTTGAACAACTGTCAATAAAAGCTTTGGACATAACCGTGATAGATTTTTTCGTTCTGGTAAACCAGTTTTTGGACCTTATCTAAAATTTTTTTTCACTCATGATCTTCTACTTATTTAACGGTCCGATTTAACATAAAAAATTTTTAGCTTAGGATCTTTACTTTATAGGTCGCTCGTTGGGGAATTTCTGAATATAAATTTAACTCCTTATTTGCTTTATAAAATCAGGAGGCCATCCACCCACCATCGACAATCAGAACCGTACCATTGGTATAACCGGCGAATTCTGATGCAAGGTACATAGCGGCACCTACAACTTCATTTGGTTCGCCAAAACGTCTTATCGGTGTCCTCTGGAGTAAATTTTCAGATATTTTTTTTGAAGCTCGCATCCCTGCAGTAAGATCTGTAGCAATGTACCCAGGAGCTATCGCATTAACTGTTATGTTATATTTTTGAATCCATTCAACTGCTAACACCTTTGTCATCTGAAGGAGGCCGCCTTTAGCCACACAATAAGCAATCTGCCTTGGGAAACCTACCAGCCCTCCAATGGAAGCAACGTTGATAATCCGTCCCCAGTTGTTTTGTATCATGATCTTACCTGCTTCACGACACAATAGAAATGGGGCTGTCAAATTAACTCTAATAACCTCCTCCCATTCCTCGATGGTCACCTCTTCCGACTTTTTAACCCAGGGACTGATGCCTGCATTGTTGACTAAGATATCTATTCTGCCATACCGATCTATAGTTTTTGTTACGATGTTAAAAATGTCTTCATCTTTGGTTAAATCGCATCTGACATAAAAACCATTGCCACCATTTGCCTGGATTTCTTTTACAACCTTATCTAATAGATTCACCTTCCTTGCGGCAGCCACAACATTCGCTCCTGCCTCGCCAAATGCCAAGGCAATAGATTTACCGATCCCTCGACTTGCTCCTGTTACAACGACTATTTTGTCATTAAAATTAAATCGATCCATACCAGGTTTTTCCTTGCCAAATGAATGCTTAAGTCCTTCAATCCTTATTTTTTGTCCGAGTAATCCAATATAAAATCAGCAGTCATCCTGGCGATTTTAGCAACCACTTTAGGGCATTCTACGTAGCCTCCCGCCTCAATGAATGCCTTGTATTGTTCGGGGTCAGCAAGGCTATAGAATTTTCCTAATCTATCTGTCTGTATCTTGGTGCAGTTTGTGGTTCCGAATTCCTTTTCTACTTTTCTCGCTAGTCTAAATCCTGCTGCCAGTGAATTGTTCAGGGCATTTGAATCTTTAAGGTCTTCCTTTGCAGTAACAATTCCAACGGCAAGCAATCCCCCTATAAGGGCCCCGCATGTCTCTCCACGCATGGCAATACCAGCCGCCAACGGAGTCGATGCTTTTAGACTGGTACCATCTCCCAAATCTAAATGATCTTGTAAGGCCTTGAACACACACCTGGAGCAGCCATGAAATTCTTTTTCATAGTCGTGGGCTGTCTCCTCAATCTTATTTAATAATTCCTCTCTGGAAGTTTTTTCTGGCATAATCTCTATCCTTTCTTTTCTAAGATTAAAAGAGATAAACTTTAGGTTTGATAAAGATATGGTCATCCCTCTTTAGGCCTTCAAGGCCATTGCAAAGAGAAATGGCCTCCTTTAATGAGCTAGGAGAATCAACATACTGTTTAATGGCAACAGCCGGTCTATTCATTTTATATATTTTTTTGGATAGGATAATATTAGTGAATTTGTAAAAAGTAATGAACCGGGGTCATTGTGAGGGCGTTAGCCCGAAGCTATCTAATAAATACAAGAAATTATTGTATGCAAAATTGATTCGCTCCGCTCGAGATGATATGCTTTTTGATTTTTTACGAGACTATCAATTTTGGCACTGTTGAATTAATCAGCCTTTACCCTTTCGTCTTCAACCCTCTTTGCCTTAAACATTGTCCTTTCTAAGGTACCAGGCTCTACCAGATCCAGTTCTGGGGTTACCTCCAGTTCATCCCGAAAGGCCCGCTTAACCTTATTTTTAAACTCAACATTATCTACCTCTTTAGTCTTATATTCTGCTATAACCGTAATGACATCGATCCCCGTTTTTTCATCTGTTGATAATCTTATCCTGAACTCATCACCCAATTCCTCAAAACTCCTTATAACCTTTTCCACTTGACCAGGATAAAAATTGGTCCCTTTATAAATGATCATATCATCTGCCCTGCCCAGAATCCCCCCCTCTGATCTTGCGTGGGTGCGACCACAGACACACTTCTCCGTAGTTAAACGAGCCAGATCATCAGTCCAGTAGCGGAGCATCGGTGTAGCCTCTTTGGTCAAGTGGGTAAGAACTAATACCCCTGTTTTCCCGGAATCACACCTTTTATTTGTATCAGGATCTATTATCTCAACAAGGATATGATCTTCGACCCAATGGAGCCCTGCCTTCTCTTCACACTCCGATCCACAGGTAGGACCGATCTCTGCCAGGCCAAAATAATCATAGGCCTCAATTCCCAACCTGGTCTGGATTTTCTCTCTGGTAGGTAGTATCTCAGCCCCTGCCTCACCTCCAAAACCACCAATCCTTAATGAAATATCCGATGGATCTATGCCCCTCTGGTTCATCTTTTCAGCAATATATAGGGCAAAGGAGGGGGTAGATACCAATACAGTGGATCCCGGATTAACCAGATAATCGACCTGCCTTTCAGCCATTGATGCCCCTATCGGTAAAACAAAACACCCCATAGCCTTAGCTGCATAATGGCTTGACATGCCAGCTACCCAGAGTCCATAACTAAAACCATTTTGGACGATATCCCCGGGACGAACGCCGAAGTTCCATAGGGTTCTAATTGTCCACTGAGTAATATTTTCTACATCCTTTTCTGTCCAGATCGTATTCACAGGGACACCAGTTGTCCCTGTTGATGGATGAAGTTCCCTCCAGTCTTTCTGAGGGGCAACTACATATCTTCCAAAAGGGGGATGGGATATCTGCTCGTCTCTGAGCTCTTGTTTGGTAACAGGAGGGATCTTGAGGAGATCATCGAGAGACTCGATATCTCCCGGTTTCAGTCCAATCCTATCAAACCGCTCTCTATAAAATTCTGAAGACTCATAGCATCGCTTTACCTGCCATCTTAATCTATCAAGCTGTAGCGTTTCGATCCTATCTCGGTCCATAGTCTCAATATCTTCATTGTAGTATTTAGTAAATTCAGATGATTTTGATGAAACCATGATTACCTCCATAGAGTTAACTGTTAGACTGCAAGATACTTTTTCACTATCTCCTCATTTTCCAATATGTTTTTCATTTCATCCTGATATCGAATGGTTCCTTTCTCTATTATATAGCCCCTATCAGCAGTTTTTCGACAGAAGCGCACATTTTGGTCGGCCAGAAACACCGTTACCCCAGTATCCCTGATCTCCCTTATGGCCTTAGATAGTGCTGCCACCACTAATGGGGCTAATCCCTCTGAGGGTTCATCAATTAGAACTAAGGCGGGATTGGTCATCAGGGCTCGGCCCGTAGCTAGCATCTTCTGTTCTCCACCGCTTAAAAACCCACCCTTACGGTATCTCAAATCTTTCAAGGTCGGAAAAAGATTGTATATTTTTTTAACTGACCAATCTCCATTCGTTCTTTTGCTCAAGTGGCCTGCCAGCAAGAGGTTCTCCTCCGTGGTCAGGTCAGGAAATATCCGCCGGTCATCAGGAGCATAACCAATCCCTAAGGCGGCAATCTGAAAGGGTAATTTACTAATGATCTCAATCCCTAAAAGCTTGATACTTCCAGATCTGGCCGGGGTAAGACCCATAATACTTCTCATGGTAGTCGTTTTACCGGCCCCATTTCGGCCTAAGAGGGCAACCACCTCTCCTTTGCCCACCTCCAAGGAAACCCCATCTAAGATAAGACTTTGGCCGTATAAGGTTACTATATTGATTACCTCTAATACCATGGTTATCAAACCTCCTCTCCAAGATAGATCTCGACTACTTCTTTATTCTGTCGAATCTCATCTGGCTCCCCCTCAGCAAGAACCTTCCCTTTATTCATGACAATAGTCCAATCTGAAAGAGAGAAAACCACATCCATGTCGTGCTCGATAATAACAAATGTAGTGCTTCCCTCTTCAGCCAATCTTTTGATGAGTTCAAGTATGCTGGCTCTTTCCAATGGATTCGTACCGGATGAAGGCTCGTCAAGAAAACACATTTCTGGCTTAGGGGCGATAGCCATGCCCATTTCAAGGGCTCTCTGATCTCCATGAGATAGCTCCCCGGCAACCTTATTCCTTTTATCCCAGAGGGAGAGTTCCCTTAAGATTTTTTCCGCTTCCTCCGCAACATCCCGATAACGAGAAACAGCGTAAAACCATTTCAGGTTTTTACCTAAAAGAGATAAAAGTGGAAGCTCAACATTTTGAAGAACGGTTAACATTGGAAAGATATTCATTATCTGAAAGGAGCGGGTAATACCATGCTTGACACTCTGGTCAGGGGTAAGTGAGGTAATATCCTTATCTTTAAAAAACACCTTGCCTTTGTCAGGATGCAGAGCCCCTGTTAAGAGGTTAATGGCTGTTGTTTTACCCGCACCATTAGGACCAATAATAGAAGTAATTATGCCTGATTTAAATTTTAGATCTATGTTATCTATAGCAATAAATTTGCCAAATGATTTTGTTAGTCTCTCACTTCTCAGGATTACTTCATCCATTTTATGCTCCTTGCCTTAAACGGGATTTTAGCCAAGGTAATAGGTATGCACGAAAGGCACCCATTACGCCTCCGCGGAAGGTTAACACCAGAATAATAATGATGATTCCTAAAATAAGCATCCAGTTCATCGTAAAACGAACAATTATATCCTTTAACAAAAAGTAGATCACTGACCCTACTATTGGACCACTAAAATTGTACATACCCCCTAAGAGAGTAGCAATAATCGGATCAGTAGAGTTAATCCAGTGCGAGGCAGACGGGGTTATTGTCTGCTCCAAAGGAGCGAGAAGAGCTCCCCCCAGACCAGCGTACATTCCGGCGATCGTAAAGCAAATCAGACGACTCTTTCTCACAGAAATACCAACGAAGGAAACCCTGGTTTCGCTGTCACGAATCCCCTGAAAAATCAATCCTAAAGGGGAATTAAGAATTCGGTATAGGATATATATAGCGATCAGTGTTGCGGCAATTACAAAATAATAGTAAGCAGGAATAGTATCCATCTTGATGTTGAAAATATAAAAGAAGTTTAGTGCGGCCCTCGGTATCCCAATTAACCCATCATCTCCCCCGGTAAAATTTACCCATTTCTGGGTCAAAGAAAAGATCATCATGCCAAAGGCGAGGGTAAGCATTGCAAAATATATGGCGGTATGTCTTACACAAAAAAAGCCTAAAATGATGGCTGCGATTGCGGCGACAGCCACTCCTATAACGATTCCAGGTAAAAGGGATGCTCCGGCCAACAAGACTTTACCGCAGGCGTAAGCCCCACAGGCATAAAACCCGGCCTGCCCAAAAGAAAGTAGCCCTGTATACCCCAAAAGGAGATTCACGCTATATGACAGAAGGCAAAGGATAGCCATCTGCATCACCATATATAAAAGGTAATCCCCGGAGAATAGAGGGAGGATAAAAAGAAAGATAATAAAAGCGCCTAACCAAACCAGCTTAAACCTGTGACTATTAATGCTTAAAACTAAAGTATTAGTAAGCCAAGTCATCTCTCACCCCCAAATAATCCTTGCGGTCGTATGATCAAGACAACAGCCATTATTAGATACAATATAAAAAGTTCGATAAACGGAATATACAGGGTACATAGAGAACTTATGACCCCGATAATCAGGGCACCAACAAATGCACCTTTTAAACTTCCTAATCCTCCTATCACAGTGACCACAAAGGCCGGGATGATGACAGCGCCGCCTACCCCCGAGTCGCATACCCTGATTGGAGTACTAAGGGCGCCGCCTATAGCAGCCAACAGGGCAGCAAACACAAAGGCAGCAGTAAAGAGCGCGGGAATATTAATGCCAATTGCGTTGGCCATTTCTCTCTCCGAGGCAGCGGCCCTCAACTTCTTTCCCCACCAAGTCCTTTCCATAATGAGCCATAGCCCGACTGCCACGCCTATCCCTGCCCCAATAATGAAGAGGTTATAAATGGGAAAGGGCCTGCCAACGATAGGGATAGTTCCTTGGAATAAACTTGGCATGGTGGGAATGATAAGCATCGTTCCCCAAATCATCTTTGTTAGATTATCGAAGACAAGAATAAAGGCAAAGGTTAGGATTAATTGAAATTCGATGGGCTGGGCATAAATCCGGCGTAAAAAAAAGCGCTCCATTAAAAAACCGATAATACCTACACCTATCAATGCAAATACTATTGAAAGCCAAAAATTAAGCCCTAAAATTTGAAAAGATGTAAAGGCAAAATAAGCACCCATCATGTATAAGGAGCCGTGGGCAATGTTTAAGATTCCACATACCCCAAAGGCAACGGTTAAGCCTGCTGCAACTAACCATAAGAACATGGCTGAACTGAGGCCGTTTAATGCCTGAAAGATAAAATTATCCATTCTAATGCCTCTTGATTAGGTTTGCCCTGCAACTATAGAGTGGAATCCCTAAAGATTCCACTCTATATTAAAATGTTAAGGGAGTTTGTAGTCAGGTGGATTGCGGAAATATTTTTTCCATGGCACTACAACAAGGTTACCAAGGAACGCATTCGGGCATACAGATTTGTCATAGACATAATTGCCTGCAGGCACGGTGTAGCAGGCCTGATGATCTTCTGGTCTAATCCATCTTTCTCCGTCAGGGGCCTGAATCTTCATTCCCTCTAAGGCCTTAATTAATTTTTGCGTATCTAAACTCTTTGTCTGTTCCACGGCCTGTTTAAAGGCATATATTGCTGTGTAAACATTTGCCGCCGAATAATTTGGAAAACGTCCGAATTTATCCCTGAATTTAGCAACGAAGGCCTTGTTTCTTGGTGTATCCGGCCAGTTCCATAGATATCGAGCAGTACCCCACAGTTTCCCATGAAACTTTCCTGCCTTAACATCGGGGGTTAGGCCTTCCGCCATGTCGATAGAGCCGCCCATACACTGGAACCAAACCTTAAACCAGGGTTGCTCGAAGAGGCCTAATAATATAGCCTGCCTCAGCATCATCAAGCCTTCACCTCCCCACGGTGTGGCTAGAATTAGGTTAGGTTTTGCTGCCATAAGGGCATTCAACTGAGGGGTAAAATCCATATGTAGGAATGGGGCCTCAGCCTTAGCTACCACCTCGATATCCGGACGATATTTTTTGAGGGTCTTTTCAAACATTTCCCAGGAATCATAACCATAGCTGTAGGCGGCTGCAAGGCTGGCAATCGTTTTGATATCTGGTCGATCCTTAAAAATCATGGCTGGGAGGATCCCGTCTTGATATGTTGGGACACACATCCTGAAGGTATTCCGCAAACCCTTTTTGTAAATGGCCTCTTCATTGAGCTTATGGGTTGCACCGTGGCAGATAATGAGGATTCGGTCCAACTGCGGCATAATCGCGGCCAAGGCCATAGAAATTCCACTCGAATCAATTCCGAAAAGAAAATGAGCTCCCCAATCCTTTACCAGATAGCGGGCGTTTTTGGTAGCCACAGCAGCTTTTAGCTCGGAGTCCATAAACTTCATCTCCACCTTGCTACCCAGTATGCCACCTGAATTGTTAATTTCCTCCACAGCTATCTGAGCACCCAGTATCATTTGATGGCCATAATCGGCCTTACTACCAGATGTTATACCCTGACCACCTATCTTGATAACCTTTGGCAGGTCAGCAGCATTAACCGCAGGTGTTAAAATAAATACCAAAAACAAAGCAATACTTAATATTCCTGTCAGCTTTTTCATCTTAACCTCCCTTTTTAAAATTTTATCAGCTAAAGCTCACCTTTCCTACTGCTAAAAGGTTCTTAACTTTTTTTGATCACCCCCTTTCCTTGACTGAATTTTTGGCACCGCCAGGCATCTGTGGGTCACTTTTTCAACCCTCCCCCATTAACATCTTCCATCCTTATCTGGCGGCTTCTCCACCATCTCTAAAGAACTTTTAGCATGGTATCGATTATCTTAGAGATGAAATTAAAGAGCCACTTTTTATGCTATCACCTTTAGACTTAAATGCTTTTTGTATACTAATGTCCCGCAAGAATGCTAAGTGATCAAAACAGTTGTTTATTTAAATATTATTACAGCAGAGTGCTTCAACTCAGCGGATAATTGTTCAAAATCAGTACGATGGAATGTAGAGGCCAAGTTTTTATATATACTCAAATTTTAACACAATAATAATTATTTATTGTTGTCAAGTCTTTTTTCAGTATTTTAAAAATTATTTCTTTTAAATAAAATGACAATTTTTATAATAGTAATAAGATAATTAGACTTTTTTAAAACTGTAATTAGTTAATATTTCTATAAAATCTTAAATCTTCAATCAATTTATAGAATTCTTTTTAAGATCTTTGACATCAAATAATTTTTATGATATTAAAATTTAATTTTTCAATATATTAAAAATACTTTATAACCAAAATCAATCGTGGAACATCGATTAGGAAGCCAATTACGGACCTTACGGAAGACAAAAGGTCTCTCTCTTGAAAAACTTTCCAAGCTGGCGGGATGTTCACTTTCTTATCTGTCTTTGGTTGAAAACGGAAAGGTCGATCCCTCTATCTCTCGACTTAAAAGGATTGCAAATGCACTCGGCATAACCATTATAGACTTATTTCAATCACACAACGGTCCAGAGGTTGTGATTCGCAAGAAAAATAGAATACGTGGGGAATTTACTCATTCAAAAACCGCTGTGGAGATCTTGGTACCGCCTCTTCCCGAAAGCAAAAAAATGGATGCCCGATTGGCCATTATCCATCCTGGTGGTGGCTCAGAAGGAGATTATTACCATCCAGGAGAAGAGTTCGGTTTTGTTCTCAAGGGAAAGCTCGAACTTACGATCAATGGGGTTTCCTACCAATTAGAGGAAGGCGACAGTTTCTATTTCAATTCAACCAGGAGACATGGTTTCCAAAATTTAGGAAGCGAGGATACACTTGTAGTCTGGGTCAATCACCCCCCTAGCTGGTAGTCTGCATGAAAAGATGTTTCTAAGATTAGCCTGTTAGATTTAACGGATAAGGTCATTTTGGCCTTATGAGTCTCCAAGGGGTAGAGGGAATAATGGCCGGGAGCCTAGTTAAATAATGGGATGTATGCTGCCTTTGAGCAGAAATGTAAATGATTTATGTCTCGCTCAGCAAAGGATTGAGGGCTTAGCAGGGGTCTCTCTCTTGCGCCAGCAGGCTTTTGCAGCCCCAAAGCATATCCTTTCTTTCCTTTCATCGACAATTTATACCTGTAGCCTGTCAGGTAAGATTCATTATCTATCAGGGCTCCAAGGGAACAGGTTTGGTCTTTAGCTCTTTTGACTGATCTAATTCTTCATTAATGCCGGCCAGGTATTTAGCTATGTTTTTCTTTGATTCATAATCAACTTCAATGTTTAATGTGATTGTCTCCATAATAGGAGAGCCTCCTCCATGTACACCTGCGATCTGATACCAACAGGCCATGTCAGAGGCAGCTATATTCTCTATTAACCTCCAGCAGCGATGAGCATCCTCATAGGAAATCTTTGGATTTCTTATGATATATTTTTCAAGGTCTTTTTTGGTCTCCTCTGCAAGGAAGTCATCCTCAAAGGGCAGTGTGACAGCTAAACCTCCAGCTATCTCGGTGAGTATATTAAACTCATGATAGATGTTTTCTCCCATGAGTCTTCTGCCTATATTAGAATAGATCAAATTGGGGAAGAAGGTTCCAGAAGAGGTCTCTTCTCCATAAACAGCAGCTGCTATTCCGGCTGCATAAGCCAATTCTCCAATCCCGACAAACTCTGATAATTTTTCCCTCAAATGGGAGGTCCTCTCAATATTGTTTGCCTCTGCTACAAGGGCAGTAGCTCCGCACAGTATATCCGATACTGCTGCTTTACAACCCGTATAACTGAACCTATGGGAATCGGCAAAAAGTAACGCAAGCCTTCTTCCAAACTGCCACTCGCCACACATAAACACCCTCTCCATTGGGATAAAGGCATTATCAAACACAACAACTGACTCTGCCACCCCCATTTCAGCGTACGGGCACTTAAACTTTTTCCTCTCTCTTAGCCCTGCTGGCCTGGTTATCAACCTGATTCTCTCCCAATCTGCTGGTATAGCAAAGGCAACTGCATAATCCCTATCTTTTTCTGTAAGTGCCCGTGTTGGCACCACTATGATCTCATCGGCAACGGGTGCCATGGTTATTGAAACCTTTGCTCCTCTTACAATAATCCCATCGCTTTTCTCCTCCACTATATGAACATATGCATCCGGGTCTTCTTGTTCGTGGGGCCTTTTGCTTCTATCACCTTTTGTGTCGGTTTGAGCGCAGGCACCAGCCAAATCTCTTTCCTGGTAGGCCCTCAGATAGGCCATGAATCTCTTATGATACTCGGTGCCATATTCTTCATCCATCTCTTTGGTGGCTATTGAAAGGGCAACTATAGCGTCTTGGCCCATGCATCTTTGGATGCAACCACCAACCCTTGTGGCAGCTAAACGTATCATCTTCTGTTTTTGCATCAGGTCCCATGGATTTTGTGGAAGATGCGTAAATCTATTGATCTTTTTACCTGTCAGAGAAGATTTCGCAGTCATTACCCCTTCCCAATCAGGGTTTAGGGCTAAAGCAAACGTTGTTTTCATAACATTCATACCCGGCATAAGTCGCAAATCATCTCTGCCAACTTTTTCCCCTCCAACGTATACATTCTTCTTCATTTTCTTTAAGTCTGAAAAATATTCTTCTGGTGTTCTCATCTTTAGATCTCCTTTCGTTTAATCTCTGCCTTCAGCCACTTCTATACATAGTCATAGATATTTCCATGACTCTTATCCCTGCCTCTTTTGACAATTCCTTTAATGTTGTTTTAGAAAATCCCTTTTTGGCAAATAGCTTGATAGATGCAAGGATAATCCTTTATTCTCTTTTTCTACTAATTCTTTACTTTTTATTATAATTATTTTAAGATACCTTGCCCTGTGGGCGGGGAGCTCCACTTCTTGGTAGAGTTGCATAGCTATTCACACTCTTTTAAGTTTTTAATCTTTTGACTCTTGTTATTTTTTTAATTACCTGATGGAATTCCCATCTTATCCCAGCCTCGAGCCTGATAGTATTCCTTCAGCAGTTGTTCCATCTGTTCCTTAGTAATTACCTTGCCCGATTCCAAGGCCTCGTTATGAAAGCGGGAAGGTAAATGATCGTCTTTTGTTGTCAGACCCTCACGTAAATTGAACTTGCGAGTATTATCTGTGATGGATGAGGCTATGGAACGCATATCCTCCTTCGTGAGC
>JAUWNK010000065.1 GCA_030612685.1 Desulfobacteraceae bacterium
AGAACAGGATCTTTGAATCGATGATAGATCATCTCCATGATGATACCAAGTACATTGTGGCAGATTCAGGCTACGACGACGGAAAACTTACTGACAAGTGCGAGTTCAGAAAGAACGATAAATACATTACCCGTCGCCTTGTGGTGCCCATGGAAAAATGCAAACACACAGCTTCAAAGCGTTTGCCATATATCCGCTTCTTCAAATCGGAGAGGGGACAACACCTGTTCCGATTAAGAAAGATCACAGTGGAGCCAATGTTTGATATTCTCAAAAGCCTGTTCACGCTGGAACCGGTCTGGATGAAGGGGAAACGAAACGTCCAACCCCTTCTTCTGCTTTCTGTGTTTGCCTACCAGCTTCTGCTCTTTTTCAATTTTGTGAACGGAAGACCTTTATCTCATGTGAAATACATAATAGATGGAGTATAATAATGACCACCCCTCAGTTAATTACGAATCAATACAATATTAAATTTTTACAATACTCTTAGCATGAATGTAAAGAGAAATGCCCTTGTCTTTTCCTGGATAATTTAATAATCAATAATTTTATATTGAATCAAACTGCTTTTAACAATATACCTAAACATCAGAGAAATTATCAGGATATGAACCTAGCGCCCTTCGGGCTAGATACTGGTTGCTTGATACTCGATACTGGATGCATGAATCTTGATTGTATTTTTATCCAGTCTGGCCGAGGTGGGATATCGAGTATCCAGTGTCATTTGAGGAGACATAGCTCATCCTAAGACCACAGAATCCTTAGATATAAATGGAAATTCCTGCTTTATAGGGATTTGTTGAAAATCCAGAATTGGCAATGAGGGAAGAATATAAAAAAGTAGCAACTCTAGAAAATGAGATTGAGGCCCGTCTCTTGGGATCCATACTTAATGAACGGAATGTCCCACATCTCATCATATCCTATTATGACACACCTTTTGATGGTCTATACCAGACTCAGAAAGGGTGGGGCTACATTAGTGCACCAGGAGCATGTATCGAAGAGATACGAGAAATTATAGCCCATTTGAGTAAAGAGTCTAATCTCAATGATGTTTCATAGCAAAACCTTGATTCAATAGTGGATATAGTAGACATATTGCCTTATTATCTTCTATTAGGTATGATAACATATTGCCCTGTGGAAATTGCCAAGATCTTTTTATATGCAAAGGAGTAATATATGGTAGAAAGAAAAATAAGGATTCTTCTTGGGAAATTGGGAGAAGGCCATAAGGAAGCCTTACTCGCTCTTGCAAGGAACTTCAGTGAAGCCGGCTTCGAGGTAATATATACAGAACTGCGGGAACCAGATGCAATTGTCAGTTCAGCCTTACAGGAATCGGTGGATCACATCGGGATAACCATCTTGCCTGGTACTGATATCCAGGCATTTGCTGAGATAAGAAGGCTTCTAAAAAAGGAAAATAGTGAGTATATAACAGTTACAGCGGGTGGTTTTTTAGATGAAAGTGATATTCCCTTACTAAAAGACATGGGGGTAATGGAATTTTTCCCAAAAGGTATACCCTTTGAGGAACTGATTGAGTGGTCCATGAAAAATATCAGACACAAGAGATAGTTTCCCATTATAGGTAGTGCTTGACCGAAAACCACGTTTTTTCGGTCAAAAATTCGAAATCCCTGGCCCAGACCCCTGGCCCAGACCTGGCTTTGATAGCTTGCGACACTTGCCAATCAAACAGATCTGCTTTGTTACGTTACTATATATGCCGGCCAATTCGCGCCATGGCAGGCTGGCTTGTAAAGACTTAGCTTTATAGATTCCACTTCCGAAGTGTTGCAGCGACAACATGTTTTCCCGTGAAAGTCGCGCCAGGGCAGGCCGAAGCACGAAATACGAAACAATGACAAAAATAGAAATGCTCCAATGACAAAAACATCAAATTTCCAAGGTATTAGTTTAGGTCATTTTGTTTCCGAATTCCGAGTTTCGGAATACGGAACTCGGAAGCATTTAGTATTCGGATTTGTTTCGAATTTCGATATTCGGATTTTGCCTGAACATGACTTTTCGTTCAGGCACTAAGTAAGTGCTAAGTTATTATGAAAAAAGCTATTCACAGATGTTCAAAGTGTGGAAAAACAGTTGACAGTGAAAAGATCCTTATTATTGATGACAGGCCTGTATGCCTGGCCTGTATATATGGAGGAGAAAAACCATTTGAAATCTATCCGATCGGGAAAATCAGAAATGAGTTAAAAATAAACAGAAATAATTTTGGCCTAAGTGGTTCAGAAGGTATATCCTGCATTGACCTCATTCCATCACAGAAACGTTTTATGTATAAGTTAGAAGAGGAGAAGTTTTTGACCATTGTTTATTACTTGCATAAAGCGAAATCTGTGAAATCGGTCTTTAAAAGACACCTTGATGGAAAGGAGGTTGGAGTTTTTGCCTCACGCACCCCAAATAGACTTTCTAAAATTGGTATACAAGATGTTAAATTGGTGAAGGTTGAAGGAACAAGCCTCTATGTTGAGGGACTGGATGCTATCAATGGCAGTCCTGTTCTCGATATAAAATTGAAGTGGAGTACCATTAAATAACCTGCATATGGTCAAGGTTAAAAATTACGAGACCTTTGAAAAATTATCTTACAAGTCATTGCGAGGAGCGAAGTCTGCCCGCCATCGGCTTCGCCTTCCCCGTCCCGACCCGGAACGGGGCGGGGCGGGCGGGGGACGTGGCAAACTTTTATATTTTCAATGAGTTAGAGATTGCTTCACATTCGTTCGCAATGACAGAGCGGCCATTTTTCAAAGGTCTCATTACATGACCAAGAGAATGAAAGGTGGAAATCCATATGAAAGATTGTAAATGGTATCCATTATGCCCAATGAAGAGATTTTTTACTGAAGGAAGATTGGGTAAAGAATGGATAGAACAGTATTGTAAAGGGGATTGGGAAAGTTGCAAAAGGTATCACATGGAAGAGAAAGGGGAACCGCATCCGGACTGGATGCTTCCAAATGGAACAATTGATGAAAATCTACTCAACTTAAACAGGAGATTATAGTATGGGATGGAATATCTTTAGGGCTAAGAAGAAAAGAGATGAGCCAGATGATGATCTCCAGACCGCTATAAAAGCAATCGAAAAATTTGCCTCCAAAAAGCACCTCCAGGAAAGGGAAATGCGCTATTATAATTATAGACAGATGAGAAAATACCTCAAACCACTACTTCCTTTACTTATCTATATCTCAGAGAGGGCCGGAAAAAAAGAAAATGAAGAGGTATTTATTCAAGGTCTTTTTAGGAAACTTAAAAATTTTTATGATGTAAATGATAAATTATCTATTAAAGAAGCTACGGAAGACAATAGCCTTAAAATCAAATTGCGTGAAATATATAAAATATTCTATGATGATAACACCCTAACAAGGGCAAAGATTGAGGATTACTTAAAAAATATAGAGGAAAACTAAATAACCTAATAGAGGGGCGAAATGAAAGTTAAGGTCGAAAGCGAGAAGATCATTAAAGCTGTGAAAGAATTGGATGGGATTGAAATTGTATTGGAGAATACTGATGATGCCAAGGAGGCAATTAATCTCATTTTAAGAAAAATCGAGTTATTTAAAAGAGATGAATATGCTAAGCTGAGGGAGGTTAAAGTTACCTCTTTCCAGGAATATAAGACCTCAGCAGTGGATTATAAGATGATATTTTTACTGGAATTCGTATTTGAGGATGATGTTCCTTTAGATACTAAAGTTGCTATAATTAAAGAAGTGCAGGAATTCTTTAACAAAGTCTAATTTAGGAATTTAGTTCTTAATTCCCTCTCAATTTCTATATTTCCTAAAAAAATCGTCCTGGGGCCAGATAAATTTTTTAAATATTACTTAAACTCCATGCCTCCAATCGATTTCTCTTTAGTATTTTCTCCTGGCGTGGTAGTAAAAAGTTACTTTTTCAAGGCAATAAATATACTCCAGGCCAATCCACCATATAAAACCAGACAACCGAATACCAACATTATCCATGCACTAGTAGTCATAATTATACCCCATATATACCCATTAAGATTCGGCCAAGCGCCTTATTTTACAGACTCAGCCATAGATTTCCCTGATCGCATCAGCAGCACAGAAATGATAACAATACCGATAACGACCAGCCAGCCACCACAAACAGTAGCCCACAATGGATAATCTTCATAGGGCTTCTGCATCTCCTGGTAAAAATTGGTTACAAGGCTAATAATTAATATGGCAGGGGTAACCACCTTGATCATAACCTCCCACCATATTCCTACCTTTACCTCAGAGTACTCATTAATCATCTCTCTAAAACGTCTTGCACCAAATATATAGCCAATAATTATAACCTCGGCAAGTCCGACAGGCACAAGACCATAGTTATTTATCCAGTGGTCAACAATATCCAACCAGTAGAGGCCACCACCAGAGGAAAATAAAAACCCAATCAAAAAGGCCAGAAGACAGATAAAAAAGGTAGCTTTTTTCTAGTAATTCCCCATTTATCCATTGAAGCCCCAACATTGGCTTCCACAAGGGAAAAGAGTGAATCGATGCCCAATGAGAGAAGGGTAAGGAAGAAAATGGCTCCAAAAAGGTTAGCTGCAAAGGGTAGCTTAGATATGGCTATAGGAATAGTGACAAAGGCCAGGCCAGGCCCGGCTGCAGCTACCTTGGATACATCAGATTGAGTAACATATGCAAGGTAACCAAGGGTACTAAAGATTGCAAAGCCAGCCAAGAAACTTGTACCACAATTGGCAAGGCTTATCATAATGGCATTATTGGTTATATCTGTCTTCTTGGGAAGATAACTTGAGTAGGTTATCATAATGCCCATAGCCAGAGAAAGAGAAAAGAATATCTGACCATAGGCCTCTAACCAGACCTTGCCATTGAGAAGTTTTGAAAAATCAGGTGCCAGATAAAAATTTACTCCCTCTGCAGCACCTGGGAGGGTAATTCCTCTTATTGCCAGGATAATAGGAAGGGGAACTGTAACTATAACCACCCTTCCTACTCTACCCAGACCTTTAAAAATGATCAAGAAAACAGCAACCCAGGTTAAAAGGAGACCGATCAAAATAGGCCAGACAAGGCCAGAGAGTTGTCCCGGTCCATTGCTTAATTTCAAGACATCCTTGAAAAAGAATTCCTTAGCCCCGCCACTCCACTCTAAGGTAAAGGAATGGAAAAGGTAATTAAAGCACCATTACATTACAACTGCATAGTAGGTGATAATCACAAAAGCTGTAAGGGTTGCCCACCAGCCTACCCATTCTGCCTTAGATTTAGTCCCGGCGAGGGCCGTGGAGGGGCTCCCTGCATTCTGATACCAAGGCCACATTCGAGCATCATTAACGGTATACCTGCAGTAAATAGGGCAACAAAATAGGGAATAAGAAAGGCTCCCCCACCATTGGCATAGGCAATAAAGGGAAACCTCCAGATATTTCCCAGTCCCACTGCAGAGCCAATAGCAGCCATGACAAAAGAAGGTCTGTTCAGCCATCGTTCCCTCAATGTTTCACCCATATCTCCATCCTCTTTATTATTTCCCTTTTAGATATTGAGACCTCCCGCTAAGTTAACCTGTGTGCCCGGAAATATATTAGGATTATTTATTAAAGCCCTCCCAAAAACTCTTCACTAAAAGATAATCTATCTCTAATATAAAGGAATTTAAATAGATTATATCCTCTCGTCAATAACTTTTTTAAGGACTGCATATCAGATCAGTATTAATTAAGGAGAATATGTAATTGACAAGAAAGGGCAAAAAGTTAATATTATTAATGTACTTTTAGAGATAGAAGATAATTAAATGGCTAAATTGCTTTCAGTCATTCTTCCCCTTTTTTTCTCCATTATATTCCATTCCTTTGCGGAATCTAAGGATCTAAGTCTGACTGTGGTTTATGATAATAATCCGTACAGGAAAGGATTAGAGACAAGGTGGGGTTTTTCCTGTTTTATAGAAGGAACTGAAAGGTCAATCCTCTTTGATGTTGGAGGCGAGGGCCCTGTACTTCTTAAAAACATGGCAATGCTTAAAATTGACCCCGGTGATGTAGATGTGATTGTCCTTTCTCATATTCACCATGACCATATCGGCGGTTTGCACAGTTTTTTGGAAAAGAACTCAAAGGTCACGGTTTATATGCCCAACTCTTTTCCCAATAGTTTCAAGGATGCAGTAAAAAATACAGGTGTAAAACTTATTGAAGTAAAAAGGCCATTAAAGATATCTGCTAATGTCTTCTCTACTGGGGAACTGGGCTCCTGGATAAAAGAGGAGTCCTTGATAATAAAGACCAACTTGGGATTAATCATAATCACAGGCTGTGCACATCCAGGCGTAGTAAATATAGTTAAAAAGGCCAAAGCGATATTTAACTCTACTGCCAAGGCCTATATGGTAATAGGAGGTTTTCATTTATCCGGGATGAGTGGATCTCAGATCAGGGGAATCGTAAACTACCTAAAAAAAGAAGGTGTTAAAAAGGTAGCACCCTGTCATTGTTCTGGTGATCTCGCCAGAAGGATATTTAAGAAGGAATATGGAAATGATTGTATTCTTGCCGGGGCTGGTAAAAAATTTGAGTTAATCGATGCCTTTCCAGCCACAACCATTAATAAAAATTAGAAGGCTTAGATGACAATGGAAGAAACATTATTTAATTCTAAGGGTGAGCCTGTAGCCTATATTTTCAGCGACATGAACAAGACCATCTACCTATGGGATGGCCATTCAGTTGCCTATCTTTATTCCTACCATGTATATGGTTTTAACGGTCGGCATCTTGGCTGGTTGATCAATGGCATTGTTTATGACCCAGATGGCAATAGAATAGGTTTTAACTCAGCTACCTGTCCTGTAGCAGTATATAAGGAACCATCAAAGGGAAAAAAGTACCCTGTAGATAAAATTGGGTCCAGATATGAGGCTCCTGCCCTTCCTGAACTTGGTTTTAATTATTCAGCACAAGATTTTGTGGAATTTTTAAGAGGGGGACAAGTTCTTCTTTAGTCGTCCAAGGGGGCAATTCACTTATGTATAATAATAGGGATTTACATGATAAAGGAATCACTTGTGGGGATAATCAGATAGGACGTTACCCAGAAGGGTGGTACGTTCGTGGATGAGGGGCAGTTCCTTTCTGTTATAGGCATGGCTGTAAGCCTCGAGTAAAATATTTCTTCAAGAATACAGAGAGTTCTCTAAGAAGTCTCATGCAGATATGTACGAACTTGCGGGTAGATATCCGGGGCCGCTGCCAGGAGATTATCATCTATCCTTTGCCCATCTAAGTATTCGTCGAGTAAAAACTCACTCCCATCCATTTTATAGATCTTTCCTCCAGCTGCCTCAATGATGACGCGAGCCGCAGCAAGATCCTGATAGGACTCGTTAGCAATGAGAGCCGCCTCGGCACGACCCATAGCAACATAGCATAGGTGGGCAGCAGTGCATCCCAGATCCCGAATTTTGCCAGGAAATGTGGAATGATAATATTGGTGAAATCTCGAGTATGTGAGGAGAAGACTCTCGTCGTTAATATTTTCTTGAGCAGAGACGTGGATTTCCTTTTTTCCCCAGAAGGCCTTGTGTCCTGCCTGGGCATGAAAGAAATCGCCGGTTGCGGGCATATAAAACATGCCTAAAATAGGCCAGAAATTTTCAAGAAGAGCCAGGGAGGTTCCCCAGATGGGAATTCCAGCCTGAAAATTGGCAACCCCATCTAAAGCGTCATAGATCCAGAGGTATCTCTTTCCCTCGTGGGTATAGCCTTTAGCCTCTTGTTGGTTCTTAAACACCTGATGTTCAGAAAAATGGGCTTGGAGTTTATCTTGAAAAAATTCCATCAGATGGAGCTCGGCCTTGGTGATCAGGTCCTCATCGAATTTAACATTGGGGTCTCCTTTGCCATAATAGTAAATTGATTCATCTCCTGAACTATGGATCACTTCCATTGCAAATTGAGTCAAATCCTCAATCCTATGACCTCTTGATGCCTTCATTTTCCCTCCTCGTTTTAAGTGGGCTGCTCTTTTTTTCAATATGTAATAGAGCCAGTTTTTAAACCTTATGATGTTTGCATTTAATTAATTTAGCAAAATGTAAATGAATGGCAAGCAAAACTTCTGAGTAAAAATGAGAATAGATAGGCTCATAAGAAAATTAACGAAGCTTCATCTTCCAGCCCCGTACTGGCTCGGGACGGGTAAACAGATGAGTTTTAAGGCTTCGCGAACAATAGCTTATTGCACTCTAATCGAGACAGGGTGGACTTGACATAAATTTTTAGATCCTTACTTATGAAGACGTTTAGAAGGAGTTGTCAGTAAAAATAGGTCAAAGGGGCTGGATGATATATTGTTCGAACTTTGTTGGAATTCTGTATTTATTATAGAAACCCAATAGTAGTGGCTTTTTTCACTTGACCTTTGAAAAACTAAGTCTTATGTTTACACATTACGGTAATGGCCCGGCTACATTTGCGGGTCGTTTTTGCTCTGAAGGATCGTTTCCTTTTGTTAGAGTAGCGACCTGATGCTTGGGACCATAATGGAGAATTTTGTAAAGGAGGTTAGTGCTTTGGCAAAAGGAACAGTAAAGTGGTTTAGTGATAAAAAAGGATATGGCTTTATTGAGCAGGAAGACGGTCAGGATATATTCGTCCACTACTCTTCTATCAATATCCCTGGATTCAAGAGCCTTACTGAAGGTGATCAGGTGAGTTTTGACGTAGAAGAGAGAGACCGAGGACCTGTGGCTAAGAACGTCAGTAAACTTTAGTTCGCTGCCATGCGATTATAAAGAGCATCTTGCATAGGTGAGATGAGATGCCCTTTGATTTAAACAATTCTATTAGGGAGGGTTTAAAGGTCAGTGTGGCTCTTTTTCCAACCTTATTCCAAAAAGGTTGATTCAATCAATGATAATGGGGTTAACCCGTTTAATTAATATCTGTTTAATATCTTAGCAATATTTTAATCTAATTGCTAACTTCCGATTAGGTTCCCTACCTGGCTTGGCAAAACACCCTCATCCCTCCAAAGATAGGATTTTTTCTTGAGTGAATTATAACCGGCTTCAAGCGCTGAGAAGAGGAATTGCGTCTACACTTTCCCCAGAATAGAAGGTGGTTGAAGCCTTTTCTTTAACCGATTCCCCTTTTGAGGGCGGATGGCCAAGGTAATAAGGACAAATACTCAAAAATATTGAACATGGTAGCAATTCATAGAATAAGGAATAGTTAAAATCAAATCACGGCATAGGAAGGAAATGCCTGCCTCTTACTGTCAAAAGAAGAGGGTTTCTTTTTGCCCTTCTTTTATTATCAAAAACCATTGGTCCGGTTACGCTATCAAAATATTTATTTCCTGCTAATGCGGAACGAAGATCTTCCCTTGTCTTTATGTGTTCGCCTTTTTCTTTTACGATTTCCTTGACTATTCTGATAGTATCGTAACCTATTGCAGCAAGAAGTCCTGGTTCTTGGCCAAAATTTCCTTTGTATTGGTCAACAAAACTATCCACCCCTTTATAACCGCTACCAGGAAAGAAGCCAGAAGGAAATATTGCTCCACGAACATATCTTCCGGTGGTCTCTATCAACTTTGGAGAGTACCAAAGATTTGTTCCCAAAAGGGTTACTCCTACAACATCATAATAGGCCAACTGAGGCGCTATAAGGGCTATCCTTTCATAGCTATCAGGGATGAATATAGCATCAAAATCAATGATAGGTTCTGGTTCCTCTTCCAATTTTTCCTCTTTCTCTTCCAATTCGCTCTCTTCCTCTTCTTCCATATCTGATTCTGGCCTTGGATAGAATAGACCGACCAACTTTTTTATCTCTGTTGCAAAATCTGTATCCTTAGGATTATAGGACTCTATTGCAGTTATTTCCCCTCCCCGGGATTCAACCTTGTCCCATAATTTATTCATATAATATCGACCATAAGGAGTTGCAGGATAGAGTATAGCGAATCTCTTTAAGCCCATCTCCCCTATAACTTTATTTATTAAACTTCTTATCTGGTCTTCAGGGCTGAGACAATTCTGGAAAACCATCTCTCCCTTTTTTGTGATACCTTCACTCTGGCTTAATGTGATTATGGGTATACCTAATTCTTGAGCCTTTTCCACAACCCCTTCTGCTACCTTACTAATAAGAGGACCAATAGTTACTATTGCCCTCTCTTCCTCTGCAAGTTCTTTTATTGCCTCAATAGCTATTTTAGGATCACCTTCCGTGTCCCTTATAACAAGCTCCATAGATGAAAGGTCTTCACTGCCCTCATGAAAGATATCAAGACCGAGTTCAAGCCCATTTAAAACCTCCTGGCCATAGATGGCAAAGGGACCGCTCAAAGGTAAGAGACAACCAACAATGTTAGGCCTAACCCTTAATCTCTCCTCAATCTTTTTGAGCACTTCTTTTGCCTTTGTGACCCATTCCTCTTCCGGTGCAAGCCTCGCTACCATTATCGCTGCCTGGCGTGCCTCCTCTAATTTATCTGATTTAAAAAGTGATAAAGTAAGCTGGTAGTAAATTGGAAAGATAAGATCGCTCTCTTTGGCATAGGCTGCCATCTGTTTTAGTTCGTCTTCTTCTGATCGATAGATGAGATCTATAATTTGAGACCTAATTTTATCTTTTTGCTCTCCTTTAATTAATGGCGATTCCAATAACTTGAGCCACCAATAAAGGGCCCTGGGGTACTCATTTAGTTCCTTTAAGTTTTGGCCTAAAAGAAGGAATATCTCTTCTTTCCTGGGATAATATTTATAAAGCTCAAGCCATCTTAAGGCAGATAGTCTTGATTCAGGGTATTTCTTTAGATGGAAATATGTCTTGGCTGTCAAAAGGTGAATCTCAGCCCTTTCTTCCAAAGGATATTTATCTATAACCTTTAAAAAAAGAGGCAAGGCCTTCTCATATTGATTTCTATTGTAATATATAGTTGCCTTCCTGGCTAACGCATCCCTGGCTATATCCCCTGATGGAAATATCTTAAGGTATCGATCATAAGCTGCCAAGGCCTTATCATATTCTTTCTGATGCCAATAACTTTCAGCCTCTGAGAAATGATCTATGACCAATTTCTTTTCAGGTGGTTTCTTTAACAATTCCTTTTTCGCGCAAGAGAAAATAAAAAAGGCCATTACCACTATCAAGATGGTAACAGCCTTTTTAAAATAGGGAGCTTTATTTGCTGTCATCCTTTACTTCCTCAAAGTCAGCGTCAACAACCTCCTCATCCTTTGTAGCCGACTCAGATGGCCCCGGACCTGCCTCTGGGCCAGCTTGAGATTGGGCAGCCTGGGCATATAAAACCTCAGCTATCTTATGTGAGGCCTGGGTCAACTCCTCTGAAAGACGCTTGATCTCTGATGTATCTTCACTCTCCATGGCCTTCTTAAGGTTAGAAATTGCATTCTCTATCTCTCCTTTGGTGCTGGCATCGAGTTTTTCCCCAGCCTCCTTAAGAGATTTTTCAGTAGAATAGATGAGGGCGTCAGCAGCATTCCGAGCATCAACAAGTTCTCTCTTCTTCTTGTCTTCTTCAGCATGAAGCCCAGCATCCTTGACTAATCTATCAATTTCCTCCTCACTGAGGCCGCTTGAGGCGGTTATCTTGATGGACTGTTCCTTTCCAGTTCCCATATCTTTGGCAGATACATTAACAATACCATTTGCATCAATATCAAAGGTTACCTCTATCTGAGGCATACCTCTTGGCGCTAGTGGAATCCCAATCAGCTCAAATCGACCAAGGGTCTTATTGTAAGTCGCCATTTCTCTCTCACCCTGAAGAACATGGATGGAGACTGCAGGCTGGTTATCAGCCGCAGTTGAGAATATCTGGCTTTTTTTAGTAGGTATTGTAGTATTTTTTTCAATGAGCCTGGTGAAAACACCACCAAGGGTCTCAATTCCCAGGGAAAGGGGAGTAATATCAAGTAAAAGAACATCTTTTACATCACCCTTTAACACACCACCCTGTATGGCTGCACCGATTGCAACAACTTCATCAGGGTTGACACCCTTGTGCGGCTCTTTACCAAAGATCTGCTTTACTTTTTCCTGAACCATGGGCATCCTGGTCATTCCACCAACCAGAATGACCTCATTAATATCACCGACCTTCAAACCAGAATCCCTTAAGGCAATCTTGCAGGGTTCCGTTGTCTTTTCAACCAAATCCTCTACAAGGTTCTCAAGTTTTGCCCTGGTTAGCTTGATATTCAAATGTTTTGGCCCGCTTGCATCAGCGGTAATAAAGGGCAGATTAACATCTGTCTCCATTGAGGTAGAGAGTTCCATCCTTGCCTTCTCAGCCGCCTCCTTCAAACGCTGTAATGCCATCTTATCATTCCTGAGATCAATCCCCTGATCCTTCTTAAATTCATCAGCAAGGTAACCCATAACTCTTTGATCAAAGTCCTCACCCCCTAAATGGGTATCTCCATTTGTGGATTTTACCTCAAATACTCCATCACCAATCTCCAGGATAGAAATATCAAAGGTCCCCCCTCCAAGATCAAATACAGCAATCTTTTCATCCTTTTTTTTATCCAGACCATATGCAAGCGAGGCAGCCGTAGGCTCATTAATGATTCTTTGAACATTCAATCCCGCTATCTTTCCAGCATCCTTTGTTGCCTGTCTTTGGCTGTCATTGAAATAGGCCGGAACGGTAATTACAGCATCTGTTACTTTTTCACCAAGATATTCCTCGGCGGTTTGCTTCATTTTCTGTAAAACCATTGACGAAATCTCGGCTGCGCTATGATCCTTGCCCCTGACGGTTACCTGGGCATCATCATTTTTTGCCTTGCTGATCTTGTAAGGTGTTACCTTAATATCCTTTTGAACCTCAGGCGAAACAAACTTCCTGCCAATCAGCCTTTTAACTGCATAAACAGTGTTATCTGGGTTTGTAATTGCCTGTCTTTTTGCAGTCTGCCCTACTAACCGTTCCCCGCTATCAGTAAATGCCACAATAGAGGGAGTGGTCCGGTTGCCTTCCACATTGGCAATTACCTTTGGGTCCCCTCCCTCCATGAGAGCCACACAGGAGTTTGTGGTTCCCAAATCGATTCCAATTATTTTACTCATTACTTCCTCCTTAAAAGTATATTTTTTAAAGTATATTCAATAGTTAAACCGTATCTTCTTTTTTATTACTATTTCCTTGCGAGATCACAACCATCGATGGCCTAATCAGTCGTCCATTTAGCAGGTAACCCTTCTGCAATTCAATTATGACATGTCCTGGGGCAACTGTATCATCTATCTGCTGCGAAATTGCCTCATGAAAGTTTGGATCAAATGGTTTTCCCTCTGCTTCAACCTCTTTAAGGCCCGCTTTATCTAACGTTTTCATTAGAACATTTAGTGTTAGCTCAAGACCTTCAACTACCCCGGAGGGATTATTATCATCTTGAACATGAGATATCGCCTTTTTGAGATTATCAATTACTGGAAGAATCTCCTTAATAAAAGATTCATTAGCATATTTAGTCAATTCCGCCCTTTCTTTTTCCCCTCTCTTTTTAATATTTTCCATTTCAGCATAGGTCCGCATGTAGAGATCGTAATTTTTTTTGGCCTCTTGCTCAGTATCCTTTAATTTTACTAAGAGTTCCTGTTTGGTCATCTCTTCTGCCGGCTTCACCTTCTTTTTCCTGGCCTTTTCCCGGGATTTCTTAGAGGGCTCTTCGATACCTTCTACTTTTTCCTTCTCTTTATCCATCTCTTTGTAACTTTCTATCTTCTCCCCTTCTTCGTTTATTTTAATCTTTATCCCGTTCATATGCTAAGTCTTATTATTGATTTATGAAGATTGATATTGCCAGATGTTAAGCATCTGGATAGGGGTTGTCAAGGGTTGGGATAGAAGAAGCGGGGCGGAAAAAAAACAATAAGTTTAATGGGACTTACAGGGCTTACAGGCCTTTTCCTGTTAATCTCTCAAGTGCCTCAAGATATTTATCTCTTGTAATCTGAATCACCTCTTGTGGTAATTTTGGTGGGGGTGGCTTTTTTGGCCAATCAAGGCTATTGAGGTAATCCCTTAAAAACTGCTTGTCAAAACTCTTTTGAGCCCCTCCGGGTTCGTATTCATCCATTGGCCAGAATCTGGATGAATCCGGGGTTAATACCTCATCAATCAGTATGAGATTATCATTTACAAAACCAAACTCGAACTTGGTGTCGGCAATGATTATACCATTCTTAGAGGCCAGATCTCTTCCATATTGGTATATTTTAAAACTGATCCTTCTAATCTCCTTGGCTATATCCTCTCCAACAATATTTGAAGCATCCTCAAAGGAAATATTTTCATCATGGATTCCCACGTCAGCCTTGGTTGATGGGGTGAATATCGGTTCTGGCAACTGAGATGACTCCTTCAGTCCCTCAGGAAGAGATATCCCTGAGATACTCCCCTGATCCCGGTACTCAAGCCATCCGGAACCTGAAATATAACCTCTTACAATGCATTCCACTGGAAGGGGTTTAGCTTTATGCACCAGCATGCTTCGGTCAATAAGATATTCTTTGTAAGGCTGGCAAGCTTCAGGATATTCATCTGGATTAGCACTTATTATATGATTATCGATTAGAGGAGAGGTTCTTTCAAACCAGAAAACGGATATTTTTGTTAGAATCTTTCCCTTATCTGGAATAGGATCATCCATCACCACATCAAATGCGGACATCCGGTCAGTAGTAACGATGAGTAAGTTATCCCCTAC
>JAUWNK010000111.1 GCA_030612685.1 Desulfobacteraceae bacterium
CCAGAAACTTCGCGCCTCCCGATCCCGTACCGGTCTCGGGACGGGGAGGGCGGGCCTCATAAATGCACAGGAGTAGCCCCAATAATCGGGATTTGATAGGCGGAGCTTATAATATTATTGTCAAGTTGCGATAAATCCCGGTTATCTGGGCCCAGCACGGGATCTTGTTTCAGGGGCATAAAACAAAAAAAGACATTTCCATGCTGGGCTTAGAGTTTCTTTCATGAATAACTCTGAAGCAAAGCTTCGGAGTCAGATGCTATCAACAGACATTATCAATATGAGATTGGATTTAAGACTAACCCACAGATGTTTAGATCAACTATGGTGTCAGGCCGTTGTAGCCTTCCTGTTTGAAGATGATTCCCTCCTTACTGGACACTTTTCCAGGCTCAATGAAAAGTTAGCCGGCTCTTTAACTCAGCTAATAGATAGGCATTTCCTTACAGGAAAACGAGACGAACTTATTCTGATTGCCCCTCAAGAAAGGATTAAGGCTGATAAGTTGTTATTTGTTGGCTTAGGGACGATAAGCAGTTATTCATCCGAGATCTTATCCGGTGTTATCAGGAATGTATCATCAACACTTGAGAGATTTAAATTAAATGAATTTGGGATCATGGTGCAATGGGTTAAAGAGATGAAAACAGATTACGTGGAATTGATAAGATCTATTATATGTGATTTAAATGACAACTATTTACTGATTAAAAGGGATGAAGGTGGTTTCATATTAAAGATTATTTTTTCCATTGATCAAAAATTTTTTTCTGATCTGCAATCTTTGGGACAGGAGTTACGGGGATATTTCGATCCTATTATGGAATACTCGATAGCAATTGATAACAGTAGAGGTTGGGTAAATGAAAAAGTATAAACCTCAAGAAATAGAGGGTAAATGGCAGTCATTTTGGGAAAAGAAAGGTTACTTTAACGTCACAGAAGATAAAACAAAGAAGAAGTATTACTTGCTTGAGATGTTTCCATATCCTTCTGGCAAGATACATATGGGGCATGTCAGAAATTATGCTATAGGAGATGTAGTTGCAAGATACAAGCGTATGAAGGGGTTTAATGTCCTTCATCCAATGGGCTGGGATGCCTTTGGTATGCCAGCTGAGAATGCTGCTATCGAGAATAATACACACCCTGCCAAATGGACATACAATAACATAAACTACATGAGAGCCCAGTTAAAGAGGATGGGGTTTAGCTATGATTGGGAAAGGGAATTGGCTACCTGTAGGTCTGAATATTATCGCTGGGAGCAACTTATCTTTCTAAAGATGTTTAAAAAAGACCTGGCTTATAGAAAGAAGACCTATGTTAACTGGTGTGACCTATGTCAGACAGTATTGGCCAATGAACAGGTCGTGGATGGATGCTGCTGGAGACATCTTGATCAGGAGGTTACCTTAAAGGAAATGGATAGCTGGTTTCTGAAAACTACAGAATATGCAAAGGAATTGCTCGAGTACTGTGATAAACTTCCAGGTTGGCCAGGGAAGGTCCTAACCATGCAGAGGAATTGGATAGGAGAGAGTCATGGAGCCATTATAAGGTTTCCTATGGTTGATTCCGATCATGTTATTGAGGTCTTTACAACCAGGCAGGACACGATTTTTGGTGCAACCTTTCTCTGTTTTGCCCCGGAGCACCCCTTTGTCAGGGAATTGATAAAAGGGGTCCCCAAAGAAAAAGAGGTAGAAGAATTTGTTGAAAGGACACTCAAGATAGACACTTTTATGAGGACGGCTGATTTTACGGTCAAAGAAGGGGTATTTACAGGAAGATATTGCCTGAATCCTGTGACTGATGAAAGAATGCCAATCTATGTTGCCAATTTTGTCCTATACGAGTATGGAACAGGTGCGATTATGGCAGTCCCCACCCATGATCAAAGGGACTTTGAATTTGCCAAAAAGTATGGTTTACCCCTCAGGATTGTCATCAAGCCAAGGGATAAGGAGCTGACTGAAGATGAAATGACCGAGGCCTATGTTGATGAAGGCGTGTTAGTCAACTCTGGTCCATTTGATGGGATGCCCAATATGAAGGCCCTGGATAGCATAGCCGATTATCTGGAATCAAAGGGAAGGGGATATAAAACAGTAAATTACCGCCTGAAAGACTGGGGAATCAGCAGGCAGAGATACTGGGGTGCGCCTATCCCTATAATTTATTGCCCAAAGTGTGGCGTAGTTCCAGTTCCTGAGGATCAACTTCCAGTGTTACTCCCCCTTGATCTGGATCTCAAGGAAGGAGGAGGATCGCCACTTCCTTTTGAAGTCTCTTTTTATGAAACGAAATGTCCTAATTGTGGGGAGGTAGCGAAAAGGGAGACAGATACCATGGATACCTTTGTTGAATCATCATGGTATTTTGACAGATTTGCATCTCCCAGGTATGAGAGTGGTCCATTTGATAAGGGAAAGGTTGCCTACTGGTTGCCCGTGGATCAATATATAGGTGGTATTGAGCATGCTATATTGCACCTCCTTTATTCACGGTTCTACACAAAGGTCCTGAGGGAAATGGGATATCTAAAAACAGATGAACCCTTTACCAATCTCCTGACCCAGGGGATGGTATGCAAAGAGACCTTTAAGTGCATGGAACATGGCTATCTTTTCCCTGAGGAGGTAAGGGAAGGCAGATGCATTCTATGCGGCAAAGAGGTGGAGATAGGAAGTTCTGTCAAGATGTCGAAGTCGACCAGGAATGTGATTGATCCACAGAAACTTATTGATCGATATGGTGCGGATACAGTTAGGATGTTCTGTTTATTTGCATCCCCTCCTGAGAGGGATCTTGAATGGAGTGGTGAGGGTGTAGAGGGCGCCTGGAGATTTCTCAATAGGGTCTGGCGCCTGGTTGATGAAAACAGAGAGGCCATGTCCAATATTAAACCATATGATGGCATTCTACCCCTGCCATCGGATTTAAAAGATATCCACCGGAAGACGCACCAAACTATTAAAAAAGTAACAGAAGATATAGAAGATAGGTTCCATTTTAATACCGCTATTAGTGCGATTATGGAACTCTTTAATAAGGTAAATCAGTTTTTCAATAATGGTAAAGAGATCTCTGAGATTGCCTGGTCTATCATAAAAGAGGCAGTGGACACAATGGTAATACTATTGCATCCTGTAGTCCCACATATTACAGAGGAGCTATGGAGAACACTGGGTTATGATAATAGCCTGGCAATTGTTTCATGGCCAACTTATAAAGAAGAGGCCCTTGAAAAAGAGAGTCGCTTAGTTGTTATTCAGGTAAACGGTAAGGTCAGGAGCAGGATAGAGGTGCCTGTTTCATTGAATGAAAAAGAGATTCAGGATCAGGCCTTAGGAGATAAAAGAGTTCAGCATTTTATAGGTGATAAAGAAATAAAAAAGGTAATCATTGTTCAGAAAAAACTGGTTAGTGTGGTGGTTTGACAGAAAGAAGTGCCTAAAGTGAGCCTAACAAACCCAACAAACCCAACAAACCCAAGATCCCTTGTTTTTACTGAAAGCTGAGTGCTGATCGCTGAACGCTTACATAGGAATTCATGAAAATTATTACAGTTAGTGACGAAGCTGAAAATTTTTTCCAATGTAAAAACCTGCTCCTGTTATTTCTTTTCCTGTTATTTCTTTTATGCTGCATTAACCCTGGTTGTGGTTACCATTTCAGGCCAGTCGGAAGGCCAATTGGTGTAAGCCTGGACTCTATAGCCATTCCTCTATTTTCTAGTACCTCTTCTTTGATAGGATTTGAAGGTGAATTTATAAGGGTAGTTAGAGAAGAATTTATAACAAATTCCAGAGTAAGGATAGAGAGTAAAGATAAGGCTCAGGCTGTTTTAAGTGGCAGGATTTATTCTATCACAACAGAACCATTGACCTATACGGTTACTCAGCAAACTATACATAATTATCTTTCAACAGATGAAGTCACTAAATCTCGTACCTTGAAGGTAGGATTGGATGTAAAATTAACAGATACGGCAACAGGAAAGATAATCTGGCAGGATTCTACCCTCACTGGTAAAGCCAATTTTCTGGTGAGTGCAGATCCCTTAACCAATCGATACAACCAGCGCCGGGCATTTATCTCCATTGCCCAGGAGCTTGCAACAAAGATATACGCCAGGACCATGGAAAGGTTTTAATGCAGGATTTAACCCAGGAGAATGTCTTGATCTCTTTAAAAAAGGGGGTTCTCGCACCTTTTTATCTCTTTTATGGTCCTGAAGATTTCTGGATTGAACTAACCCTTGATAGGATCAAGAAAGACTTTATACCTGACTCGGTAAAGGAATTTAATTTAGAGACCCTTTATGGAGGGGAGGTTCCTTCTCAAGAGATACTCAATAGGGCCCGCCTTTTTCCCTTTATGTCTCCCCATAGATTGATCATAATTAGGGGAACTGAGAATTTTAATAAAAAGGACCTTGAACTTTTTCTTCCATATCTGGACAGTCCAGTTGACTCCACTTGTATTATCTGGGTATCAGGCAAGGCAGATTTGACCGGTATCTTTTATAAAAGGTTAAAGGAATTGGGTAAGGCAGTAAATTTTAAAAAATTATCTGAGCGTCAGGTATATAGCTGGATCCAAAAGAGGTCAAAGGAGTTAGGATTGAGTATAGATAAAGATGCATCTGCCTTTCTTTACCAGATGGTTGGAAGCAGCTTAAGAGATCTTTTTAGCGAGATATCGAAAGTTTCCCTCAATTATCCAAATTACCGGATAGGAGTAGAACAGATAAAGGAATTGACTACATTTAGTAGACTCTTTACTGTTTTCGATATGGTAGGTTATGTTTCTAAGAAAGATGCCCCCCATGCAATAAAATCCTTAAGCAGGCTTTTTGACACACAAGGTCGAGACTCAAAAGCTGTCTTAGGGATTTTAGGGATGCTGGCCAGACAGATCAGATTGATATTGAGGACCAAGTCAGTGCTTAAAAAAGGAGGTGAGAAGAGGGGGGTAATGGATAGATTAAGGCCTCTGCCCAATTTTGTGATCGAGAAGTGTATTGATCAGGAAAGGTTCTGGCAGGAAAAAGAGCTCGAAGAGGCCTTGAACCACATATATGATGCAGATGGATTAATCAAGGCTGGCTCGAAGGGCGATCTTGTTTTGGAGAATTTGATTTTTCATCTTTGTTTCCCTCTGAGCTCATAGCAGTAAGTTTGTTTACCTGGATGGTTAATCTGGAGATCTTCCTGCTGGCCGTATTTTTATGTATAACACCTTTAGATTGAACCTTCTGGAGAATAGAAATGGTCTTATTAAGGGATAAGCTTGCATCCTCGATCCTTTTGTCTGCTATAGCAAGTCTCACCTCTTTGATCGCACTTTTGGCTTTGGTCTTGTATGCTATATTCCTTAATCTTCGTACCTTGCTTTGTCTGTCCCTTTTGATAGCAGATTTATGAGTTGCCACGTTTTTACCTCCTGATAGATGGTCAATGATCAATTAGCAATTTTAAATTTTACATTGCTAATTTTACATTGCTAATTTTACATTGTAAATTGTCTTATCTTGGTGGCTATAGTCAATAAACTAATCCTGTGATTGTGTCAAGGCTTTTTATGGGAGAAAATGAGCTTGTTACAAGGGCGGCTGGTGTAGTTGGTTTTTTCACCTTCTTAAGCAGAATTTTGGGATTGGCAAGAGACATCCTGATCGCCAAATTTTTTGGCTCCGGTATGTCTGCAGACGCATTTTTTGTTGCCTTTCGGATTCCTAATCTTTTAAGGAGGCTCTTTGCAGAGGGTTCATTCTCTGTATCATTTATCCCGGTCTTTTCAGAATATTTACAGAATAGATCCAAGGCCGAGGCCTTTTTATTGGCAAGGGTTGTTTTAACTTTTCTGGTTCTTATTCTAACTGTTATTACCATTCTCGGCATTATTTTTTCCCCGTTGATTGTCAGGATTATAGCCCCTGGCTTTGGAGGTATGGGTGAAAAGTATACCCTCACCGTTGTTTTAACCAGAATCATGTTTCCCTACATATTTCTGGTTAGCGTGTTCGCCCTTTTTATGGGAATCCTTAACTCCCTTAGGCATTTTGCAGCACCTGCAATGGCCCCTATCTTTCTCAATCTATCCATGATTGCGGCCCTTCTTTTCCTACTCCCCTACTTGAGAACCCCAACAGTGGGCCTGGCCATCGGTGTAATAGTGGGTGGGATTCTGCAATTGGCATTTCAGATCCCTTTCTTGGTGGGTAAAGGCGTGTCTTTTGTGCCAAAATGGAATCCAGGTCACCCGGCCCTAAAAAAGATTGGTATACTCATGGTTCCAACCATCTTCGGTTCGGCTATTTACCAAATAAATCAATTAGTAGGCACACTGTTAGCATCCCTCCTCAGGGAGGGCAGTGTTTCTTATCTCTATTATGCTGACAGACTTGTCCAATTTCCACTTGGTGTTTTTGCCATAGCAATCAGCACAGCGGTTTTGCCATCTCTTTCAAGAGAGGCGGCAGAGGGAGACCTTGTGAGGTTGAAAGAGACACTTTCTCATGCCCTGAGGCTTACTATGTTTATCACCATACCGGCAATGGTTGGATTAATTGTTCTCAGAGAGCCAATCATTACCCTCTTATTTGAAAGGGGTGCATTTGATTCATTTACCACCATAATGACTGCCCGGGCACTTCTTTATTATTCTCTGGGGCTCTGGGCATTTGCTGCCCTTAGGGTATTTGTTTCTGCCTTTTACTCACTACAAGACACCAAAACGCCGGTTAAGGTGGCGGTTGTGGCTATGGTTGCGAATATCGTCTTTTCTGTTATCTTAATGCGAACCCCTTTAGAGCATGGTGGTTTGGCCTTGGCCCTTTCCCTTGCTTCAACATTGCAACTATTTATGCTTATTTTTTTATTAAGAAAAAGACTGGGGGGCATTGAGGGGAGAGTAGTAATAGGTTCAATGGTGAGATCTTTTCTTTCCTCTCTTATTATGGGTGCCTGTATTTACTTCCTCGCCTTTAAGGTTTTAGCTTGTACTTTAAACAGCGGACTTTCTATTCTTGCCTTATGGATTTTGATCGTTGTATGTACGGGTCTTTTTGTATACTTTATATCAGCACATGTTTTAGGAAGCAGAGAACTATCATATCTTATGAGGGCATTAAAGGGATCTAAGGAAATGTTTTAATATTTACCGAAGTTTTTTTAAAAATTTTAATTGTTCTTAATGAATTTGTTGATTTACTTTTCCTGCTCACCTCGATGGGTGCCCCACTGCTCCCAGTGAATTTTCGCTCAGGAACAATGGATTTCTCTAAAAAGTGGGGAAACTCCAGTTAATATTTAGCTTGAATACATAAGAAAAAAATGGCAAATTAAAATAATAGTGGGGATGTAGCTCAGATGGGAGAGCAGTACGTTCGCAACGTACAGGTCAGGGGTTCGATTCCCCTCATCTCCACCATGACTTTACATATCGGGATTTCTGCAACTTATTGCATAGTTCTTTTAGTAGTAATCAATTGATGCCGTTCCCATGGAATTATGGCCCGCCCTGGCGCGACTTGGCTGGAAAAGGCTATTATTTCTGAAATATCTTGTAGGCGTAGTCTGTAGAAATCTGGCTTTGTAAGTCAGGTCTGGGCCAGGGAGTATTGGAGTAATGGAGTGATGTACAGTAAAAACGGAATAATTATTTTTTTCTTTAAACCCATCACTCCAGTACTCCATCACTCCAGTACTCCAATTGGGGCGAAGCCCCTAAGTTTAAAGATAAGGATTTATTAAAATGAAGAGAATCGGTAAGGTTGAGCGAAAGACAAAGGAGACAGATATCCAATTAACGTTAAATCTGGATGGAAGTGGCCTATCCTCTATTGATACAAGTATCCCCTTCCTTGACCATATGTTGAAGTTGATGGCAGCCCATGGTTTCATGGATCTTAATGTCATGGCAAAAGGAGACACAGAGATAGATTATCACCATACAGTTGAGGATATTGGTATCTGTCTGGGTAAGGCCATAAATCAGGCCTTAGGAGAAAAAAAAGGAATTAGAAGGTATGGTCAGGCAATGGTTCCCATGGATGAGGCCCTGGCAAATGTGGTGATTGATATCTCCAATAGGCCTTATCTTTCCTATAAAGTATCTTTAAAGAAGGCCTTAACTGGGAAATTTGATGTAGGAATTCTTAAAGAGTTCTTCAGAGCCCTTATAAATTATGCAGGCATTACAATGCATATTGAGCTTCTATCTGGTGATGATGCACATCATATTGCCGAGGCAATATTTAAGGCCTTTGCAAGGGCAATTGATCAGGCATCTAAAAGAGAAGAGAGGCTGGATGATGTCCCATCCACAAAAGGCCTTCTATAATGAATCTTTTCCATTAGTTAAAAAACCACTCAGGATTATTTTTCCCATTTTCTCCCTGATCTTCCTCTTTAGCTGTCACATAACTAACCACCAGAGTCAAAAGAGAGAATCTTTCCCCAGGAGTATTGAAAAAATTGTTGTTTTAGGATTTAAGGTAGCCCTTTCAGAGGGAGAAAATCCGGGTCTTTTTCGCTGTCCAATCTGTGGAGCAACTTTTATGGCAGAACCTGTATCAGAAACAATCGCAAAGGAGATGACTGCTGATCTCTTTAGCTATCTTAAAGAAATTGAAAAATATTTCCTTATTACACCTGGACAGGCGAGGGGGGTATGCTCAACCATTTTTTCTAAAAATGTCACTCGCGATATAATAGAAATATTAAAAGAGACAGGTAAATCCTTTTCCTCTGATGCGGTTTTATTCGGATATATTTATCGATGGCGAGAAAGGATAGGAACAAAATACGGTGTTGACTCACCAGCATCTGTAGCTTTTGATCTTCATCTGGTAAGCACTGATAACGGTTCTATTTTATGGAAAGGTAGTTTTAACAAGACCCAAGCTTCCCTATCAGAGAACTTGCTCGATCTTTCAACATTTATAAGGAGTGGGGGTAAATGGCTTACAGCAAGAGAGCTTGCTCAAATCGGGTTAGAGAAATTGATAAGAAAAGCTTGCCACCAGTTTTGAGCATTATTAATTTTTTGCTTGACATGAGTACAAAAATATGTTCATATTTTGAACGCTTTTTGATTTCAACAGGATTATTAAAAAATCCTTTAATATCAGTATGTTATAAACATTCTTAGGTGTAAATCAAGGGGCGGAGCTATATCTACCCTTAGAAACATCACCTATATCCCAATACTCCCTCCGGGGCGTAGGCCCTACCATCCGGCTGTAAGTACTACGGGCAGGAAGCGGGGCCGAGGCCAATTGGGACGAATCCCCTAAGTTCAGCCCTTCCTAATAATGATGGACCCGCAAGACATTAGATCCCTTCAAATCCTTGAAGAGATTCACAATAACCATAGCCCAACCCAGAGGGATCTGGCCAGAAAGCTGAATATATCCCTTGGACTGGTAAACTCCTTTATGAAACGCTTAGCCAGGAAGGGGTATTTAAAAATCACTACTATACCCAGAAACAGGGTAAGGTATATACTCACACCAAAAGGGTTTGCGGAGAAGAGCCGGCTTACCTATGAGTTTATCCAGTATTCTTTTCATTTCTACAAAGAGGCACTCAGGAATATTCAGGACTTACTAAAGGAATTTGAAAAAAGGGGAGTAAAAAAAGTGGTTTTCTATGGTGCAAGCGATCTGGCTGAAATTGCCTTTATCTCTTTAAAAGCAACTGATATTAAGTTTACCGGGATAGTGGACGATTTAAAAGAAGGGTCGAAATTTTTGGACTATAACGTAAAATCTGTAGAAGAATTGAGCAAACTCGAATTTGATATGATTATTATAACCACTATAGAATCAAAGGAGGCTATATTTAATAAGCTCCTGCAAAGAAAGATTCCCATGGAAAAAATCATCATGCTTCAGTAGATAAGTTAAACCTTTATGAAAGATTTGGCTAAATAGCATCTGTCTCCGAAGCTTTGCTTCAGAGTTATTCATGAAAGAAACTTTAAGCCGAGCATGGAGATGTCTTTTTTTGTTTTATGCCCTTGAAACAAGAGCCCGTGCTGGGCCCCGATCATCGGGATTTATAGCAACTCGACAATGCTATTATAAGCTCCGCCTATTAAATCCCGATTATCGGGGCCACTCCTATGCATTTATGAGGGCATAACAAAAAAAGACATCTCCATGCTCTTTTCCACATTTAGTTTCTTGTATGGTTAAAGTTAATTAAATAAAAAACTTCTCTGAAATTAAATAAAGGCTTTCTTTATTCGGTAAAATCTTCACAATGACGGAAGAGAAGGTTAGTTTCTTGGGCTTCGAGC
>JAUWNK010000021.1 GCA_030612685.1 Desulfobacteraceae bacterium
GTGCCTCAAACCCATGACGTAGATCAAAGCACCATCAAATCAGCCTGCCCTGGCGCGACGACACAGGAAAATGATCCTGTTTCGGAAATATTTTCGGAGCTTGGAGTCTATAACTAATCCTTGCATGCCAGGTCTGGGCCACGGGTCTGGGCCAGGGCATTTATGACGCCCGTCATTGCGGCCCGCCCTGGCGCGACATTGTTGGAACATAATGTGGTCGTTGTAGTATTTCACAAGCAAAGTCGATATTTGCATGCTTTGCAAGCCAGGTCTGGGCCAGGGGTTCGATAAATCGAACCCCTACAGGTCCGCACCGAAGGTGCGCTATGTTCATTTTTTATGGAGCCTCGCGAATAGAGATGGATTTGCTAATCTTGGGGTTGAGATGGCCTAAAATACCTATTTAAAAGACAATGCTATAAGAGATAAATGACTCCCGAGGTAGGAAAGTAGAAGGCATGGGATATGCTTTTAAATGCAGGGCTCAGATTGTCTGGTGATGTGGTTGTATCTCTGGATATGGATCTTACGATAGATTTAGACTTCACAGGAGCGGCATTTAGACTCCTGCCAGTCAAGTTACTTTTTCTTTTAGCTTAGTTTCAGTTTGATAAAGCGGTTCAACATAGGATTTTCTTGAAAACTACTTGCCTTAATCATTTAAATAAGATTATTTTAATGAGTTTTTTGAACTTAGTTCGCTTGGCTCATCCTGCTATGTGGGAGAAAAGTGAAATGAGGATCAAGGAGTTGCGTTTGCCGTGATGCCCTTAAAAGGAATAACGATTTTTATACCGGTCTATAACGAAGAGGCTCTCTTGACCCCGAACACAGGACGGCTTTTTGCCTATTTGGAATCCCTTGGGATACCTTTTGAAATAATTATTGGTAGTAATGGTTCAACCGACCGGAGCGTCTCTATAATGCGAGAGCTATGCGAGGAACATTCAGAGATACGCCATTTTCATATTCCTGAAAAGGGAGTAGGGGCCGCCTTCAGAAAGGGGGTGGATATGGCACAATTCGGCCATATCATCACAGTTGATATGGATCTTTCCGTTGACCTTGGCTTTATCATCATGGCCCACAGGCGCTTGAATCGTTGCGACATGGTCATAGGCTCCAAGGTCACCGGAAATCAGAAGAGATCCTGGATTCGTAAAATGGCCAGCAATTCCTTTATTAATCTTGCCAAACTTCTACTGCAGATCAATTTTCACGACTATTCAATTTCCGCAAAAGGCTATCGGAAGGAGCTTGTAGAAAAGTATCTACCTTATGTTGACAATAAAACCTTTTATGTAGTTGAAATTGTTTATCGTGCATATCATGATGGCAAGAGGCTCAAGGAGATACCAGTGGAATGTATTGATATGCGGGAGAGTCGATTCAACCTGATACACGAGGGAATCTATAAGTTTGGCAACCTGTTTCGTTTGTGGGTATCTTCCATCAGAAGATGTTAACCCGAATTCGGCAAGTATCTTATTGAAAAGTGGATAGGTTTTTGAAAGAGAGGCATGTGTAAAATTCTTAACCTATTGATATTATTAGCATATTAAAACACCAAATTGCCCAAATTCTTCCTTTTTTGAAATAGAAGGAATTTTTAGCTGTTAAAACACGTCACGATTGGTATGAAAAAATTTACTCGCTGATTTAAGGTTAATTTTGTGATTTTATCGATTAAAAAATCTTTTGATATTTTGGTTTAAGCCAAAGGTCTTGAAAATGATTAAGTAAATAAATGTAATGATTCCAATAATTGTAAGGATAAAACTTAATTGATCAAGAATAGTTTCATTATAAAATAATCTTATATGATCTCTTTCTGGGAATATTAACATTAAACTCGGTGATATTAGGTAGATTTTTTTAGCACCCTCTATTTTCCAATTTGGATAATATGAAACCTTGATTATTAATGGCTTTCCTATACAATCAGTCTCTATTCTTATTTCTTCATTGCTGACAGTTTCTTTAATAAAACAATTTTTCTGTATTTTAATTTTTTTCAAATCATCTAAGCTAATTTCATATTTTGATTTTATAATCTTAAATAATTCCCTATCTTCATTTGTAATTTTGTCAACAAAAACTAAATAAACATCATTATTTTTTTTAAACCACTCATAAGATAATTTTTTCCAATTTTTTGTTTCAACTAAAATTGGTTCATAATCAAGCAATTCAACATATCTACCAGAAATATTTTTAATTTCATATATTTCATAGGGTTCTATTGTCTTAACTAAACCCACATCTTTGTTTGATTTCAATGCATTTTTTGCTTCATTTGATCTTGCTATCATATGTTTAACATTGAACATTTTTAGATGCTTAATTCCATTTGATATATTAAAATTTGTACATTCCCAATTCATCCAAAAGGGACAAGAATGTTGTTTACCTATTTCAGATTGGATATAAAAAACAAATGGTGCTGAAATACTTGATTGCATATATAATCCTTCTAATGTACCTCTGCCTGAAAAAAGTGGAAGAGATTCAAAAGCTCTCGTACTTCCAATTGAGTTATGAAGATCACTATGTTCAAAAACAACTCTTGGGTCAGAGAAATTCCCTTTCAAATATTTATTAATTTCATGAAATGGATTCCATAATTGTTTGTTCTCAAACCCCTCATAATTCCATTTTATCCATCCAGGAATATAAGTTACATTATAATCAACCCAAAAAATAGTTAAAAGAAGGACAATTACAGCGATTAACCACTTTCCTTTAAAGTTTTTTATTAAATACCATAAACCATAAGCACCTAATAACATTGGAATAAATTGTATAAAAGGAACAAATCTTATATCCACTACACCAATTGTTGATGCAATTAAATACAAAATTAATGCTGCTACGATAGAAAAGGAAATATACCAGATTTTTTTATCTTTTTTTCTTAATGAAAAAAGAAAGCCAAAAATTGCTAAAGCTAAAAATGGTAATAGAATATCTGGGAAAACTGTTTTTAAAGAATCAATATGCCATACAAAATTATAAGTTGTTGTAAATGGCAATTTAAAAACAAAAGGTATAGACCAGAATGCCGTTAATAAAAATGCTAAAAAATATATTTTAAAAAGATATAGAAAATTTAATTTTATTTTGTCTCGTTCTAAGAGGAAAAATATTGGAACTATGATTACAAAAAAAAGCATAAGGATATGAGTCAAAGTAATACAAAAAAGTAGAAGTGAGTTTAATAATATGTATTTTTTCTCTTTGAGCCCTTGGTATAAAAGACCAATAAATAAAATAGCTAAAGCCAAACTTATAGAATAACAAAACTCACCAGCTAACGTACTTGGTATATTTCCACCCCACATGGAGTTTCCCTGGTGAAACAAAAAAGCTAAAGTAAAAATTGCTGCAAATATGGGTAATGGGAATTTAAATTTCATCATCTTCATTGAAAGAAATGTACAAAGAGGTAATAGGAAAATACCCAAAATGGTTACAATCTTAAAAGCTACTTGGAAAGAAATAACATAACTTAAAAAAGCTATTAACAAAAACGGTAAAGGAAAATAAAATTGAAATATTGGAAATCCTGCATAATTTCCTGGACACCATCCAACTATTTTTCCATTAGGTATTAGATATTCCTTAAGATACTTTGCAGGATAGTAGTGAGACGCTGTGTCACCTCCAGATATTATGGTTTCGGATAAAATCAGCGATGGCTTAAAGTAAGACAATAAAAACAAAAATATTCCAATTATAATTATAACATTTGTAATATGTTCTATATTATTTGTAACAGCCCTTTTCACTTTCTCACTTTCAACTTATATTTAATGTTTAAGGTTGATGTATTCGTAAAAAGTCATGAAACGGGGTCATTGCGAGGGCTTTAGCCTGAAGCAATCTAATAGATACAAGAACTTATGATAGGAGATTGCTTCGCTCCGCTCCCAAGGACATGTTTTTTAACTTTTTACAAGACTATCAATGTTTATATTATGTCAAATAGATTTGATCCAATTTTGAAAACCTGTAAAGTTATTGTAGGTGTCATAGCATATATTTTAGGTATTATTTCACTTATCCTCCCTTATAAACTTCGCACAAAATATATAAATTTCGTTGGCATAATACTTTTCAATCTTGCTTTAGGCTTTAAGCCTGCAACAAAGTTTGCTCTATTCGTTACAGGTCGTGATGAAAAGGGAAACATAGTAAAAATGGTGAAGAAATGAATGGAAAGAAAGATGTAATTATATTGTATTCCGGTGGTTCAGATTCTACTTTAACAGCTTATCTTATGGCAAAAAGGTTCAATAAAATCCATTTGATAACCTACAACTCTTATGCCATGATCGGTATTAAAGGTTCTAATGTCAACTTTATAACTTTATGTAAGATATTTGGAAAAGAAAAATTTGTTAGAGAGATAGTAGATATAGATTCTTTAATAAAAAAAGTCTATTACGAAAATTATTTACAGGATTTGATAAAATATGGGGCATATTTAGTTGCCTTTTGCAATGCCTGTAAAGCGGCCATGCATCTCAGTAACATAAAATACGCATTAGAAAATAATATTAAATTTGTCTGTTCTGGTTCAACTAAAGCAAGTAGCGATGTTCAAATAGATCAGTCCAGTAAATTTTTTCCTATATTGAAAAAATTTTACAAGAAATACGACATAACTTACTTCACCCCAGTGCATGATATAGTGCGTACAGATGAGATTTTATATGAGTTGGGACTGATAAAGAAAAAAGAGATTAAATTTCCAAGTAGGCATTATATGGAAAATCAGGCAGGGTGTTGGCATGGAGCGTTGCATCGCTTATTTTTCCAATGTGCTTATATTCCATTATATGGACAAGAGAAGTTCGAAAAAACTGCAATCAATTATTGTTTAGAAAAACTTGAAAAAAATTACCTTGACCTCGAAGCAAAACAGTAGACCGCGTTTGAAATACTGAATGACACCTTCGTTTACTTCTGAAGTCAGTCCAAAATCGTCACCGTGAAAAATCAATCTCATAATAATTCATGTAGCTGCTGCGCCTCAATCATTTCTTTATTATGTTCGGCTAAACTACATCCTCTTTTTGCGATCTCTTATTACCATAATAGTGAGGATCGAGATTAAAATAACTGCTAAAATAATCCATAACCATCTGGTACGCCTGAACAGATTTTCCATCTTTAGAATATTCACAATTGCTCTGGCAACAGCGGTATAGTGAGTGTCTCCTAAATCATATTCAAAGCAACAGAAGACCGGGTAGCTGGCGCCTGAAAGGGCTGAGAAATTGGTAATATCAAAGGTGACCATTTTTTCCGCCCTGGGATCAATCTGAAAATCCATTTGAGATCTTGGTGTGGAAAGCTCTTTTGGAAGAATAAGGGTTGTCCGGATAGTCCTTGAGGAGAGACCTAAATTTTTTATTTTAAACCGCAATATCCCATTCTTTTCTATGGATGTATCATCCCCCAAACAGACCAAATCGGGGTTTATATCCTCTTTAAAGTAGAAAGTTGTACATGAAACAGCCGAAAATGGGTATTGATTGGCGTCATGAAAATCGACCAGTACGATCAGGGGATAGCGACCTTTCTTTGACCCGGAAAGGACTCTTTCAAAGGCAACTGTATCAGACTGATCCTTATTAAGCTGACCTTTAACCGGGGCACTCTGTTTTTCACCTAAGAGAATTAGGTGAACCTGGACATTGTATGCTGGGACAGTACCCTTATTGGTAGCTGTAACCCCTACCTTAAGCGAATTACCTTCTATAGTAACAGAGGTCTTTGTTTCGATTTTGAGGATGCCAGCAATAGCAGGAGCATTGTAGCAAAAAATATAGGTTAAAAGAATCAGGAAAAAACCTATTTGTTGGAGACATCTTTGAAATGTTTTTTTTGGCATAAATGCCATATTAATCCTAGTGTTATCTAAATTTATTAGTATAAATCATTTGATAAAGGCAGGCTCCTAACCCTAAAATTTGGATTAATCTCTTCCTGATTATTCATTGCCTCTACTTATCATCTTTCCCCCAAACCTCTCTCTGATCTCATCCACGGCCTTGTCAACCTTTCGCTCCCTCTTGCTGTCGGACCCATTCCCAAAGAGGGCCATCTGAGAGTCTTTTTCAAATTCTTTAAGACTGGATACAGCAACTCCTATGAGCCTAGCCTTTCTTTTTAGAGGGTTATTCAAAAGTAGTGCTTTGGCAGAATCCGATATGAACTTGGTGTTGTCTGTGGAGTGGGCTATAGCGCAACTTTTGCTCATTTCGGAGAAATCATCAAACTTTATCTTTAGTGTAATAGTTCTCCCTTTGAGTCCTTCTTTTCTCAATCTCGAGGCAACATTATCTGCATGGATGGTTATTAGTTTCCTTAAAATTTTAATGTCACCTGTGTCTGATTGCAAGGTTTGCTCTGAACTAATTGATTTGACCTCTCTGCAAGGAACTACAGGAGATTTATCCTCTCCTTTTGCAATTTCATACAGCCTAAGGCCAAAATTTCCAAATTCTTTTAAAAGCTGCTCTTTGCTGAATCTCTTTAAATCCCCGACTGTTTCAATCCCATAATGTCTTAGACCTTTTACTGTCCTTTTTCCAACGCCAGGTATCTTATCTATTGGCAATTTGGATAAAAATGTATCCACTTCCGTGGTTGAGATTATCGTCAAACCATCCGGCTTGTGCATATCAGAGGCAACCTTAGCCAAAAACTTAATAGGGGCAATACCTATTGAACATGTTAGGCCTGTCTCTTTGCCAATTCTGGCCTTTATATGCCTGGCTATCTCCTCCGGACTACCTAAAAGAACTTCTATTCCAGTAATATCAAGGTAGGCCTCATCAATGGATACCTGTTCAACAAGAGGTGTAAAATCTTTTAATATATCCATAATTTTTTTAGAAACCCCTTTGTAGCGTGCCATTTTTACCGGAAGAAAAATACCCTGAGGGCATTTTTCCTTTGCCTTAAACATTGGCATGGCAGAGAAGACGCCAAATCTTCTGGCTTCATAATTAGTTGTAGAGACCACACCCCGCCCGCTTAATCCGCCTACAATAACAGGTTTCCCTTTTAGAGAAGGTTTATCCAGGATCTCAATCGCCGCAAAAAAGGCATCCATATCAATGTGAAGGATTGTTCTGGCCAAGGTTTAGTAAATGTCCGTAGTTAGTTGTTAGTAGTCAGTTGCACTTGTATTTCTTAGCAACTAGTGCCTTGTTGCGAGTTGCGTGCTAAAAAAAATAGGAAGTGACGAAACCATACTTATAAAGAATACTCATGAATTTAATTGTGCTATTGTTTTTATTTGCCTTAACTTTAGGCATTTTAGGCACTTTAGCACACTTTAGGCACTTATTTAGGCTTTATCATAATGGGAGAATTGCATGGTGAAGGTAGCCCTCCCCTGAGAAGCAGAGCGTATAGCTGTTGAATAGCCAAACATCTTCGAAAGAGGCACTATGGCTGCCAGCATCTTAACTTTTCCTTTTGCTGTAATCTGCTTAATTATGCCGCCTCTGGTATTCAGATCACCTATTACATCTCCTACAAATTCTTCAGGAGCGATTATTTCGACTTTCATAATTGGCTCCAGGAGAACAGGCGCAGCGAATTCACAGGCCTCTTTAAAGGCCATTGAGGCAGCAATCTTAAAGGAAAGCGGGGTTGAGAATTGTTCCTTTACTTTGGCATCCAGAAGAATGGTTTCCACATCAATTACCGGATAACCCATCACAACCCCACTTTCTGATGCCTCCCTTATCCCTTCATCTATGGAGTTGATAAACTCTTCTGTCATTAAGGGGTTTGAACACTTGTTGACAAACCTATTTCCCATTACCCTACCCAAGGGTGAGACCTCTATTTCAATACCGGCAAAGTGCATTACTCCACCCCATTCTCTGTCAAAAACTGTCTCGATTTTAGCCTTTTTGCTTATTGTTTCCCTGTAGACAACCTGCGGTTTTCCGGTATTTACATCAAGAAAAAATTCCCTTCTGAGTCTTTGGGCTAAAACCTCCAGATGAAGCTCCCCCATACCGGAAATTATCGTCTGGCCAGTATCCTCATCTACAATAAACTTGAATGTAGGGTCTTCATCAGCTACTTTTTTAAGATTATCCAAAAGCCGTTCCTGATCCTTTAACTGCTTTGGTTCCACAGCCATGGATATTACTGGCTGGTCAAACACCATAGACTCAAGAACTATAGGGTGACTTTTGTCGCACAGGGTATCACCGGTGGAAGTCTCTTTTAAACCCATGACAGCAATAATGTCACCACTTATAGCCTGATCTATTCTCTCTCTTTTGTTTGCATGCATCCTCATGATCCTGGCTACCCTTTCTATGACCTTTTTGGTGCTATTATAGATTATGGAACCTGGTCTCATTATCCCAGAGTAGACCCGGAGATATGTCATTCTTCTTCCCTGATCAATTGCAACCTTAAAGGCCAGAGAAGAGAAAGGTTCTTTTAAGGTTGCAGACCTGGGCTCAGGTTTTTCTGTTAATGGGTTAATACCTTTAACTGGTGGAACGTCAAGGGGTGAAGGAAGAAATTCAACTATTCCATCCAAAAGGGGTTGTATCCCTTTATTTCTCAATGCTGCACCGCAGAAGACGGGAACAAGTGTAAGCCGTATCGTAGCCTTCCTAATCACTCTTTTGATTGACTCAATATCTATCTCCTCTTCAGATAAATATTTCTCCATTATGCTATCATCATTGTCAGCTAACAGGTCCAACATTTTTTCCCTATATCTGGTAGCCTCTTCTGCGTATGCTTCCGGTATAGCTACTTCCTGAAAAGAAGCCCCGAGATCATCTTCGCTCCATTCAATGGCCTTCATCTTAACTATATCTATCACACCTTGAAAATCCTCTTCCAGTCCCCATGGTAGTTGAAGAATCAATGGAGTTGCACCAAGTCTTTTCCTTATCATCCTTACTGTACCATCAAAATTGGCGCCAAGCCTGTCCAGCTTGTTGACAAAGGCAATTTTAGGAACTCCGTATCTATCCGCCTGGTGCCATACCGTTTCTGACTGAGGTTCCACACCACCTACTGCGCAAAATACTCCAATTGCCCCGTCCAAAATCCTCAAGGATCTCTCAACCTCAATAGTAAAATCCACATGTCCTGGTGTATCTATGATATTTATGGTGTGATCAGACCATTTACAGGTGGTGACAGCGGATGTTATTGTGATACCCCTCTCCTGTTCCTCAGGCATCCAGTCCATGATAGCCTCCCCATCATGAACCTCTCCTATTTTATGAGACCTACCAGTGTAAAAGAGTATCCGCTCTGTTATGGTAGTTTTACCGGCATCTATATGGGCAATGATACCTATATTGCGTGTTTTCTTAAGCTGTTGCATTGACATAGGGAATCAATTTAAGGTATCTCTTAATCGGTGTCAAGTTAGTATAGAAATGACCGGCAATTCTCGGTGAATTCACAAAGGCTTGAGATTGCTTCTTCCGACTTGGTCGGAATCGCAATGACGGGAAAAGTTCAGTAATGTCACTATGAGGAGTCCTGACGTTTCGGGACGACGAAGCAATCCCCTTGTGGTTTTTCACAGAGAATTGCTGCCAAATGACATGGATGAAATAGTGTTTACATCAAGCGGTCAGACATTAATGGAGATATACAATCTCCTTTTTTCTGCCCTTGGCCCTCAAAACTGGTGGCCTGCAGAGACAAAGCTGGAAATGATGGTTGGTGCTATTTTAACCCAGAACACAAACTGGAATAATGTGGAAAAGGCAATCCAGAATCTGAAAGAAGAAGATTTATTGTCTATAAGAGGGCTAATAGAGATACCTGCATCTATCCTGGCTGGATACATCAGACCTGCCGGTTATTATAATCTTAAGGTCAAGCGCCTGAAAAACCTTATCAAATTTATTGAGGACAAATATAATGGAGATATAAACAAGCTGTTTTCCTTTGATACCGAGAATATCCGGAAAGAACTTTTGTCTGTAAAGGGAATTGGAATGGAAACAGCGGATAGTATTGTCTTATATGGAGCTGGAAGGTCTCTCTTTGTAGTTGACACATATACTCACAGGATCTTAACCAGACATGGTCTAATTGAAGAAGAGGCAGGATACAATGATTTGCAGGTGTTCTTTATGGATAATCTGCCTAATGATGTTGAACTTTTCAAAGAGTTTCACGCCTTGATCGTAAAGACAGGAAAAGATTTTTGCAGGAAAAAACCTCTCTGTTCCCAATGCCCGCTTGAAGATTTAAATAAGGAACAATATGATTAAAACCTACCTCAAGGCCCTTAGGCTTCCATTCCTGGCGGGTTCAATAATACCCTTAATTACTGCTGCTGCCTTTGTCTTTCAGAGGGAGTCATTCACTCTTCTCCCTTTTTTCATGGCCTTGATAGGCCTTAGTGCTCTCCATTTGGGTTCCAATTTGCTAAACGACTACTATGATTCTAAAGGGAGTGACCCTATTAATATTAGACTTACACCATTCAGTGGTGGAAGCAGGGTAATTCAAGAAAATGATATAAAGCCCAATACTGTCCTTGCTTTATCTCTTTTCTTTTTTTTCATTGGGGTTGCATGTGGACTGTGGTTTACCTTCTGGGGTAGGCCTTATGTTTTGTTGATTGGTCTTTTCGGTCTTTTGGCTGGCTGGACATACTCGAGTCCGCCCCTTCAACTTATGTCCCGCGGTTTGGGCGAGCCTTTAATATTTTTTGCCTTTGGCCCCCTTATAACCCTTGGTACATACTATGTTATGACTGATAGCCTTTCATGGTCTGCTTTTTTACTGGGCGTTCCAAACGGCTTCTTTATAATGGCAGTAATCTGGATAAACGAGTTTCCAGACTATCAGGCCGATCTAAAAGCTAACAAAAAAAACTTAGTCATCAGGCTTGGCCTAAGTAGAGCGCGCTATTTATATGCCCTGATAATGTTCCTTCCCTTTCTGGTCACTATTTTCCTTGTCTATTCAATAGATCTTCCTTTACTTGTTGTAATATCATTTGGGGCTTTTCCATTAGCTATCAGGGCCATTCAAATACTGTGGAGGAGATGCCTTTCATTTCAAGACCTAATCCCGGCCCAGGCCCTGACTATTCAAACACAAATTTCTGTGGGCCTACTCATATCAGGGGCACTTTTCATAACTAAAATTATGTAATTTCTCAACATCCTGTGGATTTATTGCATGTTATAAAACCTGAACCAACATACAAATGTAGGGTGGCATTTTATAAGCCTTAGGCTTATTAATATGCCACCTGTTTGAGGTCGGGCCTGCCCGCCACCTGCCCGCTCGTGCCTTGCAATGGCAGGCGGGTCGCTCTCGCTCAGGCCCTGCCCGACGGACGGCAGGCGGCGAGGCGGGCGGGTACAAAACCCAATTCAACATCTAGATGTAGGGTGGTATTTTACATGCCACCGGTTTGAGGTCGGGTTTTAAACCCGACCCTACAAAGAATGATGAAAATATACAATACCGAGAATTGTCGCGCCAGGGCAGGCCGACCCTACATTTTCCACGCTTTATTGAGCATGTTCAAAATTATTTGGTAAGTAAAATGTCAAAAAGGGCTTTAATCTTTACATCGGCTCTATTAATCTTTATCCTATTTTCATTTCTGGGCCTGTACTTTGGATATTTTTTGATAAGCCCTCCAGGGATTGATAAAAAGGAAGAGATCTTTATAGTGAAAAAAGGAAGTGGCCTAAAGAAAGTTGCTAATGAACTTGAGGGAAGGGCGCTTATCAAAAGCAAAGACCTGTTTATGCTCTGGGCTATCCTGAAAGGAGGCACAAAGGATATAAAGGCAGGGGAATACAGCCTTAATCAGTCAATGACCCCGGCAAGAATATTAAATATTCTTGCAACTGGTGCGATCAAAACTTACCCTTTAACTATCCCAGAGGGGCTTACCGCTGAACAAATCGCTGATATAATAGCCAAAAAGAATCTGGTTAACAAAAGGGAATTTATCTCCCTTGTGAGGGATAAAGCCCTTGTAGCCTCTTGCAATATTGGTGGGCCAAGTTTAGAGGGCTATCTCTTCCCTGACACCTATGTAATAAGCAGGGATTTGGACGCACGGGAATTAATTGATCTCATGGTTAATCGTTTCTGGAATATCTTTAATGCCCTGGTAATGGATCAAAAAACATCGATGCCAGTAAAGGATATAGTAACCCTGGCCTCCATAGTAGAAAAGGAGACAGGTCTTGCCGTAGAAAGGCCTATTATTGCGTCAGTTTTTCTAAACCGCCTTAAAAAGGGAATGAGACTTGAAAGTGATCCAACGGTTATCTATGGCCTTAAAGATTTTGATGGGAACCTGAAAAGAAAGGATCTTCATGCCCCCAGTCCTTACAATACATATATTAATTATGGACTTCCTCTTGGACCCATTGCCAATCCAGGGAGAGAGTCCCTCATGGCAGTAATAAATCCAACAGAAACAGATTACCTCTATTTTGTCTCTAAAAATGATGGAAGCCATCATTTCTCTGCTACCTTAATAGAACATAATAGGGCCGTTGTCAGGTACCAGAAGAGGCACCGTAGGGTCAGATAAAAAGTAAAAGGATAGAATTTTCAAAAAAAGGAGGGTTAAAATGAAAAAGGGTCTTAAAAGATTTTTAACAATTAGTTCTCTTCTCGTTTTTCCTGGTATTTTTTTGATATCAGGATGTTCAGAACCAGGGAAAACCCTTAATAAGGGAGTAAAGGGTCCACAAATTATTGTTAATCCTGAGACAGTTCGCCTGGGTGTTGCTAAGATGAAAGGTACAAAGTTTGTCTTCAGCGGTTCAGGCTTTGAGCCTGGTGATAGTGTATTCATAAAACTCCTGAATGTACCTGTTGAGGGAAAAAAGGTTGATCTATCAATAGCCTCTGCTGATGTGGGAAAAAACGGGACATTTAATGCTAAGGTTGGGATACTGACTAAGGTCTCTGATTTCCTGAGGGCCGAAATTGGCTCAAACGAAAAGATGGAAAACATCATAATTATAACAAGACCACCCATGCCTGCCGGTACCTATACTGCCAGGGCGATAAGTATGCTCTCAGATAAAAAAGCCGAATGCACCCTGAACGTAAAGGGGCCCTCATTGATAGATAGATTGAAAGACTGGATCGGCACCAAGCTGGGAAAGATTGTTAAAAAATAGTTAGAGTTTTATCTCTTGACATCAAAACAGGCTTTAAATATATTTCTTCTGTCTTGTATACAGTATACAGAAATGAGAGAGCTTTGGAAATATCCAAATTATCATTGCTCGCCCTGTTAAATATAAACAGTATAATTGTTCATACCGATATTAAACTTTTGTTATATTAATACGAGGGATGACCATATTTGAAATCATTTAAGAGGGCTAGGAGTCCCGATTTTTCGGGACTACGAGCAATCTGGTAAATTCAAATACTTAAAGCAAATGAGATTGCTTCTCTTTGCTCGCAATAACTTTTTATTCGTTAACAATACATGATTATTACTTAAAAATAGGAGGCTAAAAAGATGGGTAAGTTATTGTTTGAATGGGATTATTCGGCATACCCGGGGGCAAAAAAGTACCCTCATCTATTCAAGCCTATTGATATAGGCAATCTTACTATCCCGAATCGAATAAAGTATGCCGCCACCGAGGACAATCTAAACGGCGCAGATGGATTTGTTACAGATGCAGGCGTAGCCTATCTGCGAGAAAGGGCCAAGGGAGTAGTAGGCGGTATATGCACCATGCAGGGTGTATATATGGATGAGGGCCGGCAAGGTCAGGGATATGTTGGCCAGGCCGCAGCCTGGGATGATAAATTCATACCTGGATTAAAAAGGCTTGCTGATGCTATTCATGAAGAAAAGGCAGTAGCTGCCTGCCAGTTAATGCACTGTGGTCGAGTCGGTGCGATTGAGACGGAATATTGCCAGGGGCCCTCAGATGTCCCCCAGCGATTGAGAATTTTCAGGCCAGTTCAAGAGATGACCAAAGCAGACATTAAACAGTGTCTTAAGGAACATATTGAGGCCACAGAAAGATTGCTTAAAGCAGGATTTGACATCGTTGAGATTTCAGGGATTGTGGGTTATCTCCTTTCCAATTTCCTATCCAGCTATACTAATAGACGGACGGATGAGTATGGTGGGGATATACGGGGAAGGATGAGGTTTGTTGTGGAATGTATCCAAGAAGTTAAGAAAGTATGTGGTGATGTTCCTGTGGGTATAAGGCTCTGTTCTGATGAACTCTTAGATGACGTGGGTGGAAACACACCTGAGGAATCCATGATCACCTATGAAATGTCTGAGGAGGCAGGGGTAGACTACATGAGTGTTACCTTGGGCTGGCAAGAATCGATCTACCCAGTAATCAGCAGAGACATTCCTCAGGGTAACTGGCTCCATTTAGCTGAACGTGCCAAGCAACATCTCAAGGTGCCTGTCATGATGGCCTACAGGCTTTTCGTCCCGGAGCTGCCTAATAAAGCTATTGAAGAAGGCAAACTGGATATCTGGGAAATGTGTCGGCCTATGATTGCTGACCCACTAATGCCCAAAAAGGTCTTAGAAGGAACACAGGATGAGATAAGACATTGTGTTGCATGCAATGTTTGCCTGGCAAGGCTCTTCCGTGATGCACCCATGACCTGCTATATTAACCCGGTTTGCGCCCATGAATGGGATCCAAAGTATCAGATCAAACCAGCAGAGATGGAAAAAAATATTATGATTGTTGGTGCCGGACCTGCTGGTCTCGAGTGTGCCTGGGTAGCAGCAGAGAGAGGACATGAGGTCCATGTGTACGATAAGAGAGAGGAATTGGGCGGAACCATTATCGAGGCCTCCAAGGCACCCTATGGAGACGACGAACTCTACGGGCAGATAAGATTTTCAAAGGCAAAGGCTGAAAAAGCAGGGGTGGAGTTCCATTTAGGCACAGAGGTAACCCCTGAATTAATTGAAGAGGAAATGCCAGATTCTGTTGTCCTGGCTACCGGGCCAAATTACATTAAGGGTACAGCCCCTGGTTTTGACAGGGCAAACGTTGTCTCGGTACTGGATGTTATAAAGGGAACCGCAGAAGTTGGTGATAATGTCGTTGTCTGGGGAAATAGAAAGCCTGGCATTGGGGTGGCCCTGTTCTTGGCCAAACAGGGGAAAAAGGTGACCATCGTAGGAAAAGAAAAAAAGCTTGGAAAGGATATTAATCCTTCCTTTTTATGGCGATATGTTGGCTACTTAAGGCAAAATAAGGTGACAGCCTATAGCGATTGCGATATTGAGGAAATTACCGACGATGGTGTTACTGTTCTGACTTACGCTGGTTATAGGATCCCGGTTAAGGCTGACACAGTGGTCTCTTCAGAGAGAGAGGCAAATCCTATCTTAAAAGATGTGGTTCAGCAAAATAGCATTGAGCTTTTTGTAATTGGCGACGCACTTACTCCCCGAAATCTATCAAGTGCGGTTCATGATGGTTACAGAATAGGTATTCGGATCTAAAAGGAGGTTAAAAAATGGCACTTGACCCAGAAAAGCAAATAAGTAGCTTGTGGAAGGCATTACAGGGTTCACAAGAGGCAAACAGGAGAACATTTTATCAAATGCGCCGGGCAGCGATTGAGTTTGCAGGCCCTGATGCAAACCCTCTTGATATCGGCGTTAAGGCCTGGGAAATCATAGGTAAAGACATGGGTAAATCCAATCTGCCGCGCATGAACTTGCTAAAAGGTGAAGAAGGCTTAATGATGAGTATAGCCAGGGCATATCAGGGATTGTGGACTACCAATGGTGCCGTGGTAAAAATCGAAAAGGGTAAAAGCCCCAATGAAATCTTTATAAAATGGGAACGATGTCCGTGGCCTACCTCTGCCAAAGAATTTGGTGCCTCTATGAAAGAGGATCTCTTAGGCTGTGACAAATATCTTCAAACATTTCTTGACGAAGTAAACGCCTTCCTGGGTACAAACCTGAAGATAGAGACTCAAAAGGCCATCCCAAAGGGAGATGGTGTATGTCTTCGGAGATTATACAAACCAGAGGATAAATAATAGGAGGTTGCAATATGGCTGCTCAGGTAGATACAGAAAAGTGCACAAAGTGTGGAGGAATAACACAGCCTCTCTGCGTAGAGGTGTGTCCGGATCAGGCTATCAGGGTTCAGGATGATAGGATTGTGGTCACTGAATTTTTGTGTGAAGACTGCAATGAATGCGGTTATATATGCCCGGATCATGCTATTTCCATCCCACTTGAATCTGTGACCTTTTAACAACTATGTGGAGGGAAACATGAAGGTAAATAAAATAGATCATATATGTATTGCAGTAAAAAATCTTGATGAAGCTCGGAAAATTTGGGAACCTATTCTGGGGAAGCCAGAACCTGATGATCCTTACGTGGATGAACCGGAAAAGATCAGGGTGGCACGGTACTGGGTTGGTGAAGTAGGCTTTGAGTTAATGGAGTCAACCACTCCGGATGGAGATGTAGCCAAGTTTATCGAGAGAAGAGGCGAGGGTGTGATGCTCATTAGTTTTAATGTGGATAACACCCGAGAGGCTATAGACGAGTTGAAAGGTAAAGGTTATCCCTTTATCGGGGGGGCAAGACCATTCAGGGATTGCGAATTCGCCTTTATTCATCCAAAGGCAGTAAATAGCGTCTTGCTTGAGCTAATTGATTATAAATGGGATGAACTGAAGAAATAGTTTTATATGAAAGTGTAGGGGCCGATGCCCTCATCGGCCCGTTCGGGGAACGGGCGCTACAACACTTTCATGCTTCGTAGTGGCAGCAAGCAATGGGGGTTCGTAGAATTAATAGGAATTAGATCTCTCACAAACCAGCTTTGACGAGCTTATCTATCTGGTTATATATATCCTGCTTATACCTTCCTTACGTATCCCTAAAGCTACAACGATAACCAGAACCTTTTCTTTCTCTACACGATAGATTATTAGAGACCTTTGGAAAATTATCTTACAAGTCATTGCGAGGAGCGAAGCCTGCCCGCCATCGGCTTCGCCTTCAGGCGAGGCGGGCGGGCGACGTGGCAATCTTTTATATTTTCAATGAGTTAGAGATTGCTTCACATTCGTTCGCAATGACAGAGTGGCCATTTTTCAAAGGTCTCTATTCGGTAACACCTGCCCGGATGCTTAGATAGCCAGTAGAGGCCACTGCCAGGAGCTTACCTTTCTTGTCCGGATCAAAGAAAACATTAAGGTTATCAATATGGGTCACTACTTCAAAATTCAATAAATAACTGTATGTCCAGATGATGATCGAATTACTGCTACTCCTGATGTGTCGTGTGTGCTTTTTATTTCTAAATTACTTGGAGTTTGTTTACCTGGAACAACTATAGTTGTGACCCCATGAGATTCTTTAAAGCCGTGAGCATACAGCTGGCCAATATTATGAAGTCATTGATCACATTCAAACATAAAATAATTCTGTGCTGCTGTAAAAGCATTTTTACTATCTGATACACATATAGACATATAGCTTCGTATTCTATAAGCGTTATATGAGGGAATAGCGATAGCTGCCAGGATACCAATAATGGCAATGACAATCATAATTTCAATTAGTGTAAAACCCCCATGTTTTTTCTTGATCTTTTTTTTGGCCATCAGATCCTCCACTAATTGAATTGATAAGAAGCCCCTTTTGGCAGAGAATTATAGGAAGAAATGGACTGGTGTGTCAAGGAAAAGACTTCATACTTCAAGCCGTGCCTCTTATGCCAAGTTTAGTTCTAAATCACACTGGAGGCACCTGTTTGACTCATGGGTTGCCTTATCGTCATTAAAACCGAATTCAACCTCAGAGAATCCATCATACCTTTCTGAAAGGGGTATAGTGGGCATCTCTACCCTTTTCAGGCCTGCAAATCCCTCTTCCCTTTTTCCAGTATAAGGCTGGGGAGCAGGCCTTTCCAGAAAATAGGGTTTTAATTAGTACGAAAAAACTATCCAGCAAAAAGATACAGGGGACTGTCTGGCAGTCCCCTTTTCATACCTAACTATATATCTCCGAAATTCTATAACTGACTGTAATTATTGCCGTTTCAGTGTCAACTCTTTCATGCCAACAATATGGAATGATGGCCCGCCCTGGCGCGACTTGCATGGAAAAGGCCGCCATCGCTGTAGTACCTTGTAAGCAAAGCCTGTAGAACTCTGGCCTTGCAAGTCATGTCTGGGCCAGGGAATAGTGGAATAATGGAGCATTGGTGATAAAAAGCGGAAAAGAATCATTTTTTAATTTTTTTTCATTCATCTTAACCCATCATTCCATTATTCCAATATGCCAGTTGCGTAGCTTAGCAGAGCTAAGTTCAATCCTCGATAAGATTGACTCTTGAACAAAAATAAAGGCACAATCTCTGCCGGCTTTAGCTTTTCTACTGGAGGAAGGTCGGGATGAGGGCAAATTTAGAGGGACCATATTTTACCCAGCATTTTCTTTTACGAGGCTAAGGCCTCCACCTGGCCCAATATTTGAAGGCGAGTGAAATGGCTCACCGATATTGCCTCGGAAGGGCAGATAACAGCACAGGACCCGCAACCTTTACATAAAGCCTGGTTTACAACCATTACTCCCTCGGGTTCTGCGAGTGAAAGTGCACCATAGGGGCACATTTTCTCGCACAGGCCACAGCCGGAGCAGAATTCGTCATTCACAGAGGCAACGATGGGCTCAATTTCCACCTTACCCCGAGTTAGCAGGCTTAAGACCTCAGAAGCTGCTGCCTTAGCCTGGGCCACACTGTCGGTAATATCCTTGGGGCCCTCGCAACACCCGGCAATGAATATCCCATCATTCATGGTGGATATCGGGTCAAGCTTGACGTGCCTCTCCATGAAGAAGCCATCAGCCCTCCGGCTGATAGAGAAGAGCCGAGCTACATTCTCCGCATCTGCTGTAGGCTCAAGGGCGTTACAGAGGATAACCATGTCTACCGGCACGCGGATAAGACTGCCTAAAAGTGTATCCTCTACAGTGACAATCAGCTTTCCTTTCTCCTCCTCGGTTAGTGCTCGGTCAGTTACCTGTGATGGCTTGCCTCTGATGAACTTGACATCTTCCTCCGTGCTGAGTCGCTCGTAGAACTCCTCATGCCCCTCTCCAAAGCAGCGCATGTCTATGTACATCTGATACACTTCGGCCTTCGTCTTCTCCTTGATGAGATAAGCAAACTTGAGAGCAAACATGCAGCAAACGCGAGAACAGTACTCGTGGAAGTTTTTATCCCGGCTGCCAACACAATGAATAATGGCTACACTATTAGGTGGCTGACCATTTTTGAGCTGGATTTGGCCCTCGGTTGGCCCTGCAGCATCGGAAAGCCGCTCAAATTCCAACCCGGTGATGACGTTGTCATATCTACCATATCCATACTGAGGTATGACCGAGGGGTCAATCTGCTGATAACCGGTAGCCAGAATGATGCTGCCCACTTCCACATCCACAATCTCATCCTTCATTTCATAATCAATGGCTTTAGCGTCACACCGCCTTTCGCACTCATGGCACTCAATGCAGCCTTCCATTTGCCCTGCAAGGCACCGCAAGGCTTCTGTAACGGCCTCCGACGGTGTATAGCCCAGGGTTACCTCACGGAAGTCCCCGACTCTTTCCTCTATAGGCTCTTCCCCAATCTCTACCCGCTTCTGAGTAGGGAAGCGGTTCTGTAAGTCCTTGATATCCCTCTTAGAAAGTTTCTCCTCTCCCAGCTCCTCTTCCTCAACCTCTAAAGGCTCACCCCTCAGGTACCGGCTTATTGAACAGGCTATTCTTTTCCCAGCTCCTATGGCCTCAATCACTGAAGCAGGGCCTGTAACTACATCCCCTCCGGCAAACACCTCTTCAATGTTAGTCGCCCCAGTCTTGTGGTCGATTTCTATCGTGCCCATTTTGCCAAGAGAGAGCCCAAGCTCTTGAACAAATTCGGTCTCTGGAACCTGTCCGAGAGCATCAATGACCGTATCCACAGGCATGGTAAACTCAGACCCCTTAATAGGGACAGGTCGAGGGCGACCGCTGTCATCTGGCTCCCCAAGCTTCATTCTAATGCACTCCATCCCCGAAAGACCTTCATTTTCGGAGAGGAAGTGCTTGGGCATAGTTAGAAAATCTATCTTTACCCCTTCCTTCTCCATCTCTGCCACCTCCACTGATGAGACCGGCATCTCATCGCGGGAGCGGCGGTAGACAACCCTTACATCCTCCCCACCAATGCGTTTTGCCGTTCGAGCGCAATCAATAGCTGTATTACCTCCCCCAATTACTGCCACTTTCTTACCCACACTTATCTTTTCGCCAATGTTTACCGCTCGAAGGAATCTTATCCCCTCTATCACGCCGGCAATATCCTCTCCTTCCACTCCTAATCTGATTCCGCCATGGGCACCTGTGGCAATGAAGACCGCCTGGTGATCCCTCTTTACCTCCGCAAGAGAAATATCCTGTCCAACCTGAACCCCAGTCCTTATCTCCACTCCAAGTCTTCGGATGTAATCTATCTCCTTGAGCAGAATCTCTTTGGGGAGACGATATTCAGGGATTGCATAGCGAAGCATTCCCCCAGGCTCGGGCAGGGCCTCAAATATGGTCACTTCGTGCCCCTCTAAGGCAAGATCATTGGCCGCTGCCAGCCCGGCAGGTCCTGAGCCTATAATTGCTACCCTTTTGCCAGTCTTAGTAATTTGGGGAACTTCAAGCTCATCTATATTCACCTGATCAGTGGCAAACCTTTTAAGATTGCGAATGGCTATAGACTCATCAATTTGACCTCGATCGCAGGCCTCCTCACAAGGGGCATAGCAAACCCTGCCACAAACAGCAGGGAGGGGATTTGTATCTCTTATAAGCCCATAGGCCTCCTTATACCTGCCCTCGGCAATCAGCCTGATATAACCAAGCACGTTGGTATGAATTGGGCAGGCATCTACGCAAGCAGCCTCACAAGGTCTTTTTTCACGCTTATCTATCACTGCTATGTTGGGCACAGCCTGGGGAAAGGGGATGTATATGGCCTTGCGGTCAGCTAGGCCTAAATCGAACTCGTTTTTCATGATCACCGGACATCCCTGAAAACACAAACCACATCCTGTACACTTACTCTCATCAACATATTTCGACTTCTTTTTTATCTTTACCTTGAAATTACCTATATAGCCTGAGACCTCGTCTATCTCACTATAGGTTAGAAGCTCAATATTGGGATGGGAGCCGACATCACTCATTTTCGGAGTCAGGATGCAGGCAGAGCAGTCAAGTGTGGGGAACGTCTTATCCAGTTGAATCATGTGTCCACCAATGGAAGGCTCTCGCTCCACCAAGTAAACCTTATAACCGGCGTTTGCTATATTTAAAGCGGCCTGTATTCCAGCAATGCCCCCACCAACAATGAGGGTGTTTGGGACAATGGGAACTTCCATCGGCTCCAGGGGCTCGTCATAGTAAACCTTCATCACCGCTGCTCGAACAAGCCCTTTAGCCTTCTCAGTGGCGCCATCATCATGAACCCAGCTACAATGCTCCCGGATGTTGGCCATTTCGAAGAGATAAGGATTTATTCCGGCCTCTCGGCAGACTCGGCGGAAGGTGCGTTCATGCAACAAAGGCGAGCAGGAAGCCACAACAACCCTGTTAAGCCTGTACTCCTTGATATCACTCAGAATGAGATCCTGCCCCGGATCAGAGCACATAAACATATAATCACGGGCTATCTGTACGCCACGAAGGGAAGCAGCAGATTCCGTCACCTCTTTTACATCTACAGTGGCGGCGATGTTGAGCCCACAGTGGCAAATATAAACTCCTATTCTTCTTTCCAAACCAACCCCCCTACATCACTTCATTTACGAGCTCTGAGATATCCCTAATCTCAAGCACGTCCTCTTTTTGCATGGTGAGGAGGCTATCATCAAAGTTGAGCATGCAATAGGGGCAGCAGATGACAAGCACCTCTGCACTGACCTCCAGGGCCTGTTGTATTCGAATATCGGAGAATCTCTCTTCTTTTTTGGTTTCCATCCATATCCTCCCCCCACCACCCCCGCAGCAGAGGCTGTCCTCGCGGGAGTCAGGAAGCTCGATGATCTCAAGCCCCGGAATGCCTTGCAGCACCCTTCTTGGTTCCTCATATATTTTGTTGTGACGCCCCAGGTAACAGGGGTCGTGATAGGTGATCCTCTTTGGAAAAGACTTTATAGGCTTTATCTTTCCCTCTTCCATTAATTCTGCCAGGAACTGAGTGATATGCACTACCTCGAAATCCGCCCCAAGATCAGGGTATTCGTTTTTGAAGGTGTGATAACAATGAGGGGAGGAAACGAGAATTTTTTTCACGCCATGCCTTTTAAAGGCCTCGATATTGGCTTGTGCAAGACTTCGGAAAAGATCCTCTTCACCCACCTTGCGCACGCTCTCTCCACAGCAATTTTCCTCAGGCCCCAAAATGCCAAAATCAACTCCAACTTTCTTTAGTATGTCTACCGTGGCCAGGGCTATTCTCCGGGCCCTCCGGTCATAGGCTGGGGTGCAACAAGGATAATAAAGAAGTTCTGTGCCGGCTGTGAAGGGCTTCACCCCAAGATCCTTAGCCCAATCTGCCCTAGCCTCCCGGGCCTCTCCCCACGGGTTCCCCAAGGTTCTGATACTGCCCATTGCAGTCTTAAGGGCCTTGGGGATTACTCCCCAGTGGGTCCCTATTCGGCGTATGGCTGTAAAGATGTCTATGATCTCCACCCCGCGCGGGCATCGTTCTACACAATCGCCACATGTGGCACAAAGCCATACATCATCGCTCTCAAGCTCGAGCAAGCCAATCTGAGACTCGTGAATTAGCTTTCGGATGAGGAAGCTGCGGACTAAATTCCAGGGGCACGTAGCAGTACAGAGCCCACATTGGTAACAAGATTTGAGGGTCTCCCCCCCAGCCTCGATTATAGCCTCTGCTGCCTCGCTGATTGGATTTACGATATCCATGGTCTTCATATCCCTGTTTTCTGCCACACCCCTCAACGTTTCCGCATGTTGTTAGGACCCTTTTTCCGGATTTCGGTCACCATTTGGGCAACCGTATCCCTAAAGATACCACCCTCACTTGCGCTAATCCAGCGCAGCCAGACTCGATCCCCATCAATGCCCACTTGATGCAGGATGGCCTTAAGCATCTCCACACGGCGCATCGCCTTATAGTTCCCCTTTTGGTAATGACACTCTCCAAGATGGCAGCCACCGATGAGTACTCCATCCGCCCCATGGACCAATGCCTCAAGGACATAGACAGGGTCAACAGAGCCGCTGCACATGACTCGGATTATTCGCACATTCGGCGGATAATGAAAGCGTGAGGTCCCAGCTAAGTCAGCACCTCTGTAGGAACACCAGTTGCAGAGAAAAGCCACTATCCTTGGCTCAAATTCTGCCATCTTATTTTGCGACGACATTCAGCACTTCCCCTATAAAAAGCTAAAGCCCTACCTGAGCAGTTACACAAATTCTTAATAAAGAACCTTTTTTAGGCCCTGATCTTTGGCATCTGAGTTTTCTTTTTTCTTATCCATCTTTCTTGGGCGAAGCCCCTTAGTTCCAAGATGTGGTTATAATTTAGCTATAGTGTAACTATCATTTTATATTGTCAATAATAAATACTGTCATCAACTAATAGGGGATGAGAGTTTGAGAGAGGGGACATCCTATATCTTGATTTTTGTGAAATACTATATTAGGAAAAACCTTTGTTAGTAGGAGAAATATGTTATAAAGGTGCCGTATATGCTCAATATTCTATGGAGGAGCATGGATGTCTTTTTTTTGCGAACGAACTAGGCAAACGCTTAGAGCTGGCTCTTTCCCGATGATCCAGGCGGGCGGCTATCTCAGGTAGAGATTGCCAGATTCAGTGAATAGGGCATTTCCTCTGTGGTAGATCGCCCGCCTTTATCTGCATCTTTAGCCTGCATAACAG
>JAUWNK010000204.1 GCA_030612685.1 Desulfobacteraceae bacterium
TTGGCATTAATCGATAGTGCATATGATAAAACAAAAGAACTTAGGGATAAGGGTTTCTATGTCTCAGATCAATTATTGGCTGATATATCCAAATTTAAATTATCTGAAGGAAATACAATTAAGCTTTAAATCAACCTTGGACCATCTGCAATCTAACGTAAATACCAACAATTCATCTTAAATGTATTTCTTCGCTCTACCGCATGCGGATTTTTACCACGCCTGACACTGCAAGGTCTGCCCTCCTGCCAAGCCCATCCGCCATTGGCTTTGCCCCCGCCTGCCAATGCCTGGCACTGGCGTGTAGGTCAGGCGAATGCCAGGAGGGCAGAGCGAGGCGGACAGGGCACAAGCGGGCAGGTTTTACAACCCAATATTCCACCATTCCCTGGCCCAGAACTGACTTGCAGGGCAAGGATTCTACAGACTTCGGTTCCAAAAAACTATAGCGATAAATGGATTTTCCAAGTAAGTTGCTCCAGGGCGGGCCATCATTTTTACCCCGTGAAACTTTTTTCACTGGGGCCATGTGAGTGGCTCAGATCGAATAACATTAAAAGCATCATGATTCCACTAAGTTATAGAATTTGCGAGACGTTTATATGGACATTAAAAACATCTTGATAAATCCCGGTTACTACTACAACCGGCTCCTCCAGAAAATAGAATTCCGCACAGGTATACACTGTTCACGCCCCTCCGAGGTATGGCTCAAATTGACCGAACGTTGCAATTGCCGTTGCCTCATGTGTGATATCTGGAAGAAAAATCGTGATTCAGAAGGTGAACTATCCACTGAGGAATGGAAAGGAGTACTCTTAGGTCTTCGACAGTGGCTGGGAAAGAAGTATATATGGTTTACCGGTGGTGAGCCTTTCTTGAGAAAGGACTGCATTGAATTAATACACTATAGCAGTTCCCTTGGTTTGTCCATTGGGGTAATCACCAATGGAATCATTCTAAAGCCAGGTCAGATGTCTTTACTTATAGACGCAGGATTGAAAGAATACCATGTCTCAATTGACTCGATGACCCCGGAAATCCACGATCACCTTCGAGGAGTAAAAGGAGCACACAAGCGAGCAATAGAAAACGTTTTGGCCCTAAAAGAGGCGTTGAAGGCTAATGGAAAGCATATGAAAATAGTAATCAAGACAATCATCATGGGGCATAACGCAAAGGAGATTTTCCCTCTGGTAGAATGGGCAGAAGAAAACCGTTTCAATGAGATCAAGTTTCAGCCCCTGGAAAGCAACCTTGAAGGTAATGATGACCCTGAATGGTTTAAAACCTCGCCTTATTGGCCTAAGGAAAAAGAGGTGGATGAAGTAGTAATGATAATAGACGAATTAATTAATAAAAAACAAACCGATTCAGGCATCCAAATCCACAATCCGACCCTGGCACTACAAGAGTTCAAGAATTATTACCTGGACCCTGCATCTTATTATGAAAAGGCAAAAAGCCATACCTTTGCTTCTAAAAAAAAGCAGAGCAGGGCATGCGCAAGCGGTGTTGGTTGGATGGAAATACTAAGTCGTGGCGGCCTTAGAATGTGCCTGCATATGCCTCCCCAGGGGGATATCAGGACGACAACCCCCCGAGAATTCTGGAAGAATCGCCCCACATGCTGGAAAAATCCTGATCAGCTTTGTTTCAAAGGTAACTATTCAGCCACAGATTCACACAGATGAACACAGATAGGTTTAAATATAAAGAAATAACAGATATTATTCTTAGAAGTTTTTATGAAGTTTATAATGAGCTTGGCAATGGATTTCTAGAATCTGTCTATGAAAATGCCTTATATATTGTCTTAACTGGCTATGGACTATGTGTAGAAAGGCAGAAAGGCATTAATGTATTTTTCCGAGGCAATATAATCGGAGATTTTAAGGCAGACTTGATTGTAAACGAAAAGGTAATCGTTGAACTAAAAGCAGTTCGTACTCTTGACCCTGCACATGAGGCTCAATTAATCAATTACTTGAAGGCAACAGATATTGAAGTTGGCTTATTATTGAATTATGGCAGAAAACCAGAATTCAAAAGATTTGTGTATGATAATAAAAGAAAAAATATCAGCGATAATCAGCGTAGATCGGTGGCTGAGTAGTTGTTTTTAAAGAACAATAAGATTGGCATTACGTCCCCCATTAAACAAAAATTGTAGAATGGGAATACGAAGGCAAAATAAAAATAGGTGACCATTTTCAATCTTGACCTTTGAGATAATTTAGATAGAGTATAAAAAGTATAAGAAAGGGGGTTAAAATTATGTATGAAAATGAAATAGAAGTGAAACTACAAAAGATTCCTGAAGATTTGAGGCGAGAAGTTTTGGATTATATGGAATTCCTGCTAAAGAAGTATAAGGGAACAGAGAGCAAGGCAAAGAGATTTAGGTTCGACTGGGAAGGGGGCTTGTCAGAGATACGAGAGAAATTTACTTCTGTTGAGCTACAACACAAGGCTTTGGAGTGGAGATAATGTTTTTGGTTGATACGAACATATTTTTAGAAATTCTCCTGGGACAGGATAAGAAAAAAGATTGCAAAAAGTACTTAGACAACAACATTGGGAAACTCAATATAACAGATTTCTCTTTGCACTCCATTGGTGTAATCCTGTTTAGATACGGGAAAGAGGATATTTTTCAGAAATTTATTGAGGATGTGATACCTGCTGTTAAAATCCTCTCACTTCCGGTGGAACAGTACAGAGAGGTTGTAGGAGACAGAAGGATACTGAATCTAGATTTTGATGATGCTTATCAGTACAGCGTGGCTAAATATTATGGACTGAAAGTGGTTACAATGGATAAAGATTTTGAGAGAGTAAAAGATGTGGAAATTTTATTCTTATAGGATGTCCCTTTCAGGTTTGATCTTTCATCTTTCACCTTTCAGCTACCAGCTATGAACTATAATAAAACCTTTATCATTGCCAAAGCCGGTGTGAATCACAATGGCAGCCTTGAACTTGCCAAAAAGCTCATAGACATTGCCGCGGAGGCCGGAGCCGATGCCGTCAAGTTCCAGACCTTCAAGGCGGAAAAATCTATTTCGATACACGCGCAAAAGGCCGGGTATCAGAAGCAAACGACAGATGCATCTGAATCGCAGCTCGATATGGTTCGAAAACTGGAGCTGGATGAGGCCGCCCATGAAGAACTTTTTGCTTATTGCTGCTCAATGGACATTCAGTTTCTTTCGACCCCGTTTGATCTTGACAGCATTGATCTGTTAAACAAACTCGGATTGAAAATAGATAAGATTTCAGGGTCTTGGAGGTATTAAATTACCTCAGTAAAAGTTATTTAGTTATTTAAGGACGTCCCGCTTCA
>JAUWNK010000202.1 GCA_030612685.1 Desulfobacteraceae bacterium
CAACAATATATCATATATCCTTAGTTGTCAAGGCAAATAATCATATAATAATTATTTTTAGTGATTACATATTTATGTTAAAATACAATTATTTAGCCATTATATCAATAAGTTAACCAATTTCTACGGGGTGAACATCAGTTTCAAGGGCATAAAACAAAAAAAGACATCTCCATGCTCAACGTAACGTTTCTTTCATTTATAACCCTGATGCGAAGCGTTGGGGTCATTTGCTGAGCATTTACTTGATAGCATTGACTTTCCGGAAGATCCCATTATTGGATGATAAATCCGGCATAACCTACAACGTAGCTATAATCTCCACTTACATCTCCTGATGTGGCATAGTCTACTAAACTCGCCTTAGTTGCACCCAGTTCCTTAGCTGCAACCAGGGTTATTGTAGTTGGTATTACTCCGCACATGGATATGTTATGACTGTTAACTGTATCTAAAAGACCGGCTGGATCTAATGAAAGGACCCTATCTATTGCTAATTGATCCTTTTTCTTGGCACTTTCTTGAGATTCATAGTGAGTCATATCGGTGCTGGCTATGATGACAACAGGCTCACCATATCTCTTTATGGCCCGAGCTATAGCCATACCTATCTCTTCACATTCTTTAAAGTCAGCCCTGCCAAGAACAACGGGAACAAATTCAACGTCAGGTTTAATGTATTGAATAAATGGCAATTGCACCTCAACAGAATGTTCTTGTATGTGGGCCTGATTATCAGCACTTAAGTACCTGGATTCTTCTATGAGAAGATTGGCCAGTTTTTCATTTATGGTAATATCACTGCCTGGCATCTCCCATTTGCCCTGGGCCATAACTGCAAATGGGGCCCCAAGACCATGGTGATTGGGGCCCATAACTATTACATCCTTGGTAATCTCAGCCATGGAATACACAGCCCCGGCAACATTGCCCGAATATATGTAACCGGCATGAGGAGATACCAAGGCCAGCACCTTTTCCTTTTTTTGTCCCTCTTTTATCCTCGCGGAGATATCTTTTTTAAGATCTTTATCCCTTCCTGGATAAAATTGATTGGCTACTGCTGGTTGACGTACCATTTTTATCACCTCCATAATTGTTATTTGTTATAAGTTATTCGTTACATGTATTAATGTCTTAGATGGCTAAAAATTTGACAAATGTGTCAAGTTTTGATGCTGGCTGCTTGATTCTATATGCTGATGACAAGAGAACTTCTTTCCCCCATCCAGTATCCCTGCCCCGAGCTTGTATGGGATGGCAAGGCGAAACCTCTATAGAATGAGGCAACGAGCAGCGAGCTTTTTCTCCTTACACCTTCTGCATAAACTGTTACTATCAGGAAATCAGGGCTAACCTCAAGGTATTTAAGGCTATGGTGGCACCCCTGCTCTGGAGGGTAAGGATATCACCACCCATTTTCCAGTCATAGCTCCCAGCGACATCTTCACCAGAGACTACGACATAAGCATTTACCTCATAGGCATTTTCAGTTTTTTTCAATGTTCCTAAAAGGGCTAACCCAATTGAACTGTTTCCTTTATTTCTTATTTTTTTGGCCAAGATCTCTGCTGTCTCCCTGTTGATCTCAATAAGAGGGCTTTTTTTATCCAACAATGAGAGAATCTGTTCTCTTTTTCCTATCACAATGCTTTCACGTAGGGGGGATGATGGTGAGCTTTGTAGTCTTGCAGTTAGTTGGCCTCCTGAAAAGGTCTCTATGATACTTAGGGTATCTCCTTTTTTATTTAGAAGGTTTGTGACTGCCCCATGGAGAGTATCTTCATTGATACCATATATATTAGTTCCCAGGCGTGATCTGATTTCTTTTTCGATTGGCCTGATAAGCTCTTCAGCCTCCTTTGCGCTTTTTGCAAAGGCCGTTATCCTGATACTTATATCACCTGGAGATGCCAGAAGACCAACAGCTGGATTGGTATTAGGGTTGATAAGATCTTTTATCTGGCTATCTACCTTACTTTCTCCTATACCGGTTACCTTCAGGACTCTGGAGGTAATCAATTCCTGATCAAGGTGGAAATGTTTCTTCAGGTAAGGGAGTATTTCTTTATTTAGGATGTATTTTAGCTCTTTTGGTACCCCAGGAAAGGTAATAATTACCTTTGATCCTTTCTCAATAATAAATCCTGGGGCTGTTCCTACCTTGTTGGGAACTGGGATGGCCCCATCAGGTATAAAGGCCTGCTTTCTATTGTTTTCTGGCATGCTGTAACCAAAGCTTTTAAAAATGGATTCGATCTGATCCATCAGCTCTTTTTTGAATATAAGTGGGGAACCTATCAGCTCTGCTATTACCTGCCTTGTTAGGTCATCCTCTGTGGGCCCAAGGCCACCGGTAGTTATCACGAGATCACTTCTTTTCAATGCCTGGGAAAGGACTTCCCTTATCTGATTGTAGTTGTCTCCCACGGTAGAGTGAAAGGCTACGTTAAGGCCAATAAGATTGAGCTCGCGAGCGAGATAGGATGCATTGGTGTCTATTATCTGGCCAAGTAAAAGTTCACTACCGATAGTTACTATCTCACAATTCATGGTGCTATTCTCTGATATTTTTTCCCTCTTTTGTGCTTAAGTTAAAAGTTTAAGTTAAGGACTCATAGGGCTATAAATAACAGGTAACGTTTATATGAAAGTGTAGGGGCCGATGCCCTCATCGGCCCGTTCGGGGAACGGGCGCTACACTTTGATGCTTCGTTGTGACCGAAAGGCCATTGGAGTTCATCAGTGACGAAGCCTGTTTCGTTGCCCGCCCCGCTCCGTACCGGCACGGGGCGGAGGTAACGTATTTCGTATTTTACCACGTTACCGTAACCGATTGACGATACGGGTCTCGTAACCATAACCGAATTACGGGAATTTAACAGGGCGGGCGTAACCGTTTAACGATGATTATGTCATTTCAACTTTTTTACGAAAGAACCTCTTTTTTTTATAGGGAAGCAAACCATGGGTCTACCGGTATGCCATCTATCTTGGTTTTATAGTATCTTTCAATGATATGTTTATCCGCTTCAAAGGCCATAGCAGGAAAAGGTCCTGAAAGCGGGAACCATTCTAATCTCACTATATCATCGCCTGGTCTTAGCTCGCCACTGATTTTCTCTGCTAACAGCACAATGACTAAGGTGTGTAATGTAGGTGAAAAAAAATTAGAAACAACACTAATAATAGAGAAAACTTTTATAGAAAGACTGGTCTCCTCCATTATTTCTCTATGGGCTGCGGATAAGAAGTCTTCATCAAACTCGATAAATCCACCAGGGAGGCTCCATTTTTCTCCCATAAAGACTTTTTGAGCCCTTTTTCCTAATAATATCATATCATCATCAACAATTAAGACGACTACTCCTGGGGATGGATTTTGATAAAGAATAGAGCCACACCTTGGGCACTTCTTTCTACTATGTCTACCAGAGGATGTGAGATGATATTTTGCACCGCATTTG
>JAUWNK010000070.1 GCA_030612685.1 Desulfobacteraceae bacterium
ACAGAATCAGGGGCTATAAGTATCTACCCGAATTAAGGGTAGCAATACAAATGGATCTTGGCATATTGGGAAAGGAGGTAGTGGCTGCATAATGCAAGGGAGGGGCCGCTACAGAATGTCAACTAAAAATGGGATTGACTCAACAAGACACACAGATTTGTAAAAATCAATCTCGGATTTTGGGGACACATTTCCCATTGACACATAAATGACTTTATCCTATGCTTTTAAAATTCGAAAATGAATTCATATCACTGAACGGGTATACTCCTGGAACACCTTTCCTGATTATAGGCAACGATCCATTGGTTTGTATCAATAAAAAATTACTACCCGCCTGCTTCATTTTGCTGTGGTCCATTAAAATCAGGGTATCCAAAAAGCTGACTATTTTTTTGAGTAACAGTCTCGCAAGATTTTTTAGGGGTTGCACTACTTGCTACCAAAACTCGGAGGGTAATCTTGAAAAAGTTATACGTCATTGACGGCCCAGATAAGGGCAAGTCCTTTGACCTTAATGATGGCATCACAACTATTGGGAGATCATCTGACAATGACATATGTATCTCAGATATAGGAGTTTCACGGCATCATGCCAAGTTTTTTAATAAAGCTAATGGAATTTTTATAGTGGACCTTAAAAGTTTTCAAGGCGTCTTTATTGATGGAGAAAGGATAGAAACAGGGCCAGAGGTTGAGATAAAAAAAGACAGCGATTTGATTATAGGAAACACTACCCTATCATTCCAGAAGGAGCCTTCTGGGAGAAAACCATACCCTATCCTTGATACAAGTGAGTCCTTGTTGGCAAAGGATAACACCAGGAACTATATACGTAGTCTGGAATTAGTCCTTAAGGTGTCAAATATCTTTGCCCAATCCCTAAATATTGATGAGCTGTTAGATAAAGTAATAGATCAGATCTTTAATCATTTGAAGAGAATCGATCATGGAGCCATATTGTTGTTAAACAAAGAGACTGGCAAATTTAGAATGGTAGCTTCCAAGACGAGAATGGAAGATAAGGAAGGCATCTTGTCCAAGATTAACTTCAGCAGGACTATAGTTAACAGGACTATAAAGGAAGGCAGGCCTGTAATGATGTCTGATACGAGCCGTGTAGACAAAGCTGACCTTTCTGACAGCATAGAACAAATGAATATCATGTCAGTTATGTGTGTGCCACTCAAATATAAAGGAGAGGTTGGAGGAGTTATCTATGTAGACTCCATTGGACGGCCTGAAGGATTTAGAAAGGATGATCTTCAATTGCTCACTGGGTTAAGCAATACCGCAGCTATTGCCATAGAGAATGCTCGATTGTTTGAGGCGGTGAAAAAAGAGTTGTCTGAACGCAAACGAGCAGAGGAAGAAAAGAAGAAACTCGAGGTCCAATTCCGATATGCCCAGAAGATGGAGGCTCTCGGCACCTTAGCAGGTGGCATTGCTCATAACTTTAATAACTTCCTTATGGGTATCCAGGGAAATGTCTCTTTGATGCTTTTAGAGACTGATCCCAATCATCCAAATTATAAAAGGCTTAAAAACATTGAAAAATCAATTGATAGCGGGTCTAAACTGACCAGCCAACTCCTTGGATATACCAGGGAAGGAAGGTATGAGGTCAAGCCCATTAGCCTGAACCAAGTGGTGAAAGAGGCCTCTGACACCTTTGATGCAACTAAAAAGGAAATCAGGGTTCACCAAGAGCTTTCTGAAGACTTATTTGGAATAAATGCAGACCAGGGGCAGATTAAGCAGGTATTATTAGATCTGTATGTAAATGCCGCAGATGCCATGCCTCGTGGTGGGGATCTTTTCTTAAAAACAATAAATGTCACCCATAAAGATATTACAGGTAAGCCCTATAGAGTAAATCCAGGAAGGTATGTCTTATTAACTATCGTAGATACAGGGGTAGGCATGGATAAAACAACCATGGATCGCATCTTTGATCCATTCTTTACAACAAAGGGTCTGAGCAAAGCAACAGGTCTTGGTTTGGCTTCTGTTTACGGGATTGTCAAGGCTCATGGCGGATATATTGATGTGGACTCTAAGAAGGGACATGGAACCACCTTCAGCATTTATCTGCCATCATATGAGAAGGAAGTGGTAGAAGAAAAGGACTTATCCCCTAAAGTACTCAAGGGTAAAGAGACGGTTCTTCTGGTAGATGATGATGATATGATTGTTGATGTTAGCAATGAGATGTTAAGTAAGATGGGATATGATGTCCTAATAGCAAGAGGTGGGAAAGAAGCCATTGAAATAATTAGTAAGGCGCATAATTTACCCTCTGCACCTGATCTGGTTATCCTGGATATGATCATGCCTGAGATGGGTGGGGGAGAAACATTCGATAGAATGAAGGAGATCGACACTGAGATAAAGGTTCTCCTCTCTAGCGGTTATAGCATTGATGGGCAAGCAAAAGAGATATTGAATAGAGGTTGTAGTGGTTTTATCCAGAAGCCCTTCAGTATGAAAGAGCTGTCTGTGAGAATCAGGGAGATTCTTGACAAGGAATAGATGTTAACCCCAAAATTTATGATATGAGTAGCTACAGCGCCGAATGGACAGAGGAGCAGCTCAGAGGCTTTTCTTATTACCTCTTACCACAGGAACTTAGGAATCTATTGTTTTTATCAGTGACAGTTTCGAAATCTGGGCCAATACAATTTTTGTAGAATTTAAATTTATTTTCTTGATATATGATATAGGTCAATGTCGTATGAATATCCTTGTGGAATTCTAATTTCCAACTGAGGTGACAGGGAAGTGACTCAACAGACTGCTGGAAAAATTAAAGTCAGCTTTAGTCATGCATTAGGCCTTTTGGGGCATTATATAAAGAATCGAGTAATGACGCAGGTTAAATCAGTTTGGCTGATTATCATTTACTTAATTCTTTTTCAGACTGTGATTTTGGGGATCAGGATTGCCGATGCATCTATCATTGCCATTGGCATTGGACTCGTCGTTGCAGGCCTTACATTTTTTATGGAAGGCCTCTTTTTAGGTCTTATGCCCTTGGGCGAATTGGTCGGTGTTAAGCTTCCCCAAAAATCCACCCTCCCTGTTATACTTGGTTTTGCTTTAGTATTGGGCTTTCTGGCAACATTGGCAGAGCCCGCTATCCAGGTATTACAAGCGGCAGGGCGCGCGGTAAAACCCTGGGAAGCCCCTCTTTTGTTTCTGCTACTGACTAAATATTCCCATATTCTTGTCTACTCTGTCGGTGCAGGGGTGGGAATCGCCATTGCTTTCGGTATGATGAGATTTCATTATAACTGGTCTTTAAAACCCTTTATATATATACTCGTTGGGCTGTTGGTTGCCTTTACTATATGGGCATTTTTTAACCAAAATATGCACACCATTACAGGCCTTGCCTGGGACTGCGGTGCCGTAACTACTGGTCCTGTAACAGTCCCCCTTATTCTGGCACTCGGGATTGGAATTTGCAGGATGGTTGGATCAGCAGAATCTGGAACTATGGGTTTTGGAGTGGTTACGCTTGCCTCTTTGTTCCCCGTACTCACCGTTCTTCTTTTGGGTACGTTTCTCCTTGGCTCCGTTCCAGGGCCGATGAATGAGGCTGATTTTTTCAACAAGAAAAATCGGAAAGCAGCAGAAGCCCTGTTTAACAATAAAGACAAGATGGTTCACTATCTTTTTTCTAACGCGAGCATTGAAAGCCAGGTTGCTTACTTCGATGGAAGCAAGGAAAAAATGGTCGAGTATCTTGAAGTGCTTTCCAAAAACGAGTCCAAAAAAAAGGCTATTTTTGGTGACGATCCAGACGCTTTAAAACGTTGGGCTATCTCCCAGGGAACAGAGGAACAACGTTATTCTGTATTCGGCAGCCTGGACGCTGTTAAGAAAGCCGTTACTCGATATTCAACATCAGTTAAAAAGGCTGTAAATGTCCCTGATCTTTTGGCAAGGAATACTATAGTCGCAGTGAAAGCCATAGGACTTCTCACTTTGCCAATTTTTCTTGTTCTTTTTGTTCTACTGCGTGAAAAATTGCCTCGTTCTGATGAGATTCTGCTGGGTTTATTTTTTACTATTTTGGGCATGGGAATATTCAGCATTGGTATTGAACTGGGTCTGAACAAACTTGGAAACCAGGTTGGCAATATGCTTCCATCTTCTTTTAAAACCATCCAACTTTTAGAAGAAAAAACAAACATTATCAATTTCGATCCAGATTCGGTTGAATCAGCCATCTCTCCAGATGGAAAAAAGCAGGACTTTTTTTATGCAAAAATAGGGAATGACTACGTTCCTATTCCTTATGACGAAAAAAGTTTTGACCCCGCTACGAAACAGTACCAATGTACTCCGACAAAGGGACCTTTATTTGGCTCAGAGGGGAGTTTTTGGGGCATAGCCGTTGTTTTGCTCTTTGCCTTTATCATGGGATATGGAGCCACACTGGCGGAACCTGCTTTAAACGCTCTTGGGCTGACCGTAGAGGAAATTACTGTAGGTACCTTTAAAAAATCCCTTTTAATGCAAGCAGTTGCTATTGGTGTGGGTTTTGGTATTGCCATGGGGGTTGCAAAGATTGTTTGGAATATTCCCCTTTTATGGCTGTTATGTCCCCCTTATCTTTTGTTACTTTTCATTACGAAATTATCGACTGAGGAATTTGTAAATATCGGGTGGGATAGCGCTGGTGTCACCACAGGACCCATTACCGTTCCTCTTGTTTTGGCCATGGGACTTGCCATAGGATCCCAGGTGGGAGTAGTTGAAGGCTTTGGTATACTTGCCACTGCCTCTGTTTGCCCAATTCTTTCGGTGCTGGCGGTAGGTCTTCGGATAAACTGGAAAAGGAAGGCTGCTTTAACGGAAGCCGTTCAGACTGCAAAAGAGGAAAGTCTTGTTGATGGAATTTAAAAAGAGAGTTTCTCAAATCACTGCTTTTGTAAATAGAAATATTTCAAAAGACATATTGGATTCCCTGAAAGAAGTTGGTGTCATTGCTCTTCATTTAGCTGCGGCCCGATCCCCGGTGATAGAAGATAGAAAAGGAATATTTGCCTTATTACCGGGGCGCGATTTAGTGGATGATCCTGTGGATATTATTTCTTTCCTTGTGGATCGAAAAACGGGAGACCATGTTCTAAGCTTAATAATTGAGAAAGGCCGACTGAACCTTCCGGGACGAGGGTCGGTCTACAGTGAGGAGATAAATCTGGTGATGGCTCACGAACTCTGCCAGGAAAATAAGCCGGCTCCCTTTGCCACAGAAAAGACCCCTTTCCAGAAACTTACCGGGATCTGTTGTATCGTCCAACGTGGCCAGGGTGAAAGCGTAGCAAGGGTTGCACTGGATACGGGAATCTGTGTTCCTTCCCTTCACTTTGGAGTCGGAACCGGTGTTCGAGATAAAATAGGCCTTTTGCGAATTACAATCCCTGCCGAAAAAGAGGTTATTAATATTGCCACAAGTCCTTATGACGCCGAGGTTATCATGGAAATGATGATTGAGGTGGGCAAATTGGATCAGCCAGGCAAAGGGTTTATTTATCTGTACCCTTTGAAGAAGGGCATAATCAACATGAAGGTCACACGTGGAGAACAGAGGCATGCGGCAAGTATCGAGCAAATCGTTGCGGCCATCGATCATATTAAAGGAGGCATTGAATGGCGTCGCCGATCGGGCACAGTCGAAAAAAAGGGGGTAAAGAGAAGGGCTTATCTATCCGGTCTTGCAGATTTAACCCTCTTATGTGATGAAGGGACAGGAACAGATCTTGTCAGCGTGGCTATGTCCGCTGGGGCTGCTGGAGCCACTATAGCCAGACTGAAGCATGTACGGCCCCCGGATTCCCCTTTAAGTGAGGTATCGCCAGCCAGGGAAGCATGTAGCATGATCGTTTCCGATAATCAGGCGGACGGTATTCTTAAGGCCCTCAAGGAGGCAGGGGCCTTTACCGACAGTTGTCATGGTCAGGTTCAGTTGCGCCGAGTACCGAAGGCCTTTACTTATAGTGAAATAGCTTAAACGTCTGTAACTATCTTATTAGGCCTTTATAAACATTCGATTGATCTGGCTCTGAATTAATAAGTTCTTAGTTTCAAGAAGATTTTATGAAATTTTTTCTCAATTAAGAATAATTGATGAAAATAGCGGATGGAATAATGGCAGGATCATCACTTTCTCTGCCTTTTCCCCACACAAATGTGACCCTGGGAGGAAATCATTATATTATCAAATTTTTTGCCATTTTCATTATTCTGTCTGGTATGAGCGCTCTTCTCTATGGCATCAGTGTCATGACCGAATACATTGTTTCTGGCGAGATGCTTGGTGAGAGACGACGGAAAAGGATGCAGAAGCTTATTTCCGGCATGCGTGACCATTACATTATTTGCGGAGCAGGAGAGACCAGCATCTATATGATGCAGGAATTAGAAAAGACAGTGCGGCCCTTTGTGGTCATTGAAAAATCAGAAGAACGTATCCAGCAGGTGCTCACACAGTTTGACAACCTTCTATACATACAAGGCGATGCAACGGATGATGATGCCCTTGAAAAAGCCTATATCAAGGACGCCTATGGAATTTTCCCGGTCCTGTCGAGTGAAAAAGATAACCTCTATATAACCATGGCTGCTCGTCAGTTCAATCCACGCATAAGGATTGTTGCCCGTACAGCTGATCTGTTCAATATAGGCAAGAAATTATTTAAGGGCGGTGCCAACTCGGTAGTATCGCCAAACTCTATCGGTGGACTGCGTCTTGTGTCAGAAATTGCACGCCCCCATGTAACTGATTTTCTTGATGAAATGCTGCGCGATAAAAATACGCAGCTCAAGATAGCAGAGGTCGTTGTCTCCCCAAATTCAGCACTCTGTGGGCTTTCTTTAAGAGAAGCACGCCTACCAGAGAAATGCGGGCTTATGATTATTGCTATGAGAAAACACGGTGATCAATTCTTTACTTACAACCCATCTGCTACTGAACGGATTGAGCATGCTGATACAGTAGTAGTATTGGGATACAGGGATCAGATTGTTGAGTTGAGAAAGCAGGCAGGGAGAATAGGCTAATGAGAGTAGGAAAATTCTAAACGAGAGAGGATAATGATAAAAATTGCAGGTATTTTCCTTTCCTTTCTTATTGTAATTTTGTGCAGTAGCGTATTTGCTGGTGAGCTTAGAGAGATAGAATTACTTGACGGAAGTGTGATTTCCGCAGAAATCGTCTCTTTTAGTGATGGTATTTACACATTAAAATCAGTTAGCCTTGGCACCATCAAAATTAATGAATCAAAAATCCGGGTAATCCGTGTAAAATCTCATAGCCCAACCTCGGGGGAGCTTGTAAGCCCATCTAAAGCCTCTATAAGCAATGAACTACAAGCCCTTCAAAAATTAATGATAAACGATAAGGAGATTATGAATGCGATCCTTTCCTTACTAAATGATCCTGACTTTCAAAAAATTTTGCAAGATCCAGTTATCATGAATGCGGTGAATTCAGGTGACATCGACACACTTATATCCAACCCAAAATTCATGAAACTATTAGGCAATCCAAAAATTCAAGAAATAAAAAGAGAAGTCATTGAGTAGTTGACAAAAGAATTAGAAATAGAGACAGCGGTAATATAGAAGTTGTCTTGATGCATGGGTTACGTCATGTTTGATAACGATGAAATCTTAGAAAATGTTTGGGCTAACGAGGAAATTGCCAAAAAGTTTTTTGAAATCGAGGTGAGAATTCTCTCTGTTCGCAACTTCAGAGATCTTTTCGAAAAATTGCTCTTATTAATCGAGGAAAAATTTGGAATCCCACACGTGTGGATTTCCATTATTAGTGAAAACGATGTTTCGCATCTTATCAAAGCACTCGAGTCGTCCCACGTTCTCAAAGAACGCCTGAACCTTGTTAAAAAAAGTGTATTCTTAGACCTCATTGAAGATGAAGGAACCCCCACTCTGGTTAATGAGAATTTGAGTCCTTTTTATAGGCTGCTGCCTGAAAACAAGAAATATTTTGCCAAGTCTTTGGCTGTTGTTCCTCTCGTTCTTGATGGGGACTTGATCGGCAGTCTGAACCTGGGCGATTATTCGGGATTCCGCTTTCAACCCAATATTGACACCTTCTTCCTTTCCCAGCTCTCTGTAAAGATTTCCATATGCCTTTCCAATGTCGCAGCTCGAGAAAAACTCATGTACCTCGCCACAAGGGATCCCCTTACTCGCCTTTTCAACCGAAGGGAAATGGAAGACATGTTGACACGAGAATTCAGTCGGTCGACCCGCTATGGTACTCATTTGGCTTTGCTCTTCATAGACTGTGATGATTTTAAAATGGTGAACGACTCTTATGGTCATAACTGCGGTGATTCCTTACTCCAATACGTGGCAGATCAAATCATGAAGATAATCAGAAGAGACGATGTAGCTTTCAGGTTTGCCGGAGATGAGTTTGTAATCATTTTGCCTAATCAGACTTCAAAAGAAGCGCTGAAAGTTTCAGAGCGACTCCAATCCTTTTTCCAACAACATTCGATGAAATTCGGTGAAAATAGTATTCCCGTTTCCATAAGCTCCGGAATAGCATCGACAGAAGATCCTGAAGTCAAGAGCCCTGATACCCTTCTAAATAAAGCTGATGAACGGCTTTATGAAGCTAAAAAACAAAAAGCCTCAGGGCTCCAGAATAAAAAGAAGTGATGTTGAAAGCAATAAGGATTAACTCATTAAAGTATTCATCACATGTGAACTTAGCCGCCTGCGGCGGAACTTTTTTGACAGGATTAACACGATTAACAAGATTTTCTTTATATCCTGAACATCCCGTCTATCCTGTCTAAAAAATGGGATTTCCTATACTATCAAGTTATATAAGCTGGCAAAAGTAGGATGAGATAAGGAATTAGCATGGGGCATTCCAATGGTGAAAATCTCCAGGCTAAAGGGCAAAGTATTCGACATATCATAGGCAAAATTTTTAACTAAAATAAATATCGAGGAAAAGGTAAGGGAATGCAACATATCTGGATTAAAGATATAGAAGAAAATGTTAAGGTTGAAGGAAATTATCTGGTTAAAAGCAAGGTGATTGCCCAAACAAGGCAGGGGAATTCATTTCTCACCCTTACCTTAGGTGATAGGACAGGGACAGTTGAGGCCAGGGTCTGGGATAGGGTTGAGAAGATATCAAATCAATTTAAAGAGGGTGATATCGTTACCATAACTGGACAGGCAAGCACATATAGGAACCAGATTCAAATCCAGATAAATGAACTAAAACAGAATAAATCCCCTGTTGATCCAGCCATTTTTCAGGAATCTACCTCCAAAGATATAACACAAATGCTTTCCGAGCTAAAAAAATTTGCTAACCGGATAAAAAACAGGCATCTCAGAACCCTAATCGAGGCCTTTATGGCAGATCATCAATTTATCTCAAAATTTAAGAAAGCACCGGCAGCAAAAATTTTCCATCATAGTTATCTTGGAGGACTCCTTGAACATACCCTCTCTGTGTCTCAGATGGCAGTACTTGTGGCCGAACACTATCCTGATTTAGATAGTGATCTTCTTTTATCAGGGGCCATACTTCACGACATAGGCAAGATTGATGAACTTAGCTTTGAACTGAACATAGAATACACAGATGAAGGAAGGCTCTTGGGGCATATCGTCTTAGGTGTATTAATGGTTGAGGAAAAATTGAAAACCCTAAAAGATTTCCCATCTGGACTTGCCCTTCGCCTTAGGCATCTTATCCTGAGCCATCATGGTGAATTTGACTTCGGATCTCCAAAAAGGCCCAAATTTTTAGAGGCCTTTGCCCTTCATCTCATAGATGATATGGATGCTAAAATAAATGGATTGGGCAGGGTCCTGAAGGATGACAAACAGGAGGGCTCGTGGACAGTCTTTAATAATCTATTCCAGCGCTACTTTTTTAAGGGGGACTCTTCTGCTCGCGTGAACCATAAAAGTGAAGAAATAAATAGCAAACAGCAAAAACAAAGACATCTCTTTCCTGATGATCTATAATAGATAAATCGTAACTGTTCAGGTAGCCACCAAGGCCCCAAGCCCGCCCTGGTGCGACTTGTTTGGTATAATCTGTTGACATTGTGGTATTTCACGAACTGTATATGTTGCATCCGCGCAGCGCAGGCGCTTGCGCCGCGTGAGCGTCTGATTAATCAGGTCTGGGCCAGGGACACAAAGAGTATTAAATGATCAATGAAAAATTATCAATTATCAATTTTAATTGCTAATTTTGAGTTTTAAATTGCCCAATCTTAGTGCCTTGGTGTCTTAATGGCTGAATAGATACAAACTTACTATCATTTACTCTTTATAAATTGAAAAAATCTGCTTCCTGCTATCAGGATAAGGCCAGAGAGAAAAAAGCCATAGAGGCCAGAATCAACCAATCCCAGAAGTTTCCCAATCAATGCCAATCCGCCTCCAGACACCATGGCTAAGATCGCACCTCCCCTGTTTAGATTAAGCTTGTGCCTAAAAAAACCGAGAAGGATAGGGAAAACGAGCCCAGAGGTATAAACCGTATAGCCAAGAAGGAGAGATGAAATAACTCCCTTCAACATTAACGCAATGATGAGAGAAAAAATGCCTATCAACACAATAAAGATACGGGAAAGCAAAAGCAATTTTCTCTCTTCTATGTCTGGCCTTATAAGGGGCCTTACTATATCAACTGATAGAATCGTACTGGTTGTCAAAAGGCATGTATCTGCTGAGGACATCATCGCAGAAAGGAGTGCGGCAATAACCAGCCCATTCAATCCTATGGGGAAAAGATGGTTAATCATTGTCGGAAAGGAGGCCTCAGGGCTAATCTCTGGAAATAATATCCTGGCCGACATACCTATTATGGTTATAATAAAGGCAAATGGTATTAATGTTAAGGCTACTGTTATTGTAGCACCCTTGGCAATTTTTTCATTCCTGGCACAAAAGAGCCTTGAGTATATATCAGGTCCTACCAAATAGGTGGAACCAACCAAAAATAGATATGTAGCCAGTGATTTCCATGTAAAATGCTGGCTTACTGGAAAGGAAAAGTAGTCTCCACCAAGGGCATCCCTCATTAAAAAAACCCCTCCTACCTTGCCAAGGCAAAGGGGAATCGAGACGAGAATTGCAATAATAATGATTAGACTCTGGATTGAATCCGTGCGAACAACTGAATGCTGTCCTCCAAGCAAGGTATACAGGATAAAGACAAAAGAAGTTATAATCATTAAAAGAGATGGAGGAGCTCTCAAGATGGTCTCTAAAATCTTTCCTGCTGCTACTATCTGGCCTGCGATGATACCTGTCCAGGCAATAACTATCAACCCTGAGGCAAAGAATTTCGCTTCAGGCCCATACTGGACCTCAAGTATTTCTGGTAAGGTATAAAGAGAATACCCCCGAACCTTTTCTGCCAGAAAAAGGCCTAGAAAAAAAAGTCCGATAGCTCCTACCAGAAGCCACCAGGCTCCTACCAGACCTTGTTTGTACCCTAAACCTGCCATTCCAATGGTGGAGGATCCCCCAATTATTGTGGCAAAAAGGGATCCAACGACAAAAAGGAAAGGAGCCCTTCTGTCTGCAACAAAAAAACTGTTTATGCCTTTCACAATCTTAAAGGATCTACTGCCAACATAAATCAGGCCTAAAAAATAAATAAAAACAATCGCAATATCCAAATATCACCTCATAGATGCTCAAAATTCAGCTCAATTTAATTTTTACAAAATGTAATGTCAAATGATTAGATATCCCTTCCCTTCTACAAATGTTAATGCAATAAAACTCTTGCAAAAAATATCTTTTTCTGATAATAGAAATAAGATTTACTTTTTAGATTCTGTAACTTGAAACTTGATTATCTGCTTATCTTGCAATATGAGAAACATTTTAAAAAAGGGATAAAACACCTTAAAGAAATAGCAAAAAAAATAGATTTTAAAGAAAATTTCCAGATCTCAAATTCCTAACTTTCCTTATTATCTATTTTCTCAACCAGATATATTTGATAAGGAGGCTGCCTATGGATAAAATCAAAATTGCTATCGTGGGTATTGGTAACTGTGCAAGCTCATTACTTCAAGGTATAGAATATTATAAAAACAAGGATAGCAAAGATGCTATTGGACTGATGCACTGGGAAATTGGGGGCTACAAACCCTCTGATATCGAAATAGTAGCTGCCTTTGACATAGATAAAAGAAAGGTGGGGAAAGATGTCTCTGGCGCTATATTTGAACTTCCAAACTGCACCACTATATTTTGCAGAGATATACCAAAGACAGGTGTCAAGGTTAAGATGGGCGCCATATTAGATGGTTTCTCTGAGCACATGCGAGACTATGATGATAAATATACATTTGTCTTATCTGATGAAAAAGAACATTCCAAAGAGGATTGTATCAATATACTGAAGGAATCTGGCGCCCAGATCCTCTTAAACTACGTTCCAGTGGGCTCAGAAAATGCCACCAAATTTTATGCAGAATGCGCCCTTGACTCTGGAGTAGGATTCATAAACAACATCCCCGTATTTATTGCCAGCGGTACAGATTGGGGAGAAAGATTTGAAAAAGAAGGAATACCGATTATTGGAGACGATGTAAAATCTCAACTCGGTGCAACTATAGTGCACAGGGTCTTGACAAACCTTTTCAAGGCACGGGGAGTTAAACTTGAAAGGACCTATCAACTTAACACAGGGGGAAACACGGATTTTCTCAACATGCTAAACAGAACCCGCCTTGTATCTAAGAAAGAGTCCAAGACTGAATCCGTGCAATCTCAACTTTTAGAGGAGCGCCTGGAAAAAGAAAATATTCACATTGGCCCCAGTGATTGGGTTGCATGGCAAAAAGACAATAAGATCGGTTTTATCCGAATGGAAGGGAAACTCTTTGGCAATGTCCCTATGAACTTAGAGCTGCGGCTTTCTGTGGAAGACTCTCCAAACTCTGGCGGGGTGATGATTGATGCAATAAGATGTTGTAAACTTGCACTCGAGAGAGGCAAAGGGGGCATCCTGTATTCTCCATCCGCATATTTTATGAAGCATCCCCCAAAACAGTATACGGATGATGAGGCATGCAGACTCACAGAAGATTTTATTCAAGGAAAAAGAGAAGACTAAGCCGAGTAGGCAGTAAGGAGTAAGCAGTAGGCAGCAAGGAGAAAACTGCTTACTTTTTTTCTGCATACTGCATACTATAACAGCTCACGGTTGAAAAAGGTTCAACGTTCAGGGTTGCCTGTTTACAAGTTTGGCGACTGTTATCAGCCCCGCCTGCCGGATGGCGGGCAGGTGCAGCGGTTGCGAACACAGTTTGACAGCCACGATAAAGTCTATTGCTAGAAAACGTGAAAATGGGTTTGATAAGTTTCCGGGTGATAGGTTTATGTCGCCCGATGCTCCGCCGTATTTGCTGAATATAGGCAAAGAGACTGAGGTCAAGACCAACTGAACCTTTGAACCGGGAACCATTGAACCTATGAACGAGTATTGCATACTTTGAGAGAAGGAGGATTATATGGACTGGGGCATTGAAAACAGGCTTTCCAGATTAATCAAGGAAGATGGTCGTTGCCAGTTTTTGCCTATAGATCATGGCTATTTCCAAGGTCCTACCAGGTGCCTGGAAAAACCATCTGAGACAATAAAAGGACTTCTCCCTTACGCCGATGGCCTCTTTGTCACCAGAGGTATATTGCGCTCATCTGTTCCAGCCAACTGCCAAACCCCGATAATCCTGAGGGTTTCTGGCGGCACCAGTATAATCGGCTCTGATTTAGCCAATGAGACCCTCACCACATCAATAGATGAGATCATCAAGCTCAATGCCTCTGCTGTTGGCATCTCTATATTTGTAGGTTCTCAGTATGAGAAGCAGACATTGACCAACCTTGCCCAGCTTGTTGATCAGTGTGAACCATATGGCATTCCAGTTATGGCCGTAACAGCAGTGGGCAAGGAACTGGAAAAAAGAGAAGCAAGATATCTTAGCCTGAGCTCTCGAATTGCCGCTGAATTGGGAGCAAGGATTGTAAAAACCTATTATTGTCCCGAGGATTTTGAAATGGTAACAGAGGGCTGTCCTGTTCCTATTGTTATTGCAGGCGGTCCAAAATGTGAGACAGAGCTTGAGGTATTTGAATTTGTCTATGATGGCTTGTCAAAGGGAGCAATAGGAGTCAATCTGGGGAGAAATGTCTGGCAAAGCCCG
>JAUWNK010000055.1 GCA_030612685.1 Desulfobacteraceae bacterium
TTCGTAGACTTCGTCCACGAGGCGTAATATTTGTACGAGGGGATTGTTATTATTGACCATAGTATCCTCCGATATGTTAAATATGCCTGATTATCAGCATATCAAAGGACTTTGTCAATGATTATTTATGACCACCCCTCAGTTAATTACTATTTTTGTAACTACTCAGGTTCAAAGTTCAGGGGTTCACGCCTGCCCGCCGGACGGCAGGCGGGGTTCAAGGTTAGACTGATGGAAGAGGATTCGATTCCGGGACGAATGCGGAGTTCATCCTATTTCAGGTACACTAACTCGCACTTCTCATCAGCAATCTACTATGACGGCGGATAGCCCAATGCCTTCTGCGTTGCGCTGGAAATATAAAGAATTCGCAAAGCAATTAACTGTGAACCGTGAACCTTGAACCAAACAACCTGAGTAGTTACCTATTTTTTATTATTATTCCGAATTGTTTATTGGGTGGAAAAACTATTAACCGATTTTTTAGATAAGAAAATTGGAAAGTAGGATCTTTATTTTGTCCTTTAATTGTGAGAGGGGTAGGTTTAACTATATTTCTTTGGCCTGGACATGGTATAAGTCAAACACTTCGAGCCCAACCCGTCGCTACAGGGTTCCTTCATTTAGCTGTGCTCCATGCAGCCAACTCATCCAATCCTTGAAGCAGCAACTCCAGAATCAAAGGCCTTCAAATTTGAATCCAAAAATGCCTGCTTTGTTGTCTTAGAAATTGTCTCCTTGAGTGTGTCTTCATCCAAAGGAATAACTTTACTTCCAACCAATGCCCCGAGCATAACCATATTCAGGGATAAAGGATTCCCTGCCTTTGCTGCCAGTTCATCACCATCCAAAGCTATTAACGAGCGAACATTATCTCTTATCAAATCGAGGCCCTTACCAATATCAGGATAAACTCCCTGGCCTATTGCCACTGTAAAGGGAGGAAGAGGATGAATATTGGTGATAACTACCGTATTCTTGTTGCATTTATTTAATGCCCTCAATGTCTCTGATGGCTCAAAACCGATTAAAACATCGGCCTCACCTTCTGAAACTATTGGGCTACTTGCTCCCATAACAACGGCTGACTCAACAATACCGCCTCTCTGGGCCATTCCGTGAATCTCACTTACCACCGCAGGAATCCCGGCTGCTAAACATGCCTCTCCAAGCAACCTTGATGCAAGAAGATTTCCCTGACCTCCGACACCAACAAAGACTATCCGTTTTGTTTCCATATTTAACTCCTTACTTTTTTAATGGAAGAATGGCATTCTCAGGACAGACCTGTGCACAAACAGTGCAGCCAATACAAAGGACTTCGTTTATCATAGTTTTACCATCATCAATATACATGGCTGGACATGCCAAAAGATTAATACAGTCAAGATGCTGCTTACACTTATCCTGATTTACATAAAAGGGCCTCACCTTTTTGGCCTTCTTAATTGACCTGGCATAAAGAGGGCAAAGCTCCTTAGATATGATAACCGAGATACCATCAAAATCTTTTGATGCCTGTGCTGCCTCAATGCCTTTTTTAACCTGCATGGGATTAACCACCTGCACATGTTCTACACCACAACCTCTTACCAACGATTCGATAGAAATCTGTGTGGTGTCAACACCCATGGGGGTTGTATCCACACCGGGGTGAGGTTGATTTCCTGTCATGGCAGTCGTGCCATTATCAAGGATTACCAATGTAAATTTGTGGTTATTATGAACAGCGTTGATCAGGGCAGGGATACCTGCATGAAAAAAGGTGGAATCCCCGATAAAAGAGACGACCTTCTGATCTGTTGCCTTTGAGATACCACAGGAGGTACCAATTGAAGCACCCATACATATAACGATATCAGCCATTTTCAAAGGGGGAAGTATACCCAGAGTGTAGCAGCCAATATCTGACGGGTGAACAGCATCCGGCCCGTAAACCTGCTTTATTGCATAGTACATTGCCCTGTGGGGGCAACCGGCACAGAGATTAGGTGGCCTGCCTGGAAGATCAGGAATACCTGTGACATCTACCGGTTTTGGGGAGGTATCAGGCACCCCGAAATAAGAGGCAATAGTTCCTCTTACCATGCCCGGATCAAACTCGTATAGCCGTGAAAAAAGCCCTTTCTCCTTTCCTTTTATAGGGACAACTATCTCCTTAGCTTGCGCTATGGACCTGATATCATTTTCCATTACCGGCTCAAGTTCTTCAACCACCAGGACCTTCTCTACATTGGTGAGGAATTTCACAATCATGTTTTCTGGCATTGGATAAGAGAAACCGAGCCTGAGGATAGTTACCTTATCACCGATTCCAAGATCATTAACAGCATCCTGAACATAGTCCATGCTAACGCCATTTGTAACGATACCCCATTTACCATTACCAATAATCTGATTATATTCTGAGTTCTCGGATAGCTCTAATGCCTGATCATATTTTTCTAACAGGACTTTATGCAAATTCCTGGAAACAGCAGGAAGTGCCACATAATGAAAGGGGTCTTTTTTAAAGAAACCCTTAGACTTTATTTGCCGAATTTGTCCGAATTTGACCACGCCTCTCATATGATTCAGCCTGGTTGTGGTCCTCAGGACAACCGGTAACTTTAATTGTTCAGAGAGATCAAATGCAGCAACAGTCATATCCTTCATCTCCTGGGCATTTATCGGCTCCATCATGGGGAGTCCGGACAATCTTGCATAGTACCTGTTATCCTGCTCATTCTGGCTTGAAAACATCAATGGATCATCGGCGTTTATAATAACCATGCCCGCATTGACACCTAAATAAGCGAGCGTCATGAGGGTATCAGAGGCAACGTTCATCCCCACATGTTTCATGGTACACATGCTTCTTATACCTGAAATGGCAGCACCGGCTGCCACCTCTAATGCTACCTTCTCGTTTGTCGAATACTCAAAATAGAACCCACCTTCTCTAAACATGGCAAAAAAATTATCCGGTATCTCCGATGACGGAGTCCCTGGATAACAGGTTGCAACAGCAATACCTGCCTCAATAGCACCCCTGGCAATGGCATCGTTACCCAGTAGCAACATCTCTTCATCTGGCGAATCTATAAGTAATTTATGCATATTCTTATCCTTGTTTAAGGTTGATAATTTATACCAAGTTGCAATCATGTCATTGCGAGGAGCAAAGCGACGTGGCAATCTATGCTATTGAGATTGCTTCACTTTGTTCGCAATGACACCTTTAAAATTTTAGAGTGTCGGAAGCAACTTGGTATTAGCTACAATTTAGCTATTTCATAACTTTTAATAAACTATCCTGTCAAGAGAAACTCTCCCTTCTCCCTCCATAAATCTCTCTTAGTTTTGGTTTCTCTATCTTGCCTGTAGGATTCCGGGGTACATCACCGAAGAATATTTTTCTTGGGCGTTTATACCTTGGCAATTCTTGACAGAATTCGTTTAACTCATCTTCTGTTATCGCCTTTCCGGGCTTTACTTTAATAATGGCTGCACAAATTTCACCGAGCCTTTCGTCAGGTATGCCAATAACGGCATTATCCTGGATTTTGTCATTACCTGCAAGAAAATCCTCAATCTCAACTGGAAAGATATTTTCTCCTCCTGTAATTATAACATCCTTTTTCCTGTCTACCAGCCATATAAAGCCATCCTCATCCATTCTGGCCATATCCCCAGTTAAAAGCCAACCATTAAAAAGGTTACTAACTGTTGCCTCAGGGTTCTTATAATACTCCTTCATCACCCCCGGCCCATTTACCATAAGCTCACCAGTTTGTCCCTGAGGCACAGGTTTCCTGTTTTCATCTACTACCTGACATTCCCAATCAAAACCAGGCACACCTATGGCCCCAACCTTGTGTATATTTTCCATCCCCAAATGGACGCACCCAGGTCCGGTGGTCTCACTCAAGCCATAATTGGTGTCATAGTCATGGTGAGGAAATACCTTTTTCCAGTTCTTTATCAAGCTTGGAGGGACTGGCTGGGCCCCAATATGCATCAATCTCCATTGATCTAATTTATAATCAGCAAGTTTTACATCTCCATTTTCCACTGCCAGAAGAATATCCTGGGCCCAGGGGACCAGCAGCCAGACAACAGTTACCTCCTCTTCTGATACGGCCTCTAAGATCCATTCGGGCCTTACCCCTTTAAGAATAACTGCCTTAGCCCCAACTATAAAATTGCCAAACCAATGCATCTTGGCGCCGGTATGATAGAGAGGTGGGATGCAGAGAAAATTATCCTGATGTGTTTGATTGTGATGGCGATTTTCAACTATACAGGCGGCCTCAAGGTTTCTATGGGTCAAAAGGATTGGTTTTGGTGTCCCTGTGGTCCCGGAGGTAAAATAAAGACCTGCCTCATCTTCAATACTTATTTCAATATCAGGATTTACCGGGGAGTTCTTCTCTAAAACATCCTCATATTTTGCCGCATAATCAGGCCTGATCTCATCTGGCCCTACAAAGATATAATCCTTAATGGTACTGAGATCTCCCTTGATCTCGTTTATCCTGTCTATGAATTCCTCCCCAAATATCATGGCCTTACCTTCGGCAATTCCAGCGCATAGTTTTATCTCCTGAGCAGAAAACCTAAAATTCAAAGGGACTGCCCATGCCCCGGTCCTCAAGATTCCAAAGTAGGAAGGTAGCCACTCAATACAGTTCATCATGAGGTGAATAACCTTATCACCCTTCCTAATTCCCCTTTCAATCAGGGCATTGGCAAACCTGTTGGCCTGATCATCAAATTCCTTCCAAGTTATTTCTACCCTCCTGTTTTTTGCCGGCTCCCTTTCAATAAGGGCAATCTCATTAAAATACATCCTGGCATTCCTTGCTAAAATATCACCTATAAGCATCTTTTATCCTCCTTAATGAATTTTCTCCTTTTTTTCTTGACAAAAGTATTTTATATTTATAGTAATTTTACATCTGTAGCTATGGAATAGCTATAACATAATTATCTATAAAAAAGTCAAGGCTATCTTTATGGGAAAATCCTATATCCGGCCGAAAAAATACCTTCCAGATAATTTCTTTAATTTAAAAAACTCTTTCCATGATAATTTTCTAAAGCCATTTAAAAAATTATGTTTCAGGTCATTGCGAGGAGCAGGTGAGCAAAATCCCAGAGCGAAGCGAAGGGGACGTGGCAATCTCATTGACTTTTCCAGATATTGGAGATTGCTTCACTTCGTTCGCAATGACGATATAGGTATTTTTCAAAGGTCTTTCCTAAGTCAGCATAATTTTACTAAAGGCAATACATTTAATCAAGTATAGCTAAGGTGAGGGTAAGGGTAAGGCATTATTAAATAATTTAAAAGAGGGAGGAAGTATTATGCGAAAGGTATTTATTTTGGCACTCATTGCAGGGTTTATTTGTTTTGGCCTGGGCACTTTTGCATGGGCAAAGCCAATAAAGGTAGGGGCGATAATCAACCTGACAGGGCCGGCATCTTCCTGGGGCCAGTTCCATGCCAAAGGCCATAAAGACTACTTCAGGTATGTAAACGAGGTAAAGGGAGGGATTGCAGGTAATAAAATAGATCTAACTGTTGTTGATCATGCCTATAAGGTTCCTGAGGCAGTTAAATATGTTAAAAAGTTTTGTACCTCTAATAAGATGGATATGATAGCCACATGGGATGCAGGATCTGGCATAATGGCAAAACCAATTATCCAGAAATATAAAACCCCTAACATAAATTATTCCACTTACCAGGGGATTCTCAAGCCTCCAGTCGATTATGCTTATTTACCCTTTGGCAGTTATATCATGGATTCCTATGCAGTCTTAGAGTATATCCGGACCATCCATGAAGGAAAAGAGGCTCCCAAGGTTGGACTCCTGACCTATAACAACGCTTACGGAAAATCCATTCACGCCCCGAGCAAGGAATATGCTGCAAAACATGGTATAAACATCGTAGGTATTGAACAATTCCCTCCAAAGACCCTTGATCTCAATACTGAATGTCTCCGACTCAAGAAAGCGGGAGCAGAATACATCTTTATGCAGTGTCTTCCTTCGGCCATACTCATGGCCCTTAAAGCTGCGGATAGGGTTAAATATGATGTACCCTTCTTTGGGACCTGGACATCCACGGATCCGGATTTCTTTACAAGAGGCAAGGGCCTGATCAGGGACAGGATGCATATGCAATTCTCCGGAGGACTTCCTGTTGACGGGACACCCGGGATGAAGGTTATGGCGACATTGTGGAACCGGTATAAAACAGTAACCAAATTTGATGCCTCTTACTGGGAAGGTGTTGCCATCGCCATGATTATGGAAAAGGCATTTCAGAGGGCCCATGATAAATTTGGGCAGATAAACAGTGAAACCATTAATCAGGCCCTTGAGACATTCAGGGATGAGGATTTTGGGGGTGTTGTACCCAATATTACCTACACCAAGACTGACCATAGTGCCTCATTTAAAGCAAGGATTGTTCAAATTCATGAGGACGCCACTTATACACCACTTACTACCTTCTATGTACCTGGAAAAGAAAGGGTTAAACTTTTAAAAAGGAGATAAATGAAGGCGTTTAGGGGTCAGCCGAGTATCTTCACCTCCAAACAGCCTGAAGAAAAAAGGGCTGAATTGGAGGTGAAGAATCTAACTTTAACGTTTGGGGGAGTTGTAGCCCTCGATAACGTCGATCTATCTCTACACACAGGAGAACTTTTAGCAATAATCGGCCCAAACGGGGCTGGAAAGACAAGCTTGCTGAATTGCATGACAGGATATTACAGGGCACAAAAAGGCAATATTATCTTCAACGGGAAGGATATCACCTCTATGTCTACCCACCACCTTACAGGGCTGGGTATTGGAAGAACATTTCAGAATATTGAACTCTTCCCGGGTATAAGCGTCCTTTCAAATATGCTCTTAGCCAGGCATACTCATACCAAGTATGGTGTAGGTTTAGCATCAGTGTTTTCTCCATCTGTGAAGAGAGAAGAGGTCTATCACAGGAAGGTCTTAGAGGAACTTATTGACTTCCTTGAAATGCAAGCCATCAGGAAAAAACTGGTCGGATCCCTGCCATATGGTTTAAGGAAAAGGGTTGAGCTCGGTAGGGCCCTGGCCCTAGAACCAAAACTCTTAGTCCTCGATGAACCTTTTGCTGGAATGACCTTAGAGGAAAAGGAAGATATGGTACGATTCTTGATGGAGTTAAATGAGGGATGGGGACAGACCATGATCTTAGTAGAACACGATATGTCAGTTGTTATGAGTATATCTAAAAGGGTTATGGTACTGGATTTTGGAAAGAAGATAACAGAGGGCCTACCAGAAGAGGTTCAAAATCATCCCCAGGTAATCAAGGCCTATCTTGGAGATGCGGTAAAAATTTAAAATTAGCAATCTAAAATTATCAATTGAAAATTGCTAATTGTGAATTGAGACCTTTGAAAAATTATCTTACAGGTCATTGCGAGGATGAGCCGAAGCCGCGAGTGAAACGTGGCAGGAAGCTACGTGGCAATCTTATATATTTTCAATGAGTCAAAGATTGCTTCACATTCGTTCGCAATGACACGAAAATTGAGAAGCAGAGGGAAATCGTCAATTTTCAATGGAAAATTTTCAATTGAAAGGGGTTTAGCTTGACAAAGATAGAACGCTTAGATGAACAAACACTATCTACCCTTACTCAATATACACTGCCACAGATGTTAGCCAAACAGGCCCGGGAATTAGGTTCAAAAAGAACTGCTATCCGGGAAAAGAATTTTGGTATATGGCAGACTTACAATTGGAACGACTATCTCCAGTATACAAAAAAGGTGGCTTTGGGTTTGGCCTCCCTTGGGCTGAAAAGGGGTGAAAATATTGGTATCATCACCAATAATCACCCTGAATGGCTCTTTACTGAACTTGGGGCCCAGGCACTGGGTGCAATAACCTTAAATCTATTTACAACGGCAGTGGCCAAGGAACTTGCCTTTGGCTTAAATCGTGTGCAAGCAGCCTATATTATAGCCGAGGATCAGGAACAGGTAGATAAGCTATTGGAAGTCAAAGAAGAACTTTCCTTTGTCAGGAAGGTTATATATATTGATCCAACCGGCATGAGGACCTACACTGATAATCCATGGCTTATGAGCTTTCAGGAACTCTTAGAACTCGGTGCGGATTTTGATAGAAAATCGCCAAATTACTTTACTGATGAGTTAAACAAGGGAAAGCCGGATGAGGTAGCCTTGATGATAATGACATCAGGGACTACCGGCCTTCCAAAACTCTCTATGATCACACATGAAAATTTCACCGAGATATCCAGAAAATGGCTTGAGACTGCCCCAATCGGGATTGGTGATAACTGGATCTCGATTACTCCACCAGCATGGATCGTGGATCAGATGTGGGGTATGGGGGTGACACTTTCAGGCGGGATGATTATGAACTTCCCTGAAACAACGGAGACAGTTGTAGAGGACTTTAGGGATATCGGCCCAACCGTTATCATTACTGCCTCCTGGTTCTGGGAAGCTCTTGCCTCAAAGATCAGGGTGAAGATCAGTGATTCCGGCTTTATCAAGCGCCTTCTATTTAAAATCTGTATGAGGATTGGAGGGGCGGTTGTTGATAGAGAGTCCCAGAAAAAGGAAGTTCCCCTTTATCTAAGATCTTTTTACTGGATATCATCTCGCATCATGTTCACACCTCTCATGGACAGGGTAGGCGGTCTGCAATTCAGGGGCGCTTATACAGGAGGACATCCCATTAGTCCTGATGTTATACGATTTTTCAGGGCCAATGGACTAAATCTAAAGCAATGTTATGGACTTACTGAGTCAGGTGGCATATTTCAGGTTCAGCCGGATGATGAGGTTAAATTAGAGACTGTAGGGGTGCCTTTGCCACGTACAGAGGTAAAGATCAGCGAAGATCAGGAGGTCCTTATCTTAACAAAATCAAACTTTGTCGGCTATTATCAGGACCCGGAGGAAACAGCCAAATCCCTCAGGGACGGCTGGCTCTATACAGGGGATGCCGGATATATAGATGATGACGGGCACCTTCTCATTATTGGGAGAAAGGCAGAGATAATGAGGACAAGAGAGGGTGAGGCCTTTTCCCCTGACTTTATTGAGACACGACTAAAATTTAGCCCATATATTAAAGAGGCTGTAATCTTTGGCGAGGGCCAACCGTATATCACCTGCTTCATAAATCTTGATTTTGGAAACGTTGGCAACTGGGCAGAAGAAAGAAAGATACCATATACAACATATACAGACCTTTCCCAGCAACCCGAGGTAGAAGAGCTTATCAGAGGAGAAATCAGGCATGTAAACACCCAGGTGCCAGGACCGATGCAACTTGTTAATTATATCCTCCTCTATAAATTACTCGATGCAGATGATGAAGAATTAACCCGGACTGGTAAGGTGAGAAGAAAATTTGTCTTTGAACAGTACAAAGACCTGATCGATGCCATGTATTCCGATAAAAAGGAATTAGCGGTTAAAGGTCAGGTAAAGTATCAGGATGGAACCGTTAGTACTATTGAAACTACTGTTAGGATACTTAGAGTTTAAATCGTTAATCGTTATATGTTAACTGTTATTAGTGGCCTACCAAGATTATTATATACAAGAGAGAAAATAAATTTTCACAGAAAATCAAATAATAACGTAATAGTTAAGCCACAAAGACACTAAGATTATTATATAATTCTTTGAATATCATTTTTAATAAGAGACATAATCATTTCTTCGTGCCTTGGTGGCTGAACTAATAACAAATAACGAATAACCATTAACAAATAACCAAATTACGGAGCCCTTTTATGGAATTTTTCTTTCAAATACTGATAAATGGACTATCCCTCGGTTTTCTTTATGCCCTTGCCGCCCTGGGCTTTGTCATGATTTTTAAGTCCAGCAGTGTGCTTAACTTTGCCCATGGCGAATTAATGGCAATTGGGGCCTTTTTATTCCTTGTGCTTTCAACCTGGGCAAACCTACCTATCTGGTTGGCTTTTTTAATAACCCTTGCGGGATCTTTCTCTCTTGGCTTTATAATTGAGCGTTTTTTCTTGCGGCCCTTGATTGGTGAGGCCCTTATTGAGGTCATCATGCTGACCGTTGGACTGGCCATCATGTTCAAAGGATTGATGTTGTTTGTCTTCGGGGGGGATATACATAGCTACCCGGAATTTCTGCCACAAGCACTTACCTTACATTGGGGAGCTGTTGAAGTTCCAGGGGTAAATGTAGCTACATTTATTGTAGGTCTGATTTTCCTTGGTCTATTCGGATTTTTCTTTAAATACTCCTCTCAGGGAATCTACATGAGGTCTGTGGCCGATAACCAGCCTGCTGCCATGGCCTTAGGAGTTCATGTAAGGAGGGTATTTGCCATATCATGGGCCATCGCAGCCTTAGTCTGCGCTATGAGCGGGATTGTTATTGGTATTATCAATGGAATCAATGTACACGAAGTAAGTGCAATAGGCCTCAAGGTCTTTCCGGTGGTCATTCTCGGAGGACTTGATAGCATCGGTGGTGCTATTATTGGTGGGCTTATCATCGGCCTGCTTGAAACCTTTACAGGCGGATATATCTCAACTGGTCTAAGAGAAGTTGTTCCTTATATTGTCCTTATCATGATATTAATGGTTAAACCTTATGGGCTCTTTGGCCTTGTAGAAATTGAAAGGGTTTGATAGATGCGAAAACTGCAATTCCATCCCTGTGGTAATTTTAATGAAACCTACGAGCGGGAGCTTACCATATTTGAGACAGATTTCGGCAGGCTGTCCATGCTAATTGGGCTCTTTCTCCTCTTTGCGGTTATTCCCTTCATAACCAATGAATATATCCTCTATATTATAAATATAATCGGGATCTATGCCATTGCTGCCATCGGGCTAAATCTCCTCATTGGATATACTGGCCAGATTAGTCTTGGTCACGGAGCCTTTTTCGGTGTAGGTGCTTATGCTGCTGCTATTCTGGCTACTAAAGCAAGTTGCCCATTCTTGATTGCCGTCCCTGCTGCAGGCCTGATCACAGCACTTGTAGGCATGATCTTTGGTCTTCCTTCGGCCAGGCTGAAGCATCTTTATCTGTGCATTGCCACCCTTGCAGGCCAGTTCATTATTGAATATGTTCTTGTACAATGGGAAAGCCTAACCGAAGGAGCAGAAGGTATAAGTATTCCGACGGCCACCATTTTTGGGATTGATTTGGGCAATGATAGAGTCTTTTTCTATGTGATATTTATCTGTTTCGCGGTGATGACCTGGATGGCCGTAAATCTCATCAGGACAAGGTACGGTAGGGCCTTTATTGCTATCAGGGATAATGATCAGGCTGCCGAGGGAATGGGCATACCTATCTTTCCTTACAAGCTCCTGTCTTTTGCCATAAGCTCTTTTTATGCAGGGTTCGCTGGCGCACTTTTTGCCTATTACATGATAAGTATTACGCCAGAGCCATTTAATCTATGGTTATCCATAGAATACATTGCGATGATCATAATTGGAGGGCTGGGAAGTATACCCGGTTCTGTTTTTGGCACTATTTTCATAGTTACATTGAGTGAAATATTAAGTCATATTACAGAGTATCTCATGAACATTAGTCCATCCATGAGTGGTGCCATTACCATAGCACCCCTCAGGGAGTTCGTATTTGGATTGGCTATTATTTTATTTATCATCTTTGAGCCAAAAGGCCTGGCAGAGGTTTGGAGAATCGTGCGGTCAAGTTTTAGACTTTGGCCATTTTCATACTAAATAAATCGTAACTTATCAAGAAGTCTGGGTATAATTATTGTTTAGGCCATCTAAAATGTAGGGCCCGTTCCCTGAACGGGCCGATGAGGGCATCAGCCCCTACCTTTTTCCCATTTCCCAAATTTATTGAGATGTTACAACAAATCAGGGTAAATTAAGTCATGGAAAATAATCTTCTATTACAAATCAACAATATTAGCGTTGTTTACTCAGATGTTATCCAGATCCTTAAGGCCGTCTCCCTGGATGTAAAAAAGGGCAAGATTGTATCTTTACTGGGGAGCAATGGTGCGGGCAAGACTACTACCTTAAAGTCGATTTCAGGGCTCCTTAAACCAGAGAATGGCAAGGTTACTGAGGGCACTATAAATTATGAAGGCCATAATATTCAGAATTCAGCACCGGAGATAGTTACCAGGCTGGGCATCATTCAGGTTATGGAAGGAAGACAGCCATTCAAATACCTTACTGTCGAGGAAAACCTGAGGGTAGGAACTGCTACAAGGTGGGGCAAGCCTTACAAGAAAGACCTGGAATTAGTTTACCATTATTTCGCTCCTCTTGTTGCGAGAAAACATAGCCTTGCAGGATACTGTAGTGGAGGGGAGCTGCAGATGCTGGTAATGGGAAGGGCATTAATGGCACAACCAAGGCTTTTGTTATTAGATGAACCTTCCCTGGGTCTGGCGCCCTTGCTGGTAAAAGAGATATTTGAGATTATCAAAAGGGTAAATCAAGAGCAAGCCACAACCCTGATGTTAGTGGAACAAAATGCCAATATGGCCCTTCAGATCGCCGACTTTGGATATGTAATGGAAAATGGAAAGATCGTCCTGGAAGGTGATGCAAAAGATCTTATAGAAAATCCTGATGTCAAGGAATTCTATCTGGGAGTAGCAGCAACAGGTGCAATCAAAACATATAAAGATGTCAAGTCCTACAAACGCAGGAAAAGGTGGCTTTAGAAATTTTCGATTTTCAATTGTCAATTGTCAATCTTCAATTTTCAATTAACAACAGATACCCATCCTCCCTTCCTATCCTATTTATCTTAATTATAAGTGCCTAAAATGCCTAAAGCCCGCCCTGGCACTATGTGCTCAAAGATACGATGGGGTCAGGTACGGTTTTAGATTTAAAGATACTGATGACCTTGAATCCATGTATAGGATAACTAGGGCTAAAGCGTTTGGTCCCGAGGTAATCAGGAGGATCATGCTTGGCACCTATGCCCTGTCTAAAGGCTATTATGATGCATTCTTTATAAAGGCTTCTCAGGTACGCACCCTTATAATTAATGACTTTGTTGAGGCATTTAAGAAATGTCAAATATTAATTACACCTGTCGCACCTACCCCTGCCTTTAAAATAGGTGAAAAAATCGATGACCCTCTAACCATGTACCTAAGCGATATCTTCACATTATCCCCTAATCTGGCAGGCATTCCATGTATATCCATCCCTTATGGGATGAGCAGCAATGGCCTACCTATCGGAGTTCAAATACTTGGCAATTATTTTGATGAATCAACCCTTATCCAAACAGCCTATATGCTTGAGAAGACATCGGACATTCCCCATTATAGGCTCCCTTTTTAAGGTTTGTTGTGTAAGCGTGAAAAGATCGAAAAAGGGAATAGATTTTTTTCCTTGATAGTGATAAGAAGAGAGGCTAAATAAAAAATACGTTTTTGGGATTGCCTCAACTCACTGAAAAAAGTGGGTTTTATTATTTATCTGGCCTGAGAAAAACTTAACAAAAAGGAGGGTTATTTTTATGAGCGAAATTAGTATGAAGCTTTTATTAGAGGCAGGGGTTCATTTTGGACATCAGACTAGAAAATGGAACCCTAAAATGAAACCATACATCTTTGGGGCCAGAAATGGAATCTATATTATAGATCTGCAAAATACAGTTAAGTTATTAAAAGGCGCCTATAACTTTATTTTGAGAACAGTATCCGAAGGTGGGACCGTCCTTTTTGTAGGCACAAAAAAACAGGCTCAGGATTCAGTTGTAGAAGAATCCGAGCGATGTGGTATGTTTAGTGTCCGCAATAGATGGCTGGGCGGTACACTTACCAATTTTCAAACCATAAGAAAAAGCATCGATCGGCTTAAAGAGCTTGAAGAGATGAAAAGAGATGGAAGTTTTAGCCGCTATACAAAAAAAGAGGCGGTGAGGATGGAAAAAGAGTTGGCAAAGTTAGAACGAAGTTTGGGCGGCATTAAAGATATGGAAGAACTCCCCTCTGCACTTTTTGTTGTGGACACAAATAAAGAGAAAATCGCAATAAACGAAGGAAAAAAATTAGGAATCCCTATAGTAGCCATTGTAGATTCTAACGGGGATCCTGAAGATATTGATTGCGTTATCCCAGGAAACGATGATGCTATAAGATCCATCAGGCTACTGACATCTATTATCGCTGATGCCTGCATTGAAGGACATAGGGAGAGAGAAGAAAAACTAAGGGCAGAGGAAGAGCTTGAGATAAAGAAAGAAACTGAATTAAAAGAAATCAAAGAAGAAGAAATTAAGCCAATCGAAGAGAAAAAGGAAGGTGCTGGTGTTATAGTAATATCTAAGAAACATAAAGCTACTAAAGCCACCGACACCAAAGGCCCGGAAGACAATCAAGTGGAAAAGTAACAAGGAGAAGACACATTGAAAATATCAACCAGATTAATAAAAGAACTAAGAGAAAAGACTGGTGTGGGCATAATCGATTGCAGGAACGCCCTTCAGGAATCAAACGGAGATATTAACAAGGCTGTTGATATATTAAGAAAAAAGGGTATAGCAAAGGCCCAAAAAAGAGAAGGCAGGATTACTTCAGAGGGCCAAATTCAATCCTATGTACATATGGGCGGGAAAATTGGTGTTCTTGTAGAGGTAAATTGTGAAACCGATTTCAGCGCCAAAACAGAAGATTTTACAAATTTTACCAAAAACTTGGCTATGCACATAACTGCAACAAACCCAATCTCTATTTCCCCTGAGAATTTACCTCCAGAGATAGTAGAAAGAGAGAGAGATATACACAATACCCAAGCTATTCAATCAGGCAAAGGTGGAAAGGTTGTGGAAAAAATTGTTGAGGGAAAATTAAGGAAATTTTTATCCGAAGTCTGCCTCCTAAATCAAGCCTATATAAAAGATCCTGATATAACTATTCAAGACCTTCTTAACGAACTAATAGCCAAAACTGGTGAAAAGATTGTTATAAAAAGATTTGTCAGATTTCAGTTGGGGGAAGCAGAGGATAAAGCATAACTAACTTAGGGGCTTCGCCTCAATTGGCCTCCGGCCCGTAGGGCCTACGCCCCGGAGGTAGTATTGGCCCGCCCTGGCGCGAATTGCCCGGTATATATAGTAACGTAACAAAGCAGCACTATTTGATCGGCAAGTTTCGCAAGCTATCAAAGCCAGGTCTGGGCCAGGGGCGTAACTTGCCAGGAATATATTATTGTTGTAATATTTCAGGAGCTAAATCTTTGGAACCTGGCCTTAAAAAATCAGGTCTGGGCCAGGGAGCAATGGCCCGCCCTAGCACGACTTGCCTGGAAAACGCTGTTTGTTTCTGTAATATTTCGGAACCCGAAGCAGGCAGAATTCAAGCATTGATAGTCAGGTCTGGGCCAGGGAATACTGGAGCAATGGTCGGCATAAGTTTGGTGCTATTAGAAATGATGTGATTTTTCCGCATTGGTGGGATAGAAACTCCGAAGCGTATATTTGGTAATAGATGAAAAAAAATACAATGCCATTATCTCATAGGTCCCTACGTTTTAAGAGGATCTTATTAAAATTAAGTGGCGAATCCCTGATGGGAGATAAAAATAGTGGTATAAGTCATCAAGCTCTCAAGGATATTTCCTCTGAAATTCATTCAGTTCACCAGATAGGAATACAGATAGCCATTGTAATGGGTGGTGGTAATATTTTCAGGGGAGTAAAATCCTCTGAATATGATATTGGGAGAGTAACTGCCGATTATATGGGAATGCTTGCTACTGTTATAAATGCACTTGCCTTGAAGGAAACCCTAAACACAGTTGGTTCAGCAGCAACTGTTATGACTGCCCTGGAAATAGACAGGGTAGTAGAATCATATAGCAGGGAAAGAGCACTCAAACATTTGGATAAAGGAAAAATTGTAATCTTTGCAGGAGGGACTGGAAACCCTTATTTCACCACAGATACTGCGGCTACCCTAAGGGCTATGGAAATCAATGCTCAAACTATTCTTAAGGCTACCCAGGCTGATGGTGTATATGATAGAGATCCAGCCAAAGATCCATGCGCCAAATTGTTTAGCAGGATTAGTTACGAACAAGTATTAAGAAACAAGCTCAGGGTGATAGACCTGACCGCCATATCTATGGCTATGGAACAGCAAATTCCTATTGTTGTTTTTAATATAGGCAAAAGGGGAAATATAGAAAAGATTGTTTCTGGGCATAAAGTGGGAACCCTAATAGCAGGAGAAGGCGATGAAAGACGAGATCCTATCGGAGATGCGCCAAAAAATGGAAAAAACTGTTGAGGCCCTAAACAGAGAATTCAAGAAGATGAGAACTGGAAGGGCATCCACATCTATACTTGAGGGCATAAAAGTTGATTGTTATGGAACCCAGATGCGCTTGAATCAGATAGCCTCTATTAGCAGCCCGGAAAGCAGGCTCTTGACTATCCAACCCTGGGATCAATCCATCATAGGGAATATTGAGAAAAGCATACTGAAATCAGGTCTTGGCCTCACACCCATGAGCGACGGAAAGTTGATCAGGATCTCAATACCCCCCTTGACAGAGGAGAGGAGGAGAGAACTTGCTAAAATGGCCAAAAAAATGGCTGAGGAGAACAAAACAGTCATCAGAAACCATAGACGTGAGGCCAATGAGATGTTAAAAGAGTTAAAAAATGAGAGTGAAATATCAGAAGACGAGATGTATAAGTACCAAGATAAAGTGCAAAAAATTACCGATGAATTAATTGAAAAAACAGATGGAATCAGAAAGGAAAAAGAAAGTGAAATACTCGAATTTTGATGCTAACTATCCTTTTTTGATTGACGATTTTCGATTGACGATTTTCGATGTTTGATTGACGATTGAAAATTTTTGATTTTCGATTGAAGATTGAAGATTGTAAAACAAACACTCATGCCCATTCTGGGCGCCACGAAGTATGAAAATTAATTGTAACAGATCAAAGGGGCCAGGGATCAAGCAGTAGAGGAAACCTTCAGGTTTCCAGAAATGGAAGGCTAAAGCCTTCCTCTACATGCTTTTGGCTTTAAATGCAAATACCTTAATGAAT
>JAUWNK010000097.1 GCA_030612685.1 Desulfobacteraceae bacterium
CAATCTATCCTATTGAGCCCGCCCTGGCGCGACGTGATTTGAATATGCTACTGTTCCTGCTGATTCTGCATGCGTGCCTTTCCATCACCACACTCATAAAGGCCAGCCTGCCCTGGCGCGACTTTGCTGGAATACTGTAGAGCAACTGTAATACTTCGGGTGTATAATACATAGAACTCAGCCCTTGCATGCCAGGTCTGGGCCAGGGGTCTGGGCCAGGGATTGCTTCACTGAGTTTATGCTGAGCAACGAAGTATTCGCAATGACCTCTATAAATAGTAGCTGTTTGAATGCAGCTTGGTATTATATATCCCACTCCTCATCCTTAACTTATTGAGATATGAAAGAGCCTTTTCATCTAAGATAATTCCATGTGTAGAAAAAATATTTTTATAACACGGAAAATACCTGAACCAGGAGTAGAGAAACTTAAAAAGATCTCCGATGTTGAAGTCTCTCCATTTGATCGCAATCTAACCCAATATGAGATAATACAGATGGCATCTGGAGCTCAAGGGCTGGTTAGTATGCTCAATGACAATATAGATAGAGAACTCATTGACAGCCTAACCGATATACGAATAATAGCGAACTATGCTGTGGGCTTTAATAATATAGATATTGAATATGCTAAGGAAAAGGGTATTGTGGTCACCAACACACCTGGTATTTTGACAGAGGCAACTGCCGATATTGCTATGACCCTCATTCTGTGTGTAGCCAGACGTATTGTCGAAGGTGATAGGTTAGTCAGGAAAGGAGGGTTCAAGGGGGTCAGTCCAACCTTCTTTTTGGGCGTTGAACTACAAAACAAGGTGCTTGGGGTCTATGGGATGGGTCGCATTGGACAGGCATTAGCTAAAAGGGCTATTAACTTTGGTTTAAAGATAATTTACCATAACAGGAGACCGCTTGGAGGGGGGTCCATTGATTTTCCTGCTCAGTATGTGTCTTTTGATGAACTGTTAAAAGAAGCTGACTTTATCTCTATTCATGCACCACTCACATCAGAGACCCGACATAGATTTACTAAAAAAGAGTTTGAGAAGATGAAAAATGGGGCATATTTTATCAATACAGCCCGTGGACCATTGGTCAAGGAAGAAGATCTTGTCCAGGCCCTTAAAGAGGGATGGATAGCCGGAGCAGGTTTGGATGTATATGAATTTGAACCGGAAGTACATCCAGATCTTATCACATTAGATAATGCAGTCCTTCTCCCTCATATAGGTAGTGCAGCTACTGAGGTCAGGGAAAGGATGTCAATAATGGTTGCTGATAATCTAATAGCATTTTTTAAGGGAGAGTCACCGCCAAATAGGGTTAATTGAGTAAATGTTTTTTGACTTGGTAGTATAGGAATTTCCTTTTTGGACGCAGATGACCGCAGATTGTAAAGATTTTTAATGCGCCTAAGGCGCATAAATATAAAGAGCTGATATAATAATTATCTGCGGATATCGGCGAAAATCTGCGTCCTAATTTAAAACTTGAAGAAAAAAGAAAAAAATATTTAAAAAATAAATACGCCCCCGTAGCTCAGGCGGATAGAGCAAGGGATTCCTAATCCCTGTGCCGGGTGTTCGAGTCACCCCGGGGGCACCAGCAATAATACCAAGGAGTTAACCACAATTGGTTAGCTCCTTTTTTAGTGATTGCTACTATTTTTATCACTAGTTGCCCTTTTTCCTCTCTACTTATTACAACTGACAACTTCTTGACCATCTAATTGATTTTAGGCCAAATTCTATTAGTTTTTAGCTGAATAGGTTTAATCTTTATGATATGGCTTACCCCGTCCCCTCTTACTATAAATTACATGGCAAGACAGGCACGTCTTTTTACAGCTCATAACTCGTGAGAAGAGTTGTTAAAAGAAAGGAAATCCACATGCATAATAACTCTTTCATCTTAGGAAAAAAATGGGGTATAATTTTGTTGCCATAGGATGGATTTCTATTATTAATTGATATATTTTGGTATATTATATATAGCGACATAAATAATTGCGCATAAATGTATATTAATTTTGATGAGACAGGATTTACAGGCCTGCCCTGGCGCGACATGCTTGAATCAGCCTGTTAAATCTATAGGATGCTACGTGTTCGGATCATCCTATTAAGCCTATAAGCCAGGTCTGGGCCAGGGATATTCAGGATATAAAGAAAATCTTGTTAATCGTGTTAATCCCTGGCCCAGGCCTGATTTGACGGGGCTTTGATCTATGGCATCTGTTTGAGGCACCTTACAGTGAAGACAATTTATTCCAAGGAAGTCGCGCCAGGGCGGGCCTGTCAAAAAAGATTCCGTCGCAGGCGGTTAAGTTCAAATTTATCATAATCTCGATCAATCAATTTCAATAGCTTGAAGTCATTCTTGGCCATAAAGGTCCGAAGGGCTAACAACAGAAAGATGGTGGACCTGAAAAAAGAGGGGAAAAAGTGGTGAAGAAGGTTCTGATCCTCATAGGAATTGTGATAATCTTCGTAGTTGCCTTTTACTGGACGGAAAAAGACACTGGAAAGGAGATAAAGGCAAAGCTCCTGGAGAACCGAGAAAGGCAAATCCCTGTAGAGACCTTCACGCTGCATAGGGGCTCGCTTGATCGCCGGCTGGATCTGGCAGGGAGCATTGTGTCCGAGGCAATGGTGGATGTATTCTCCAAGGTATCAGGCATACTCGAGAGTATCAAGGTTGAGCAGGGAGACAGGGTAAGGGCAGATCAGGTCATTGCCATGGTGGAGATGGAAGAAAAAGAGGCACAGCTTCAGGAGGCCCGGGCTGCCCTTGATGTACTTCGGGCCAGATGGACCCAGATAGAAACCGGGGCCAGACCGGAGGAGATTACCCAGGCCGAGCAACTGGTTATTCAGACTAAGGCCCGTTGGGAGAGAAACCTCGAAAATTATAAGAGGTTAAAAAACCTTAAGGAGAGTGATTTTATCTCTCAACATAGCCTTGATGAGGCTATGTTGCAGGTGACCATCAGCGAGGCGGAATACAGGTCGGCCAGGGAAAAACTGACCCTTCTGAGAAAGGGAGCAAGGCAGGAGGACCGCGATGCCCTCCTCGCCCAGATCCGTCAGGTCGAGGCAGCATTGAGGCTTGCCCGAATACACCTAAAGAACACAACGATCGGTGCCCCCATTGGCGGGATTATCAGCAAGAGGTTTCTGGATCGAGGTGCCCTTGTCAGTATAACTTCTCCAATCGTGAGGATTGTGGCCATGGATACGGTCAAGGCAGTTGTTCAGGTGGTCGAGAGCGAACTCGCTCAACTCAAGGCTGGAGCTATAGCTGAAATCCATGTAGATGCCTATAAAGAAGAGATCTTTCAAGGTACAGTGGTACGCATCAGCCCCACTGTTGATCCTGAAAGCAGAACGGCCGATGTGGAGATCCGGGTGAATAACAGGGATCACCGATTGAAGCCCGGGATGTTTGCACGGGTAAATCTCATTGTACAAAGGCGCGATGGGGTCCTTCTGCTCTCAAGAGATTCCCTGTTAACGAAAAGCGGCCCCACGAGTGTCTTCCTCTATGATAGTGGCAAGGCATCACTAAGGGAAGTCAGCCTTGGTCTTGAGGGAGAAAAGTACGTAGAGGTCTTGAGAGGATTACAGGAAGGCGATGAGGTCATAGTGGCCGGTCAATACGAACTTAAAGATGGTATGCCTGTGAAGGTTATCAGGAGACACGAAAACCCATGAACCTGTCGGATCTGGCCGTTCGAAGACCCATCACTACAGCAATGTTTTTCCTGGCCCTCCTGATCTTTGGCTCTATTTCCTTGCTACGTCTTCCAATAGATATCTTGCCAGATATAACCTACCCATCCATTACAGTTTACACCGAGTACGAGGGAGCCGGGCCTCAGGAGGTCGAGAGGCTCATCACCGAGACTATTGAAAAAACGGTCAGTACCATTGACAATGTCAAGGAAGTCCGCTCCACCTCGGATGAGGATGCCTCCACCGTAACAATCGATTTTAACTGGGGAACGGACCTGGCCGATGCGGCTAACGATATCCGGGAGAAGCTCGATCGGGTTCGCCGTCTTTTGCCCGAAGATGCAGAAGACCCCTATCTCTACAAATACGATCCCTCAAACCGTCCTATCCTTTACCTTTCCCTGACAGGCCCGCTACATCCATCCAAGCTGAGGGATCTGGCCGACGATAAGATCAAGTACGACATCGAACAGATAGAAGGGGTGGCGGCTGTTAATATATGGGGAGGTTTGGAGAGAGAGATACAGGTGGAGGTTTACAGAGAGAAGCTTCGCTCCATCGGTCTATCCATCGATGCCCTGGTCAACATCATTAAGGGAGAAAGCCTTTCCCTTCCAGGGGGGCGCATCGAGACAGGGAGGAGGGAATTGCTGATCCGTCCTATGGGAGAGTTTTCGAACCTGGAGGATATAGAGAACATTAATGTAGCCACCAGGCAGGGTAGACCCATCTACTTGAAACAGGTGGCCGATGTGAGGGATGGGTTTAAGGAGCTCCGCAGACACTTGAGGATCAAGGGTGAGCCTGGTGTGATTGTGGCCGTAAGGAAAAGATCTGGAAGCAACACCGTTCAGGTCTCCGAGAAAGTCATACGAATCCTTCCCAGGCTCAAAAGTGAACTCCCCGAAGGGGTCACCCTTTCTTTGCTTATTGATACGGCAGACTTCATAAGGAAATCGGTAAAACAGGTTAAACAGGTAGCCTTCATAGGGGGAATCCTGGCGATAGTAGTCCTGTTTGCCTTCCTTAGAAACATCCGAAGCACCTTAATCATCTCTGCATCCATACCCATCGCCATCTGGTCAACATTCTTCCTTCTGGAGCGGATGGGGCTCACCATCAACATGATGTCACTGGGTGGGCTGGCCCTTGGTATTGGGATGATCTTGGATAGCTCTATCGTGGTCCTGGAGAATATCTTTCGCCACCGAGAGGAGGGGAAAGGGGCGGTAAAAGGGGCCCTTGAGGGGAGCCATGAAGTGGGGATGGCCATCACGGCCTCCACCCTGACCACGATCTGCGTGTTTCTTCCACTCCTCTTTCTCAAGGGGATAGAGGGAGTGATGTTTAAACAGATGGCCCTCACTGTCACCTTCTCACTGATGGCGGCTTTGGTAGTGGCACTAACCTTAATCCCTATGCTCTCATCACGGTTTTTAAGGGTTGAAAGAAAAGAGGCGGGAGCGGTTAGGGTTCGCTTCTACGAAGGATATCTGAAGGGCTTGGGATGGTCCCTGAAACACAGGAAGACCGTCTTGGGTGGATCTATTATTCTTCTTTTTCTGGCCTTCTGGACCTTTAACCATAAGGGTGTTGGTACGGAACTGCTTCCGGAGATAGATGAGGGGATCATCAACGGCGTGATAGAGATGCCGGTTGGAACTCGCCTTGACATCACTGACAGGGTAACGGAAGCGGTAGAGAAGACTATTCTTCACGATGTTTCTGAGCTGAAGTCGATTTTTGCCCGTTCAGGCGCTCACCATCGCGGTGGAGGAGGGTCTCACACAGCCTTCTTTCGGGCCCGCCTTGTGGACAAAAAAGATAGGAAGCGCTCCACAAAGGAAATAGTGGCAGGCTTGAGAAGGAAGCTTGCCGGCATTCCCGATGCAAAGGTCCGCATCTCCGAGGGAAGATCTATGTACACGAGAGTCCTTGGGGGAGGAAGCGAGGAGAGGCTCGAGATCGACCTCAGGGGCTATGAACTTGACAAAGGGAAGGCCCTTGCCGAGGAGATCGTAAGCAGGATAAGGTCGGTCGGAGGGGTTATCTATCCGAGGATAAGCCTTGATGACAATCGGCCTGAGCTCAAGATAGACATTGACAGGTCCAAGGCAGCCACAATGGGACTTCCGATGTCACGAATCCTTCAGGTTATCAATACCAATATAGAGGGGACAGTAGCCTCGCAGTACAGGGAAGGGGGCGATGAGTTCGATATCCTTGTTCGCCTACGGGAGGAAGACCGTAGGAAGCATGAGGATATTATGAACATATTCATCACCGGGCCAGGAGGCAAGGAGCTCCCATTAAAGGGATTCGCCACCATCACCGAGGGAAAGGGGCCGACAAAGATCGAACGCAGGGGCCAGGAGAGACTGATTACCGTGATGGCGGAGATCCACGGCCGGGATCTCGGCCATATCGTCCAGGAGATCGGGGAGAAGATCCGTGACCTTAAAGTGCCTCCAAACTTTCGCCTCAATTTTGCAAGTGAGTATGAGAAGCAGAGGGAGGCATTTGGAGGACTCCTGTTTGCCATTATATTGGCCATTGTTCTGGTTTACATGGTCATGGCCTCGCAGTTTGAGTCCCTCACCGAGCCCTTCGTGATCATGTTCACTTTACCTTTTGCCTCCATCGGGGTTATTCTTGCCATATTAGTTCTCAACATGAATGTTACGATCCCTGTCTTTATCGGAGGGGTTCTCCTCATCGGTATCGTGGTTAACAATGGGATCGTCATGATAGACTATATCAACCGCCTGAGAAGAAACGGAGAACCCTTGATGGAGGCAATTCTCATGGGAGCGAGAAGACGCCTTCGTCCAATCATCATGACCACACTCACCACATCCCTCGCCCTCATGCCAATGGCCCTCGGATTCGGGGAGGGATCGGAAATGAATGCCCCCTTGGCCAGGGTGGTGATTGGAGGGCTCCTGGTATCCGCCCTCTTCACCATCTTTTTTGTTCCTACCCTTTACGGCTCCATCAAGGGGATTGGAAAGAATAGTTCGATAAAAGAGACTTGATCAGAATGGTTCCTTTCATCTCTTTTCTGCCTTCTGCTTTTTCCAAATTACAAAATCCAAAATCGCAAATCCCTTCCGCCTTCTGCTTTTTCCAAATTACAAAATTCCTTCCGCTCTCTGCTCTCAATCCCTCAATTCCTAAATTCCCAATCCCTCAATGCCTCTATCCCAAATCCCTTCTGTCTTTTATTTTTTTGAAATCCGCAATCCGCAATCCAAAATCCAAAATCGCAACGCTCTTTGCTCTATGTTTACGCCGCTTGCCCTGTGAAATGCCTGCCCGCTCGTGCCTTGCAGTGGCAGGCGGGTGGAGCAGATTTTACTGGGGTTGAATTATTGTACTATTCCACTGGGGCGAGCCTATTCCATTAATGCAAAAGATTTTTCACTGGGGAGCCATGAAGGTAATGCTAAAAACCCCGTTTCTCAAAATGAGATCGGGGTTTTTTATTTCCATGCTTGCCATGTGAATCTTTAGGCCTGATTCATCGGAGAGCTATGAATACATTTCACTTTTTGCCTTTAACCCTTTGGCAATAAATGGGCGCTTTCCCGATTTAACTATTTGCCTTTGAACTGCCAAAGTACATTAAGGAAGAACAAGCCAAAATGATATAAAGGCAAAAAGCGGGACAAAGAAAAAAATGAAAAATCTACATTTAAGGATTGACAAATGAGTAAAGATTTCTTATATAATTTCCGATATTATTAAATATTATATAAGAAAATCTTATTGGGGGAAGGAGTAATGGAATCCAAAATAAATAGCAAGGAAGAGGTTCTAGATAAAAGGATCGTAGCTGCAAGAGAGGCAGCAGGCTTTTCCATTACTGAAGCAACTCAAAAACTGGGATTCAAAAACTACCAAACTCTTTCTGCCATTGAAAAAGGTGCAAGGAAGATAAATGCCCACGAATTGATTATGATAGCTCGTTTATATGGCAGGAGTCTGGACTATTTCCTGGAATCCGACATTGCTCCCGATCCTGTACCCCTGTGGAGAAAGACAACAAAAACAGACGTAAATCAAGTTCAACGCCAGTTCCTTTCTTTTCTGGAAAATTACAGCAGCCTGGAACACCTACTTGGTCTCAAGCGGCGATGGAAAGATATTCAGAAAAACTACGATCGGGATGATTTCTCTGACAATGGCTTTGAACGGGCCGATAAACTCGGTGCTGATATTCATAATTTTCTCGACTTGGGTTCTCGCCCTTCCTTGAATCTGTTTAATGTACTCGAAAATAAGCTTCGTTTTAAAATCCTTCATTTACCTTTAGGGGATGGTGCCTCCGGCGCCAGTGTTGTGGATAACATCTTAGGGGTTGGCATCCTAATCAACGCCAATGATGCACCATGGAGAAGGAATTTTGATCTGGCGCATGAGCTATTTCATGTAATAACCTGGCATGTTTTTTCTCCTGAAGAAATTGGTAATGGTACAAAAAAAACAAGGCCCGAACAATACGCGGACGGCTTCGCTTCAAGCCTGCTCTTACCTGAAGCTCATCTCCTCGATGCGCTCAAAGAAACAGCCACCGATAATGAAGTCAGGCTAATTGATATCATTGAGCTGGCCAAGGATTTCGGTGTTTCAACGGAAGCAATACTCTGGAGACTTGTCAATCTGGAAATACTCAAAAGATCTAAGGCGCAGAAGGTCTTGGATAACAAAAAATTCCGTGATCTGGATCGTAATATGCGCCGAAGATTGTATAAAAGCGACAGGCCGTCCAAGTTTCCTTCAAGATTTATATCTCTTGCTTACAGATGCTTGATGGAAGGCAAGATATCAAGAGGCACCTTTGCAGAATATCTGGAAATAGATAGGGCTGAAATAGACAACTATCTGGATGATGCAGGATTTGCGGAAGGAAACTATGCGAAAATTGCTACTGCTTGATGCGGGTGTTATCATTGGTTCCTATTTCGTTTATTGCAAAATATATTGCATTTATCGCAAATATATGTTATTAACTATTTCCTCTTAGGATTTTAGAGAAACGGATATCAAAAAATGCCAACAGATCTTAACAAGACCCAAATCCTCGATAACTTGGAGGTCCTTTCAGAATGGCTAAGTGTAAAATATCCGGATGATACTTTCGAACTGGTTGTCGTGGGCGGAGCCGCTATGGCACTTGATGAGTTCAAAGACCAGACCAGGGACATCGATCTCCTATTGCCGGAAATATTGCCTGCTGCTCTTAAAGAGGGGATCGCTCATGTCAGAGGGCCAAAAGATTACCCATGGAATGGATCAATAACAATCCGGCCAACATTCTAAAGAAATTAAAACCAACAAAAGGATTACCGGAGTACTTCAATGAAATTTCCAGGACTATTGACATCGGTGACAACCTGAAGATCACATTGATTGGAAGGCAGGCCTTGATTGGTATGAAACTCCTTGCATCTACACCGTCATACACCAAGCATACAGATGATATAAGAAGCCTGAACCCGAGAAAAGAGGAAATTGAAGAGGCAGTACGATTTGTGTTAAGCATCGATAACGATGAATTAAGAAAAGAAGATTTGCGAATTGTTCTTAAGGACATAGGATTCGATTTTGATGAATTTACCGGAAACAGTAAAAGATAGGGCGCGCTTTATGATCCGATGTGCCTGGGTGACCATGGGCATCCCTTTTGACGTCCCAATAGTTAACGAAAAAAGAGAGGGCATTATAGATGTGGAGGCCCTGTTCATGGCAACATTTTTGTTTATGGAACAGGACAGAATGGTTACGGATCTACCGGCATGGATCATTCGCTTTAAGGACATCATTAATCACCAGAAATTAAAATCAATGTTCAAGTCTTGTCCTGAAAAACACAAGCGGACAATTTTTAAAAACCTGAATCATGATCCTTTTGGCGCAACGCCGGAGTCTTTTAAAAGGGTCTTTGGCCTCAAAAACATTCCCACAAAAGAATCAGCTCAAACCATTGAGAGAAGATCATTAAAACTTAATTCGCTAAATCATGTAGCCCGGACCTCGGTTATGATAAAGAATAGGCTGCTTTATGGTACGGGCTTCCGAGCGGATTTAATATCAATCACTCAAATCAAGAACTTTAAGAAGAACGGAAAGCAACTGGCGAACTTATTGTGCACCGCTGATTCAACGATATCACGCATTCTGAATGACCTGAGGTCCTGCAAATTTCTGGACCAGGATAACGAGAGGATAAAGCTTGCAAATCCTTATCCGGGCATGTTTCTATCGAGTCAAACCATCTTGAATCTGTATGAAATAATTGATGCCGAGGAATTTCGATCAAAGGAACTCAAGAAAGAAGCCTATGAAAACATCAGCTTCAAAAACGATAGATTTTGCATGCAGCTTCTTCCTTCTTCCGCCCCTGGGTCATAATATGGAATTAATCAGCCTGGAAAAGGCCCTTCGAAACGCTGGATATCATGAAAAGAATCTTTATCCGAGACATCTTGAGAAAAACTGCAAGAAATACATTTCGGAAATATTTCTCGCTTCGCTCGAAATGACAGGTTGTTTGGACTTTTTACGCGTCCATCAACCTTGAACCGTGAACCCCTGAACTTTGAACCTGAATAGTAACTAAAAAGCTTGTATAGCTATGATATTAAAGTCATACTTGGCCGATATGGATGATCCGAGGGAAAAGAATTTGAGTCTTGCGATTAAAGAGATGGCACTTGCTTCATCAGAAAGAGTGTTGAGGGAAGAGGCAATACCCTGTTTTGTGCACGTTCTGCACGAACGTCCCGGTTGATTTAAAATCGGAAATCAGTCGTTAGAAAAAAGAAAGCCCTGCTATTGCAGAGCTTATTCGCCTCCGCATAAGGGCAGAGGCTTTAGTCATTTAATATAATTATCGGCATTATTTTGAAAAAGTCAATATATTTTTTAACGGAACCATTTTTTCACTTGGTATTGAACTTTCAGCTTCCTATAACCTTGAACCCGCCACACACAAGGCGGGTAAACTTTGAACGCTGAACGGTGAACCTTTACCCCGCTCGCCCCGTTGAACCGGGTTCACCCCGTGAAATTTACATCTGTAACAGCGAAGCGTATTTCACTGGGGAGCTGTCAACTATTTTTACCCCGTGAAATTGCGAAGCAAAGGTTCAAAACGAACCTATTTCACTGGGATGCTGCCCGCACCGGGCCAGTGTTAGTGGAGCTTTTTTACGTCTACTCTGTTGAATGACCCTTGGTGTTAAGCAATAAAAACAGAACATGAGTTAAGAGCAGATTTATCCCGTGGAATTCGAAGACTATTCCACTGGGACTTGACCCCTTGAGAAAAAGGAATGACGGATAATTTACCTGAAAAATCGGCAACATCATCCCAGATTTTGCTTTATCAAACAGAAGACGGCCGCAGCCGCATCGAGGTGCGGCTGGAAGATGAGACAGTATGGCTTTCTCAAGACTTGATGGCAGAACTTTTCCAGACGACCAAGCAGAATATTAGCCTCCACATTCACAACATATTTAAAGAAGGTGAATTAGATCAACATTCAGTTGTCAAGGAATACTTGACAACTGCCAGCGACGGGAAAAGATACAAAACCAAGTTTTACAACCTAGATGTCATTATTGCCGTAGGTTACCGGGTCCGATCACACC
>JAUWNK010000026.1 GCA_030612685.1 Desulfobacteraceae bacterium
ATAAAAAAACGGTAATTGCTCAAAATATTGTGGATTTCAAATTGCTGGTTCCTTGGAGCATGGATATCTTTTTTTTGACGACGAAAGGGCTTATGCTGTTATGCAGGCTAAAGATGCAGATAAAGGCGGGCGATCTACCACAGAGGAAATGCCCTATTCACTGAATCTGGCAATCTCTACCTGAGATGGCAGCCCGCCTGGATCATCGGGAAAGAGCCAGCTATAAGCATTTGCCTGGTTCGTTCGCAAAAAAAAGACATCCATGCTCCCCCATAGGATATTGAGCATATATCACGCATTTGATAAAAATCCTATTTTTGCTAAAAGATTTCTACCCCTGCTATAAAACCCTGCCCAAATTCTGACATTGTCTCCGCTGCAATGGTCAGGCCCTCCTTGAGATAACGCTCGTCGATACCTGGAACTGCATAGGCATAGAAGAGAACATTTATAGTATCTTCACCAACCCTTGTTTTCTCATCTGCTCCCTGGCAAAGAACGCAAACAATTTCCTTTTCATCCCTCAACACAATTTCTCCCTCTTTAGTCAACAAATCCCGCTGGCCCATCCCACGGCATATTTCATTTTCCTCCGCCAGATCCAGTGTCAATCCTCCATCAAAATGGTCATAGTCAGTAACAGCTACCAGTATGCCCGCACACATCTCTGACATAAAGTGGGCATCTACCATGAGATTGTACCTGGGAAAGCCACTATTGACCGTTCTTTTTAGATGTTTGGGCAATGGGCATTCATAACCAAAACTCTTAAAGAACCTGTCATAGATTTCTATACGTTCAGTGATCTCTGCCAGTGTTTCCCGTTTCCTCATTCTTCGAAGGAGCTTTCTTTTATACTGGTCGAAACCCGGGGGGTTCAAAAAGTTCTGACACCCTGAAATTATGGTCAGGCCAAAAGCGACTTCTGGATACTGGGATATGTATTTTGATGACTTGGAGCACATGATAGACGTAGACATTTCAAAACACCCCTTTTTAATACAGGTTCTCTTTACCAATCAAAAGTCGCTACCTGAAAACTGTACTCCTTTAACTTATCCCGCCTTTTTGTGTAATCAGGAATGATTGTTTGCACCTTTTGCCAGAACTGAGAGGAATGGTTCTGGTGAATGAGATGACAGAGTTCATGGACGATCACATAATCCAATATAGTCACGGGAGCCATTACGATCTTCCAATTGAAGCGAACAATTCCATTACGAGAACAACTTCCCCACCGCCTCTTATGATTTTTAATCTCAATTCTTTCAGGCCATTTTCCAATCTGACGAGAATAAAGCTTTACCCTCTCCGGTATCTTCTCCTCAGCATGGGCTATGTACCACTCTATTAAAGCTTTTTTTACATTCCTTTTGACCCTCTCTCCGTTTAAATCTCTATTAATTTCAACCAGGAATCTACCGTTTATGAGTTTGCATTTCTCTTCTTTTTCCGTGCTGGATTTTACGACCTTTAAGCGATATTGTTTGCCCATATAGGGAAAGGCTTCTCCGCTAACAAATTCTTTGACCGAACCCAGGTGACTGTGATTTTTCAGAAGCTCCTGTTTCTCAATTATCCACCTGGCCCGTTTTCTGACAATCTCCTTAATTTTATCAAACTTTAAAAATCGTGGAGAGCGAACGATTACACCTCTTTCGGGATCAATGTATATACCCACTGTTTTCCTTCGATTCGAATGTTCTACCTTGAAAAAAATATTTCTATTGCCATATTGGATATAGTCATAATTCAGACGTTTAAGCTGTTCAATAGCCGGCTGCTCGGAAAGGGTATCTTCGGTAAATTTTGGCTTCATTTCATTCTATGGATGATTGTCCCGAATTTCGCAATCCTTTCAAAATGTCATTGCGAGGAGCGGAGCGACGTGGCAATCTCATCACCCAGAGATTGCTTCGCCTTCGGCTCGCAATGACAGCATTGGCAAGGATTTTCAAATGACCCTTACGAAATTCAGGATAATTTGTATCTATACAGAAGTAATTAAAATTGCTTCCTCCTCGATGGGTATTAGAACTTACTTAATGTTTTTGGTTTGAAAAAGGGTACTTCCCCAAATATATCCCTTTCATATCTCTAATAATTCAAGAAACTCTCGAGGAGAAAGCACCGTTGTAAAATCAGGAGGGTTTTTAATTAGCAGCTTATCACCGGTTACCAGCATCGTTCCAGGCTGAATTGAAATCAGAGCCCATAGGTGATCATCTCCCTTCTCTGGAGCCCTACGGGATACCTTAAGCGTTTCACGCATAACACCATTAACTACGATCTCTGTCAGGATGGCATCCACTTCACCTTCATCCAAGCCATGCAGCTTTTGAATCTTAGGCCGAAGTAGCACTCTTCTATATTCAGACAGGAGTTCGGTGGATAGCAGAAAAGTGAATCGGCCTGCTAACATCCCGTCAAGAATAAGACAGGTAGGTGACTGGGGCTGGTCTGTAATCACAGCACTGACTATCACATTGGTATCAACCACAATTACGGTTGGCTTCATCTTTGACGTTCCGCCCTGGTTTCCTCGACCGCAAGCTCAAGTGCACTTATCTCGTTCAATCCTGATCTTTTTCGTGCCTTGGATACAAGAAAAGAGGCCTTTTCCATCGTCTTGATGCCATAAAAATCGAGGCTTTCTTCAATCAGTTGTCTAATAGACTTCCGCCGACGCGCAGCTGTCTCCTTTACAGCGCGATAGCTTTCATCAGAAAGGGTAATGGTTAATCTTGGCATACTTTCCTCCTATTCCAATATAAAACTCACAAACTCACCATATCACCAAAATCTTCCCCTGTCAATAGCACAAAACATTGATTACTTAAATAATCTCTCTTTGCCTCAGCAAGCTTAAGCCTCTATAACTTATCTGTCTTATTGATTATTCTCAAATATTGCTTTCTTGATAAATCTTATTCCTCCCATCAAGCCCTTTCTTTTAACCTTTGGGTGGACTTCGAGTATTTTAATGATCGATGGTTTTAAAAAAGGCTTTATCTCATTAAAGTCCATCTCCCCCTGACCAGGAGCAAGGTGGTCATCGAGACCTCTTGCATCATGGAGATGGATCCCGATCATATCTTGTGAGTATGCCTCAAGAATGTCCTTCTGGCTGGTTAGACCTATATTTTCCTGGACCTTGGCATGGCCTACATCATGCCAGTAACGGATTCCCCCTCCCTTAAATTTTCGCAGGATAATCCCGATTTCTTCTAAATCCGGAATCTCGTGAAAATGGTACCTGTTTTCAATCCCTAACAATATTCCCTTTTTTTCCGCCTCCCTGTTTAGCTCCTCCAAACTTAATAGAACAGCTTCAAGGTTCTTCTTTTTACTGGCTTGCCTGATTATTTTTTGCTCTTTTATAAAGGCCAATCCCTCTTTTTCACATATCCTTCCACTCCTATATAATCTAAAAAAATCCTGTGTCGGAACCGGCATATCTACCTTGCCAAGGTGGAAAATCACCGCCCTGGCCCCCAGCTCATGGGCATGCTCAATGGTCTTAATAGAAAACTTAACTGCCCTTGAGCTCTCGTCTCTATCGGTAGATGAGAGCAAAAATAGGTCTCCACTTGCTTTATTAGTAGGGATACCTTCCGGGAATGGGAAGAAATTATGTATGCTTAATACTGTAAGATCCTTTTTTAACCTGGATTTCATCTGCTGGAAAACAGCATTGCTGATCCGGTATTCGAGTTCCACACCCTTCAGCCCCAACTCTAAGATATCACTGACTATCTCCTCTCCCACAGACACCCTATTAATAGACCACCAGCATGTAGAAATCCCCAGCATATAATCTCTTTCAATAGTTATAATGATAACTTACCCTGTTATAATGCATTCTTCTAACGGGGTGAATATAGGGTATAATGCCCTGTATGAAATCCAACAGGGTCTAATAAACCTCAATACCAGTATGGTGGTTATATTTAAATACCTGTAAAAGAAACCCTAATAGTCTCCGTTCATGTAATGGTCCACGAATATCTGAAAGGCTGATTGACAATTCATTGCGTCTCTATATTTAACAAAGCTGGCCATGGGATCCAGATGGAAAGGTTTACCCTAATTTAGCCAAAATGCACGTAAATCCCCATCATTTCAATCGCTGTAAAAATCCGCCTCCCGAGATATATCATCATTCAGAAGCCACGCGGAGCCGAATAAACCGAAATTGCCATTTGTTATGACATCTTTTTTCTTGACACACAAGCCTAATTACTCCTATTCTCCCTCATCAAAAAGGGGATTCTTATCATTTAAAGATTTGGGGACAAATTCACGCTCTCTATTATTTTAAAACTTATATTTTAAGGAGGGAAATCCATGCCATTCAAATCTATTTTATGCCCGACGGACTTGAGTTCGATGTCGATAAAGGCATCGCAAAAAGCTGTTGAACTTGCCCGCATCTTCGATGCTAAGTTGACGCTGCTTCACATACATGAGTATCTCATGGATGAGAAAGAGATGATAATGCTGCGAGTCAGTGTCAAGGATTATAAAGAGATGCAAAATAAACGTTTAGCAGATGTAGAGAAGGAAATGGCTGATGAAGTAGCAAAAGCAGGCGGAGACGGTTTAAATGTTGATTATCTGCAGCGAGAAAGTAACCGTCCGCATAAAGAGATATTGAAAGTCGCCGAGGAAATCGACGCTGGTTTGATAGTAATGGCAACAAACGGACGCTCTGGCTTCGTGGAGAATGTCTTAGGAAGCAATGCAGAAAATGTAGTCCACCGCGCCAAATGTCCGGTTTTAACAATTCGTGTGCCGGAGTAAAAACATCACCTTTTATTAAATTTAAGCCCATTCTCTGCGCTTAAGATCCCGCGAGATGGCATCAGCGGCGTTAGAGGGTTGTCTCTATCTTCTCCCATAAGCCTTCAACAACCACATAAAGGCCAACTGCAATATCTTGCAAAGCTGTTCCATCTGGGTTTGTTTCCCTTGACACACAAATCCATTTCTTCCTATATTTACGAGAGATTTGGATATATTCTATATACCGATCTCAAGGAGACCCAAACCATGTCAAATGAGGCATCCTACCTCACAATTACTGTTGATAAGAGCCATATTATCACCATCGGGGAGCGACTTTACGAGCAAAGCATTGAACTTATCAGGGAACTGGTCAACAATGCTTACGATGCAGACGCAACGCGTGTGGATGTGACTGTCACGGAGAAAGAGATCATCGTCGCAGATAATGGTGAGGGAATGGATATGGAGGGGCTCCGGCAGTACTTTAATGTTGGATCCGCTGAAAAGCTTATTAATCCCATATCTCCTCGATTTAGGCGAAACAGAATTGGCCAGTTCGGCATCGGCAAATTCGCAAGCCTGGCTGCTGCTTCTCGCTTTGAGATCACAACGCAGAAAGGAAATTTCGCAGCCCGAGTGGTCTTCGACAAGGCACGTTGGATTGGGGGGGACGACTCATGGAAGATCCCTCTCACTCTATTGGACAGGGATCCTAATAGAGGCGACGGAACGACCGTTCGCCTCGTAGAGCTGAAAAGAACCTTTAGGCCAGAAGACGTCACCCAGAGAATTGCAGAAGGTGTACCAATTCGCGCCAGGGACTTCTCCGTATACATAAACGGATACAGGGTGACTCCCAGGATCATGGCAGGGAACCGTATTCCCGTTATGCACGGCACTGAATACGGCATCATCCACGGGGAAATCGTGATCCTTCCCGCTTATCGCGCCTCTAAGGAGGACATGGGCATTGAGATCAAGGTGAAAGGGGTGACTGTTCGGCGAGAACTATTCGAGATGGCTTCTTGGGGAAAAGCAGCAACACGCATTAGAGGGGAGGTCAATGCCGACTTTCTCCCTTTAAAAAGCGATAGATCGGGATTTATAGAGGATTCCCTAGAATACAAGTCTTTCCTCAAGGCCATGGAGAAAACGATCGCCGAGGTTCGGAGAGCTTATAATCAACTGGACTCCGATCGTGAGAACCGAAGGGTTAGCCTCGCGGTAAAGGAAGCATTACGGCGCGTACACCATGCTTTAATATTGAACCCGGAGTTTTCCCCATTCGGAGTTGTTCCTTTATCGGAAGAAGGAATGCGAGGTGCAGGGGAAACGGGTGTTGAGACACCTCCCGGAAAGGAAGAGTCTGAAGGGATTAAAGTAGAAGATGTAGAAGAAGAAATCCCATCGCACTCAGACGAGCTCGATTCCACATCGGAGGTGAGCAGCGAGAAACCCAAAAAGGAGAAGAAACCTTCTCTCAGGATCGCCACGCCGAACGCAGTGGTGAAAAGGCTAAAGTTCGGCGATGCCGGTGTGACTTGTTGCCTGGATCACCTGGGAGAGGATGGGCCTGAATGCATGACCGAGGGAACGATCATCTATATTAATCGAGACCACCCTTTATATAAACGGGAATCCAAGAAAAAAGAGGCTCACATACTTAACATCGCTCGTCTTGTAACCCAGGAAATCTCACTGATGAAAGACCCGGAGAATCCCCGGGAGGCCTACAATCGTCAATCCACACTACTTCGAGATGCCTTCAAAGATGATGATGGCAAACCCTCAAAAGCAAAAAGGAGCAAAGGCTAACCCGTAGCCCAAGAGAAACCAAGTAACTGATCACGGGGCGCCATGGTCTTCAGGTATTTTCTTCGATTCCGAAACTCCTAACCTGGTCACTATCAGGAAGTTACGAACTGAAGACCTTACCATATAATAGCTTCGTAAGGGATTATGCCCCTTGTTAAATCTAACGGGGTTTATTAAGTGCTTCGATGCGCAAATGCAGTGATGTATTTTAACGAATTAGCTCGGGGCAAATGCTCATTCAGCACTAAGCCCTGAGGGTTTCGACTGTCTTCGACCCTGAGCTTCATTCGGCCCGAGCTCATGGCCGAGGGCAGACCGAAGGGAGCTCAGCCGAAGTCTAAATAAGTTCGTAATGGAACTTATGAATAAGGACTAAGCAGGTATAGAAAAATCGAGGAAATCGCCATGCACAAAGTGCCATATGGAAAGACAGAGATAGAGTTTGACCTTTTACCGGCCATGGAAGGAACGGTTATTCATTCTCAGCCCCTTCCACCCCTTGCCAATGCATCTGCCGCCATTGATAAGGCCTTAGCAGGGCCTATCAATTCAGCCCCTTTAAGGGAGCTGGCAAGAAAAGGGAATGCTGTATGTATTGTATTTACTGACATCACCAGGGCCTGCCCTGATTACCTGCTTGTCCCACCAATCCTGCGTGAACTTTATAAAGCGGGTATCCAAAAGGAAGATATTACACTGCTATGCGGAACTGGGTTACACAGGGCCAGTACGTATGAGGAAAAAGTGGCTAAACTTGGAGCCGAGGTGGTGAAGCAGTACCATGTGGTAGACAATGAACCCCAAAACCCTGCTAACTTTGTAGATCTGGGAAAAACAGATAGCGGGATACCCATATCATTGAACAAAATCGCCTATGAAGCAGATCTACTCATTGCAACCGGGATTGTTGAACCCCATCAATATGCAGGCTATTCAGGGGCAAGGAAAACGGTCGCAATTGGCGCAGCCGGTGAAGAAACGATTGGCTATACGCATGGGCCTAAAATGATTGATCATCCTGGCACTCGCCTGGGACGGATAGAGGGCAATCCCTTTCACCAGGCAATTACAGAGGCTGCAAGTCGGGCTGGCTTGCGCTTTATACTAAACGTTGTCCTGGATGAGGAAAAAAGGCCGGTTGGCATATATGGGGGTGAGCCGGAAGCCACATTTGCCAAACTGGTCACTATAGCTCAAAAATTATATACCGTGCCGGTTCCCCATGAATACGACGTGGTGATTGGGGGAGCTGGTTTCCCTAAGGATAGTAATCTTTATCAGGCAAGCAGGGCTCCGAGTTATATATTTTTCGCACCAACTCAAGTTTTAAAAAAAGGGGGTGTACTCATCACCCCGGCGAGGTGCGAGGAGGGTGCGGGCAAGGGCATTGGTGAGCAGCGTTTCTATAAAGAAATGCGATCCGCGCCAAATATGCCCGCTCTATTGGAGAAAATGCGACAGGAAGGGTATCAGCCCGGAGCGCAAAGGGCCTTTGTCATGGCAAAGGTCATGGAGGTAAACCCTGTTGTTATAGTTGGCGCGGAATTTCCAGAGATCGTGAGGAAGACCAAAATGATCCCGGCTCAAACCATGAAAGATGCATTGGAGTTTGCAGTTAAGCACATTGGAAGTCCTGATCTGGACGTGCTGATTATACCCCACGCGCTTTTGACCTTACCTTTTGTGCAGGGTTGACCCAATGTAAATTTAGCACAGAATATAACTCAAAATTTCTTTGTAGGGGAAAAAGGGTTACATATTTGATAGATTCAAGAGCATTGGTAAGAATGCTGATTGAAAATATGGTGAACCATCTAAGTTTGTATGTCTAATCTTAAGGAATTTCCAATAACGTTTCCAGCATAAAAGAAGTTTTTGCGGAGCAAAAATTTGGGTGAGTGTCGTAGGGCACGAACCTTTTATGCTGTGTTATATGAAGTGGCGGTTTCATCGCTCACCATCGCTAAAGCTCTTCAATCCCTAACGGTTCTTCCTCTTCCACTTCTGGTACAGTTCTCACAAGTTCTGAGGTTATCTCTTTTACATCCTTGCTTAGCGCTTCAGTGATTATTCTAGTAAACCGTGATAGGAAACGCCGGGGGTGAAAATCACATTCCTGAATGACAATTTGAATAGCATCTCTCTTAAATGGATAAAATTCCTCAGGTGGTGTAAATGACTTAATCCTATAATATTTTAAATGTTGGTCAATTATATCCACGCACTGTTCCATATCTGGTTTACGTGTAAGAAGTGAAGAATGTCCCCCAGGGACCATTGGGAAAGAAGCTGAAAGCCCGGATACTGTCCATGCTTGGCTGATTTTTTGTGCAGACTGTTGATGGGTTGTAAGTATTATCGTAAAAAAGTTACTATTACTTGCCTCATTTCCTGCCCTGAAGAAAGCTATGCCAAAATCTTTTATGAAATTCTCTATTTCTGCCCTTGTAGATCTATCAGTAAGGTTTTCAATATCGTCTATCAGAAGTATTCCACCCTTAAAGCCAGTAGCTTTTAGACATCTTACCGTTTGGTTTAGAAACAAGTCTGAAAGTTTTACTAAAAACTTTTGATCCCAAGCGGTTGACATCTCTTCTAATCTGTATCTTGATAAATTTTCCAGATAGTCCTTTACGCTATTATTTGCTACAGCTTCCGCGAACTCTTCCTGAACACCAGATTTTACAAGATCATCTTTACTCACACAACTTGTTATGTAAGAAAAAAGGCCTTCATTCACGAAAGACCTGAAAGCCTCTTTGTAAAGAAAAGCTACTTTTGACTTAAGTTGTTCTTTGAACGAAATATAGCTACAGAAAATTTTCTCTTGGGCGCCAAAGTAATTCTTACCATATTTATCATTTACTCGGTGTTTCATATAGATAGCCAAAGCAGTTTTTCCCATGCCTCGTCCTGTGGTTCTATCGCCTTCTGCCCAAAGGAAACCACATCGTATTCTGTCATCAAAGGATGTTTTTGTGCCAACAAATTTCTCTTCGAACTCTTTTATTTCTATTGCTCTTGCATTTACAGAAAAAATCGAGCCATTTTCTCTTGGGTCTGTAGCCTCTGGTTTAAGTATAGCTCCCCCTCTTGGGAAGGGGTTTCCTCCTAGTCCATAAATTTCGTAACCCATATTCTTACCTCCTTAAATTTATTTTCAACAATGTGAAAAATTCCCTCATGGGTTTTTCAAAGACAATTGGCAAACGCTTTTCAGTAATTTTATCTCCTGCACCGGAATATGTAAAAGATAACCAATGTGGCTCTTCTCGATATAGCTTTTGGAGATAGACATCAAACAGATTATCAGAGATTTTCAGCTCTCTACACACCATGTCCCGTATATCTGCTATTTTCATGTATCCAAAGTCATCTTTTTTTTCGCTATGTATTTTTGTGATAGAATCTTTAAGTGATTCACTTGCTTCCTCAAAAGACGGATAGTTAATATATATACTACCTCTGGAGTATTCTACATTTATAGTTTGCTTAAAAGTTTGATTAAAATCAGAAATCAAATAAGTAACCTCGGCTGGAAAACCTTCAAAATCAAAGGTGGCATAATTAGTAAACCCTAAAAACGTTGTCCTAGAACGAACAAAGTCATAACTACGCCTGCTTTTGATATTTGGGACAAATGCCTCTGAAACCACAAACTTTTCAATAACTGATTGGAGTTTATTAATCCTGTCAGTCCTTTTTTCTATCAGATCAACGTTCGCATTTTCTAATAAATCATACAACTTTATAGGCTCAGTGATAATATTTGAGCAATTCTTGTTTATTATACTGATATACTTTTCTCCAATCTTTTTTGAATCTCCACCGCATTTATCAAAAACATCAGAGGTGATGAACGGGATGGGCACTCCACTACCGTTAGATACTTCCTTTATACGTTTTAGGAAGTATTCGAAGATATTGAAGTTTTCCAACATCAATTTTGTAAAAACTTTTTTTAATTCTGTGGAGTCTTTTTTTTCAATAATCGCTGCTATATTTTCTCCTTCATCTGTCAGTATCAAATATCCCTTTTCTTTGCGGATAAGTTTTAAGTACTTAAGTTCTGCTACGGCGTGTTTAACGACTTTAATATTCACCTCTCTGGGTTTAAATGAAAGTCCGTACTTGCTGGCTTTAGCGTCATTATAATCATTTATCATCCTTTTGAAATATTCAAAAGTTTTGATGTTGCTTTCCACCTGTCCATTTTTGCGTTTTAGTCCAGCTATTACATTGTAAAGATACTTAATATCATGTATGCTGCCAGAGGGCGCGTTTAATTTCTTTTTGAGTTCCATGTTTCCCTCACCCTTTCGAACAAATTATAGTAGCCATTAATTTTATTTAAAGCTTCGGTTGGGTTAATCTCAGATAATGGTAATTCTATTTCAATCTTCCTGTCTTTGTATCTAAAGACATCAGAGAAGGAGTAATCATAATGTTCTTTCTGTGCGCTAACCTCTTCTACCAATTTCTCGACTTTAGCTTTTAAATCACCATCCCCATCCGGTATTTTTTGATAAAGAGATCTTACAAAATAGTCCAGTATCCCAAGAGTCATCAAGGACGGTTCTATCAACTTGATGCCATAAGTAATGCATAGTTTTCGAGTAGAATCATCTACATTTTTGTTAATTGTTACAAGAAACATAGTAATCTTATAGTTTGACAGAACTTCAGCATTTTTAAAATAAAAATCCATAACCTTTCCTAAAAAAGTGAATATAATCTCTTTAGTAATATTGCTCACTTCATAGTGCTTTAGCTCGAAAACGAATAAATTCCTGTCTTTGATGCAAATCACATCCAACTCATGAGGGATATTAGACAAGGTCTGATAAGATAATCCAAATCCAGTGTCTCTCACGTCAGATATCACATCAAAATTTACTTTCGTGTAAAGATAATTCCGAAAACTTTCTTCAAACCCCCTGTCTGGAGTTGGCATCCGTCTCAATTTATCCCACTCCTTATTAACAAACCACCACGAATACACTTCCACCTCTGCCATCTGTAAATCCTCGCTTTATTAACCATTACCTTCATATTTAACCGCCATTTCATATAACTTGTTCATATCAGAACTGGTTCCGATATACCACTAAATTGGATGTATATAAGAACTTGTTCGCATATACTTCCCTATGGATGAGATTGAACTTTCATCACCCGTTACCTCACTTTCGATCTAAGATTTTATCTAAAGGATTCCTGATCTCTGATAGGTTTTTAGTAGATACCTGGGTATAGATCTCCGTTGTTTTGCTGCTTTTATGACCCAAGATTTCCTGGATATATCGAAGGTCAACCCCACTTTCCAATAGATGTATGGCAAAACTGTTCCTTAATGAGTGAACCGAGACCTCTTTTGTTATTCCTGCTCTCTTGCAAGCATTGGCAAAAATCTTCTGCACACTTCTTGTATGAAGGTGTTGATTTGATCTATCACCTGAAAATAACCATTTAGGGGAACGTTACCTTAAGCTTTGAAGGTTCTTTTTTTATAATCCGCACTTCAGACACTTTGTCTTTCCAAATAGGCCAGTATTTTATTGGAAGCTTTTACCACATGTAAGGGAAAATAATCAAACTTTTTGACCCTTTCATTCTGCCCCTCTTAAATGCCTTCAGGCCGGAGTGCATAATCAGGAGAGATGGGATTAAATAAATTAAATAAATGTCAACCAAAATTATTATTTTAGTTGACAATAAAAAATAGGCTATTATTAATATCCTATCAATAGTGATATTTCCTTTAATCTTATCGTACCTAAATCAGACTATGTCTACAAAAGATCAGTTATTATTATACCTAAAAGAGAGAAAAGGTGATTGGGTTTCTGGGGAGGCATTAAGCAACAAAATAGCTGTAAGCCGCTCAGCCGTATGGAAACATATCTGCAAATTAAGAGAAGAGGGCTATGTTATCGAATCCTCTCCGAAAAAAGGATATCTTCTCCGGAAGGCCCCTGATTTGCTTTTACCTAATGAAATCCGGGAGGGACTTGAAACAAAAGTTTTTGGCAAGAGAGATATTGTCTATTTCACGGAAACAGACTCCACCAATACAAGGGCAAAAGATTTAGCATCCAAGGGTGCCCTGGAAGGCACCTTGGTCATATCTGAGAGGCAGACAAAAGGAAGGGGGAGGAAAGGAAGAAGCTGGTTTTCACCATCACAAGGGGGGATTTATACCTCACTTATCTTAAAACCGAGCATATCCCCAAGTGAGGCGCCAAAAATAACCCTTTTAACAGCGGTTGTGGTGGCTGAAGCTCTGCGTTCTCTAACAGGATTAAGTGCCATTATTAAATGGCCAAATGATATCCTCATTGATGGGAAAAAGGTAGCAGGTATTCTTACAGAAATGAGCACTGAAATGGATGCAATAGATCATATTGTGGTAGGTTTAGGGTTGAATGTTAATACCCCTGATTTCCCTGATGATATCAGAGAGAAGGCCACCTCCCTCTTTATAGAGACAGGAAAACATTTCCCAAGGGTCAGATTTATCCAGGAATACCTGAAATGGTATGAAGAATATTATGAGATATTCAAGAGAACCGGGTTTGAGCCGATTATTAAACGATGGAAAGAGCTTACAAATATAATTGGAAAGCGTATTACCGTTGAGATGATCAGCAAAAAATACTCTGGGGAAGTCCAGGATATTGACAAAGATGGGGTTTTAATCCTCAAAGATAATACGGGTAAGTCTCACAGGATAATTTTTGGAGATGTCACTCTGATGTAGGGGATGAAATTAGTTCATGAATAACCCATCCAAGCAAGATTTTATAAAATTTGATAGAGAACACATATGGCATCCTTATACATCCATGGTTGAACCGCTGCCTGTGTACCCGGTCGTTGCTGCAAAAGGCGTGCGTTTAATCCTTGAAGACGGGCGCGAACTGATCGACGGCATGTCATCCTGGTGGGCTGCCATCCACGGCTATAATCACCCGGAATTGAATGAGGCGGCCCATAAACAAATAGATAAAATGTCGCATGTTATGTTTGGTGGTTTGACCCATCATCCTGCCGTAGGGCTTGCATCTTTATTGCTGAAACTTGCCCCAGGGCCATTAGAAAAGGTCTTTTTCAGTGACTCTGGCTCCGTTTCTGTTGAGGTCGCAATCAAGATGGCTATTCAATATTGGTATGCTCAGGGTCATCCAGAAAAGCACAAGCTTTTAACCATTCGTTCTGGTTACCACGGAGATACATTCGGTGCCATGGCCGTCTGTGACCCGGTAAATGGCATGCACCATTTATTCAGGGGTATTCTTCCTTTCCATTATTTTGCTGATGCACCCATGTGCGGATACCATGATAAATGGAACGAAAAGGATATTGACAGCCTTAAGAATCTCCTAAATATACACCACAAAGAAATTGCAGCGATTATTTTGGAACCTATAGTTCAAGGGGCAGGTGGCATGCGTTTTTATTCTCCTGAATACCTGCGATGTGCCAAGGATCTGTCAGCCAAATTCAATGTACTTTTAATCTTGGATGAACTCGCAACAGGCTTTGGTCGCACCGGTTCTATGTTTGCATGTGAAAAAGCCGGTATTTCGCCCGACATTATGTGCGTGGGCAAGGCCCTTACCAGCGGATATATGAGTTTAGCGGCTACTTTGACCACTGCAAAGGTAAGTGATGGAATTTCAGCCGATGGTACCGGCATTTTCATGCATGGTCCAACATTCATGGGTAACCCGCTTGCATGTGCAGTCGCAGTTGCCAATATCAAACTATTGTTATCCAACCCATGGGAAGAGATGGTAAGCCGTATTGAGAAACAGCTTATTAACGATTTGTCTCCTTGCTTGAATCTTCCCCAGGTTGCCGATGTCCGGGTCTTAGGGGCTATCGGTGTCGTTGAACTAAATCATCCGGTGGAAATGGCAAGTGTTCAGAAAAGATTTGTGGAAAAAGGGGTTTGGATAAGGCCCTTCGGAAAACTTATTTATATTATGCCACCCTACATAATTAGTGAAAAAGATTTGACCAAACTTACAACTGCAATGGCCGATATCATTGCTGAAGAAAGGCAGTCATAGCTATTCATGAATAAATATGCCTTTATTGACACTGAGTTGGAAGGGCGGCAATCCAGACACCAAAGGCGGCGATTACAAACGGTTACGCCGCTCACCGAAATAGAGACGATGGTCGAAGATCGCAGAATGCTTAATTTTTGTTCGAATGATTACCTGGGCCTTTCAAAGCATCCTCTGCTGCGGCAACGAGCTGCGGAATACATGAACCGTTACGGGACTGGCTCCACTTCTTCGAGGCTTATATGTGGTACCTATGATTGTTTTGAACATGTGGAGAAAAAGATAGCCTCCCTAAAGGAGACCGAACAAGCCTTGATTCTCAATTCAGGTTTTCAGGCAAATGTCTCCCTTATGCCTGCCCTTGCAGATCGCAAAACTCTGATCCTGTCAGACTCGTTGAATCATAATAGCATTGTCCAAGGTGCCTTGCTTTCCCACTGCCAGATCGCCCGCTTCCGACACAATGATTTGGATCATCTGAGAAAACTCCTAAAGGGGAACCGAAATAAAGGAATATCCCGTATCCTGATTGTCATCGAGTCGGTTTTCAGTGTGGATGGAGACCAAAGTGATATTGATGCTGTGGCAGAATTGTCTGAAGAATTTCAAGCACTTCTTATTGTGGACGATGCTCATGCGACAGGCGTTCTGGGAAAGCATGGTATGGGGCTTACATGCGGGAAAAAGGTGGATATAACTATGGGCACATTCGGCAAGGCATGTGGTTCATTTGGGGCCTACATTGCATGTTCGGAGAAAATACGTGATTATCTTATCAATTGTTGTTCAGGTTTTATCTACACAACAGCACTACCTCCTTCAGTTATCGGGTCTATAGATGCAGCTCTCGATGTGGTTCCAAAAATGGATAAAGAACGCCTTGATCTGCATCTCAAGGCGGATTTCCTTCGGTCATCCCTGCATGAGCTAGGCTGTAATACCGGGAATTCCACCACGCAGATTATTCCGGTGATTATAGGGGATGAGAAAGAAACACTGGCGCTTTCAAAATGGCTGGAAGAACATAATATTCTCGCGATGGCCATACGTCCGCCCACAGTAGAGGAGGGGAAGTCAAGAATCCGTTTGACACTCTCCGCATTGCATACACAAAATCATCTGGAACAACTGATTGATATTATCAGAAAATGGTGTGAATAGAGGATCAGGGGATATTTACCTTAAGGCAAATGCATGAGTATGAAACAGAATAGATTTCCAAAGCGGCTATTTATTACCGGCACGGATACTGGGGTAGGTAAGACAGTGATATCTGCTATTCTTATGGCAGGATTGCGGGGCACATACTGGAAACCGGTTCAATGCGGTCTTGGGGAAATGACTGATACGGAATGGGTTCGTGTAAAGACCGGGTTGCCGGAAACCAATTTTCATCGGGAAACCTATCGACTTAAGTTGCCCATCTCACCCCATGCCTCTGCAGCTCAAGAAGGGGCACACATTGATTTGGACGACTTTAGGATTCCAGAAACTAAGGAGTCTGAGCATCTTATTGTAGAAGGTGCTGGGGGGATTATGGTTCCCTTGAATGAGCGTCACTTTATGTTGGATTTGATGAAAAAATTGAATATTCCAGTCTTTCTGGTTATGTCAAGCTCACTCGGAACAATTAATCACACATTACTTTCTCTGGAACAATTGCGAATGCATGGTCTGGATGTGGACTACGTGGTTATGAATGGGCCTAAGAATTCATCCAATCGCGAAGCCATTGAATACTATGGGAAGGTATGTGTTCTTGCTGAAATTGAACCTTTGCCCTTTATTAATCCAAAAATCCTGGCGCAGAGTTTTAAGCAATATTTTGAACATGCTCAATAAAGCATGGAAAATGTAGGGTCGGCCTGCCCTGGCGCGAATTGCCTGAAACCTGCTTTTGTCTCTGTAATATTTCGCAAATAGAAGTCGTAGAAATCAAACATTGTAAATCAGGTCTGGGCCAGGGGTTTTTATACCCGACCTGGACTTAGCCGCCTGCGGCGGAACTTTTTTGACAGGCCCGCCCTGGCGCGACTTCCTTGGAATAAATTGTCTTCGCTGTAAGGTGCCTCAAACAGATGCCATATATCAAAGCCCCGTCAAATCAGGTCTGGGCCAGGGATTAACACGATTAATAAGCCTTAGGCTTATTAACAAGATTTTTTTATTTTCTTTATATCCTGAACATCCCGTCTATCCTGTCTAAAAAATGGGATTCCCTATACTATTAAATTAGGTGGCATATTAATAAGCCTAAGGCTTATAAAATGCCACCCTACATTTGTATGTTGGTTCAGGCTTTATAACATACAATAAGTCCACAGGATATTGAGCAATTACAATATTTTAATTGATAAGGGCTTATAGACGGTGCAGCCACAAAGCCTTACAAAGGGGTTAAATTAATGGATCTAAAATTCTTAGTTACGCTTGCAGAAGAAATTATAGCTGGAAATATCCCTGACACTGAAAAATATGGCGCACTTTTGGATATCCCTGATCATGATGTTTTTACACTTTTCTCAGGTGCAGACATTATCCGAAACTTTTACTTCGGAAGGGAGATACATCTCTGTACAATCTGCAACGGCAAATCAGGCAGGTGTAGTGAAGATTGTCATTTCTGCTCCCAGTCCAGATTTTTTGAAACAGATGCGCCGGTTTACCCCCTTATGGAAAAAAACAAACTACAACAGGGTGGACTGTCAGGGTGGGCAGGGAGGCTAACCGAAAAATAGCAAGCACCACAAAACAAAAGGCAGAGCTATTGATGGCCCTGTCCCTGGCTATGGATTCCACGTGGCTGTCTTTTCTTTTCACAAGCAAAGAAGGAATGGGTTAGGACTTGTTTGACCTCCTTACCCTCAAAGTCAATGCTATAGCCATGACGCTGGACAGGAATAACAAGACAGATGTCTTCGGATACTTAACTCCATAGACTACAGGCGTAAGTGTAAGTCTCGTGTGGGTTCTTAAGATTTCATGCTCTTTTATGTAATGAGCAAGAGGTGGAGAGATTTCATAGTAAAATTTCACAAAAGTTCTTCCCGCTGAAGTCTGTGACAAAACATTATCCCGGAAATTCCTCAGGACAACCACCTCTTTTGCCATAGGAGAGCCGTAAGCAGCAGTGGCAATAAAACAGCCACCATTTGTATCTCCGGACACATCGGCTGGATCACCAGGAAAGGTTCCAGCATTGATTTCGTCTATGTTACTGAAGCCATCATCATCAGAGTCCATCTGTTCAATAGCATCGAAACTAAAACCATTATCCTGGAAGTCATCGCCATAGGGATTAAGGTTGGGTGTACTTGAATGGCAGGTGATGCAACTGTCTAGCGACGTTTCCCTGACTCCATACTTGTCGTTGAACTCTTCTAAAAAATCTGGGCGTGCGTAAGCGATGCTAAAAATTCCTGCTGTTGTGGCCAAGACCAATAAAAAGGTACAAGTGATTTTCCTCACTGCTTTCTCCATGACTTTAATCTAATTTTTCGCTCAAGATTTGCCTCCATAAACCACAAAACCCCACCTCTCTATTTAAGAAATGGGGTTTTGACATTTAGCTCATAGCACCCTCAATTAAGGCTTATTTTGAGAAGGATGTTCTTTTACGCGATATGAGCATAGGTCAGAAAGACATGAAGATCAAGGGATACGTAATATATAGTGTCTAAAAAAGGTAGATCGGTTAAATTGTTCTGAAAAAATAACAAAAATTCAAAAAAATTCTTAAAAAAATTAGATCTGGTATTAATATTACTACATGGTAAAAAACTAACCACACCCAAAAAACCGGAATTTAAGAAAGGGGGGAGGAAAATGTTTGGTGAATTTATTAAGGGGGAAAGATTGGAAAAGGGATTGGCTTAAGGGAATTTTGTAGAAGGCTGGAAATCGATGCAAGCAATTGGAGTAAATTGGAGCGGGGAGTGCTACCACCTCCACAAGATGAAAAAAAACTGAAAGATATAGCAGATATTTTAGGCATTAACCCTGATTCAGAAAAATGGCAGGAGCTAAAGGATAAGGCGAATATTGATTCAGGCATTATTCCAAAGGATCTTTTATCGGACGCTGAAGTTCTCAAGGCACTACCAATGTTTTTCAGAACTGTAAGGAGCGAAAAGCCTACGCCTGAAGAATTAGACAGGCTGATCAATAAAATCAGAGAGGAGAGTTGATTGTGAGGTCGGGCATTTTGTTCTTCACAAGGGCATTTATTATGCAATCCCGATACTTTCCCCACATCCCAAATTACAATTCAAACAGAGATTGTGGCCTAATAGTTTATTGATTTCTAGATACCTCCCTTTACTTTAAAAGAGACTCTGCCTCTATAGCAACTCTGATTCCTTCCTCATGGTCTACTTTAACCAATACAAATCCACCTGCTAAAAAGAAAATAATAATTGAGATTATACTCAACCTGCTTGAACCTGTTAATTGTCCTACTACGCCAAAGAGAGCGGGACCAATGATGCCTGCAAATTTACTGCTGACATTATAGAAACCAAAAAATTCGGCTGACCTCGAAGGCGGTGTCATCGATCCATACATAGATCTGCTAAGGGCCTGGGATCCACCCTGAACCATTGAAACCAAAAAAGCCAGAAGCCAGAAATGGGCCGGTTTCTGCATAAGATATCCCAAGATGGCAATAATTGCATAGACACCCAGGGCTAAAAAAATTGAGTTTTTTGTTCCTAATTTCTTGGGTAACCAGCCAAAAAGCACAGTAAAAGGAACACCAAGGAATTGTACCATTAAAATTGCACCAATCAGATGTAACTTACCGATCCCGATTTCCGCCCCATAGATCACAGCCATAATTATGATGGTCCCTATTCCATCATTATAAAGCCAGAACGCCAGGAGAAACTTTATGAGCTCTTTAAATTTTCTAACATCCCTGAATGTTTTTCTTAGCCTCTGATATCCAGCCAACAAAGGATTAGAACTTTCATCTCTTGAAATGACTGCCGGTGGTTCAGAGACATTTCTGAAAAGGGGTATGGAAAAACCTGCCCACCATATAGCAACTGAAAGAAAAGATATCCTTGAGGCCCATTCAGCATTCGGGATACCAAAAAATGCCGGCTTTAGTATCATAAGCAGATTGAGAGCCAACAGAATCCCACCGCCTAAATATCCATAAGCATACCCTTCCGCAGAAACTCTATCAATTTCCTCTTGCCTGGCGACATGGGGCAACAGGCTATCGTAAAAAATATTAGCGCCCCCAAAACCTACTCTTCCAAAAATATACAAAAGCGATGCATAAAACCACATACCAGAACCTATGCCGATTAAAAACGCTGTGGCTAAAATGCCAAAAAAAGCAAATCCACCAAGAAACCTCTTTTTAGCACCGGAGTGATCCCCGATTGCACCTAAAATAGGCGCTGTGATCGCAATAAGTAGCATAGCTATTGTATTTGAATATCCCCAATAACCGGTTGCAGTTGTTTTATCCAGGGTAGAGCCTGCAACGGAACTGTAAAATTCAGGCAGCACTGCTGCCATTATGATTGTTGCAAATGCAGAATTGGCCCAATCATACATCTTCCAACTTCTAAGAATTTTTTTATGATCCTTGGTCATTTCTGTACCTTCCGTTAATAGCATCTGACTCCGAAGCTTCACTTCAGAGTTATTCATGAAAGAAACTCTAACTTATCTTCCTTAATTTATTAGACCCCGGTTAAATAGAAAGACAGATTTAACGGGGCAAGCACGATAAACAGGCCCGCCCTGGCGCGAATTGCTTGTAACATGATGTTATTCTCTCAATATCTTAAAGTCTGAATTCCTTTAACTAAGTCCTTGCAAGTCAGGTCTGGGCCAGGGATTGACAGGTTTTGTTGTACTTTTGTCCTTCCCGGACGGAAGGACAAAACCCAATGCCGCCAAAGGCGGCAAGAGAAAGCTCCAGGGAAAAACCAGAGATGGGTGTTATAGCACTCCATAGAAAGTGCACAACCCAGCTTTGATTTCTCCCGCGCAGCGGGATTTTTACCCCGTGAAATGTGTAACCTATTTCACTGGGGCGTCTTTCTCAGTTTCTTCAGGAAACTGAGAAAAAGAAAAGAAAATCCTGCAGATCCAGTAAATCCTGTCAAAGTTGTAGGTTGTCCGTTGGTTTAAATCATTTTTCTACTTTACACATAATTACCTCTACCATATACTTCCAACACCTAAAAGGGTAAAAAAGGATGGCCAAAAAACCAAAAGAACATAAGGTAGATTCAATTTGGGGAGAAAAGGTAGATCAAATCGTCCACGAGATTGAAACTGCCCAAAGCCAGAATGTCACAGTAGAGGAGATTCTTAAAAACACCTATGAGTATCTAAAACAGGAGCCTTGCCTCACAATTCACGTTATAGAGGCCCTGGTAAGGATCCCGAATCCCGAAACCGCCCAAATCCTTATTGGGATGATGGCTGAGGCTGAAGAAAGACTGGTTATCAAGTCCATAAAGAGAACGCTTTACAAGTTGAGGCAAAAGGGCGTCAGATGGGAAGAAAAGCCCTCTAAAGATGAGCCTGTTTTGAGGCCCCCGAAACCCGAAGGCCCCATGGGATATCTGGGCACAATTGACTCAACAGGAAGCAGGATAATCGTGGTTGCCAGGACTCAACCTTTAAGAGGCCTATTGGTAGTTCTTAGCATAGTAAATGATCTGGAAGGAATTCAAAGGTTTAGCCTGAAAGAATTCAGTAAAAAGGGTTTTAAGGAATTTGTTAAAAGCTCTCTTTCTTCGATAGATTTTCCTATTGTTGACACCCCTGGAGCTTACTGTATTCACATTCTTAAAGAGGCCGCATCTCTTACCCAAGGGCTCTCCAAACCCCTTCCCCGGGGATATCATGATGCAGAAAGGGAATTTAAGGACATTGCCTGGGATGATCCCACCCCTATCATATATCAGTACATAAAAAAGGATGAGGTAAAAGACCGGCCACATCTTTTAAAGGAGTCAGTCAACCTGCATAAGACCATGCCCTTTTCCACCTGGCACATAGGCGGCCCGGAGGTGGAAAAATACGCCTCCCGTATCACCGAGGCACAACAAAGCAAGATCGTGCTCAGTGCTGATCAAAAGGAAGCCCACCTTAATGCCATATACAGGGATGCCCTACAGGAACTCTTCCCGGAAGAGAAAAGGTTCCTCTGGAAAAGGCGGCTTGAGGAAATGGCCTATATCCTGCTCAAAACAGGGAAAGAAGAGGAGGCCAAGACAACTCTGAGTGCTGCAATAGATCTGAACAATCCCTTTAGCCCAATTGATCCCAACCCATTTATCTGGAACCTCCTTTTAAAATCTATATACATCCTGATTGAAGGTGATTACGAGGAAAAAGAAAAAGAGGAAAAGACCTCCCTGATCGTCACCCCATAAGGAACATCAAATGAGGCCATATTTTGACCCTGAAAGGGTCTCTGATCTCTCACAGAGCGCACCGAGGTTCACCCTGTTAGATAAATGGACAATACATTTGTAGTTTTAACCATCGGTAAGTTAAGACCCATTTTGCTCTGTTTGGCTATCAAAGCATCTAACAGGGCGAGGAGTTTTTAGTTGAATCCCTGACCCCAGTTAAATAGGCCCGCCCCGTGAAATGTTTTTGCTTCTGAATTTCCGCTGTTGGCCGAGGAAATCGACTTGACATAGACCAAAGTGGGGATTAATATAGCTATAAAAATCCACATCACGGAGGTGTGATATGAGAACCATCCAAATGACCCTTGATGATGATCTTGTCAAAGCCGTTGACCGTGTTTCGGAGAAACTCCATACAAGTCGTTCTGCTTTCACAAGAATGGCACTTCGTGAGGCACTTGACCGCCTCAGCCTTGAGCAGCTGGAGCGCAAACACCACCAGGGGTACCAACTGCACCCAGCAGCGGCTGACGAGTTTTCTGTTTGGGAAACGGAACAGGCTTGGGGTGACGAATGAAACACGGCGAAATCCGTTGGTACAAGTTCACCCGGCCAGATAAAAAAAGGCCGGTTCTTATCCTGACACGAGATTCAGCGCTGCAATATCTTGGTGAAGTAACTATCGCCCCTATTACAAGTACGGTCCGTGATATTCCATCGGAGGTCTTTCTCTCGAAAGCTGACGGCATACCGCTCGATTGCGCTGTAAACTGTGACCACCTGCAAACTGTATCGAAGGGGAAAATCGGTTCCTTGATCACATCCTTGCCCCCGGCAAAGATG
>JAUWNK010000049.1 GCA_030612685.1 Desulfobacteraceae bacterium
TTCTCCCATAGGCGAAAGGCCTTTTTAACAAGCCTGTCCTCCAACGAATGATAAGATATCACAACTAATCTTCCCCCTTTAACAAGCAATAGAGGTGCTTTCTCCAAAAAATCAGCTATATTTTCTGTCTCCCTATTAACAGCTATCCTAAGGGCCTGGAAAGTCTTTGTGGCAGGGTGTCTTTTCCAAGGATGATGTTTAGCAGGAATGGTAGTTTCAATTAACTGGGCTAATTGCCGGCTTGTCTTTATTGGCCTTTCTCGCCTCTCTTCTACTATAGCCCGGGCAATCAACTTGGCCCATCTTTCCTGAGCATAATTCCATAGAAGTCCTTGCAGCCTTTCCATGGAAATATTGTTGACTAATTCACTTGCAGTTGCGCCCCTTTCTTCGTCCATTCTCATATCCAAAGGTCCATCCTTAATAAAACTAAAACCTCTGCCGGACGACTCGATCTGATATGATGACATACCAAGATCTAAAAAAATGCCGTTTACCTTATCAATCCCGATCCTTTCAAGCACCTTATCTAAATCGACGTAGCTTTCCTTGAATATTGTGACCCTCTCTTCAAAAGGAGAAAGTCTTTCCTTGGCTAATCTTATTGATGATCTATCAATATCTAAGCAAATCAACTCTCCCTTAGGAGCTATCCTTTTACAAATCTCCAGACCATGTCCACCAGTGCCAACCGTGCCATCAACATATATCCCCTCAGGAGTCGTAACCAGCCACGAAATGACCTCATCAACCATTACCGGTTGATGAGAAATGATCATCTTGACCCCCTGTTAAATTCCGAGATCAGAAAGTGATTGACTTATCTCTGGAAAGGATTTCTTGGCCCTTTCGAACTCTTCCTCCCATTTGGCCTTATCCCAGATTTCAAACCTAATTAGATGTCCGACCAAAACTACCTCTTTCTCTAAACCAGCCAGCTCTCTCAGATCTGAAGGAACCAAAATTCGGCCCTGTTTTAATGGACACTCTATGGCACCGGATATGAAATAGCGGATATAGATGTTGGCCGCAGAATCAAAGAGCGGGAGATTTATGGCCTTCTCTTTTATTTTCTGCCAATCATCCCTTGCAAAGGCCACCAAACAGTTGTTAAGATTGGTAACCACAAGGGATGTATCACCCCTTTTTTTCAAAATCTCCCTGAACCGAGCCGGGATAGCCAATCTTCCCTTTTCATCAAGTGTATGTCTTGATCTACCCTCAAAAAGTTCATTTATGGGCTTTTCCATAACTTTTTTCCCACTTTTTACCACTTTATGACACTTTTAATACAAAAAAAATAGCCATGTCAAGGAAAAAATTAATAATTCTTGATAATTAAGGATTGAAATTATTGTATTATAGGCCTAATTGATCTGCTATTTCCCGCATTGCAGTAAGGGAGATTTCAGAAAATTCACTTATATCAAGACCTATTTTCTCGCACTCCATGATAATTTCCCTGTTTACCCCTGCTGCAAAGGCCTTTTCCTTCATCCGCTTTCTGATGGATTTTGGCTTAACACTGGCGAGTTTCTTATCAGGATAGACCAGGGCAGTGGCCACAACAAGCCCGGTAATAGTCTCAGCAGCAGCTAAGGCATGGTGAAATCTATTACTTCTCTTTTTTTTGCTTGCCGTCTCATTGTGCATCTTTATAGCCTCTATGATCTCATCATCTACACCCTTATCTTTAAGAATCTTCTCTGCCTCCAGGGTATGAACTGATAAATCTGCATTTACCAATTCCACATCCAGGTCATGGAGGAGCCCGGCAAGGGCCCATTTCTCTTCATCCTCACCAAACCTCTTTGCCAACTCTATCATTACAGCCTCAGAAGCAAGGCAATGCCTGATCAAATTTTCATTCTTGATATATTTTTTTAATAACGCTATAGCCTCATCCCTTTCAATTCCATATCCCATAACTACACCCCTTACTTGAGTTTAAGTGTTGAATCTTTCATGTCTACGATTTTTCTCTTTTTATCCCTTAGTACATAGCAAATTAAGCATCCTCTTTCTCACTTGCATTTTTCTTCCCTGCTGTTAAACTTAAAATATAAATATAACGTAACTACTCAGGTTGTCAGGTTCAAGGTTCAGGGTTGACTACTTTGCGCTTTTCATACCCGCCTGCCGGATGGCGGGCAGGTTTCTTGAGATAGTTGATGAATCCACGAACGGCTGCCCCGCTTTTGCGGGATTCGTCTGGCCTGCTCGTAGATATCTTTGAATTCATTGGGCGATATGTGCTCTTCAGAGGTTATTAGGCTCAAGCCCGCCCTCCCCGTCCCGAGACCGGGACGGGATCGGGAGGCGCGATGGCCGTTATCAAGGAAAGCAACTCTTGACTATTTAAAAGTATCTCTCTTAAATCCAACTTCTTGAAATCAGCCTGCCCTGGTGCGACGTGCTTGAATGAGCCTGTTAAGTCTATAAAGGGTTACATGCTCTGATCAGTCTATTAGGTCTATAAGCCAGGTCTGGGCCAGGGGTTCACAGTTCAGGGGTTCAACTTGGAGCCATGAACCATTGTCCATGCCAAGACTCCTCAACCAGTTCATGTAAAACCCGCGTTTATAAGCCTTTGGCTTATTAAACGGTTAATGGTTCAGCAAATAACCATTGAACCGTGAACCCGGAACTTTGAACCTGTGTAGTTACTAAACAAATGCCTATTGATATGTAGATGAGTTTTTACCTGTGAGATTAGAATATAGCAATGGAAAAAAGTTCTTATTTTAAACTTCCCCATGTCTGGGCATTCACCACTTACTTTGCAGAGGGCCTTCCTTATACCATAATAAGGATGGTTTCTTCTGTTTTTTTTAGGGATATGCGGGTCAGCCTGGAGGCAATTGGCCTTACATCCCTCTTTGGCATACCATGGGTAATTAAATTCTTATGGGGCCCCCTCATAGACCAATTTGGAACCAAAAGGAAATGGCTCCTCATAATGCAATTTCTTTTGGTCCTATTATTTATTGCTGTTGCCTTTATGAGCCCCCTTCCTTATGGGGTCAAGCTCATAGCGGGACTTCTTTTTATTGGTGCACTTTTATCAGCTACCCATGATATTGCTATTGACGGCTACTACATGGAGGCACTCGATAAAAAGGGCCAGGCAAAGTTTGTAGGCTACAGGGTGATGGCTTATCGCCTGGCAATGATGGCAGGAACAGGCATAATTGTTACCATCGGCACAACACTCAGCTGGGTTTCTGCTTTCTTTACAGCAGGGGCTTTTCTTGGCCTTCTGTTTGTCTACCATGTTTTTTTTCTCCCCCGTGTTGAAGAAGAAAAAATAAGGATTTGGGATCTATCGAAGAGGATATTTAGGATAAAATTCCTCATTGCCGCCATTGCGCTGCTTCTGATCTTATTGGGGATGAGATCTTTTTTCTGGGAAAGATTTATCGGGAGATTATTAGAGGTATTACCATTTCTGAAAATGATAAGCTTTGCAGGTTGGGTTGCCCTTGGGCTTCTGGTTCTGTTAATTGGACTGGCCCTATTTAAAAACAAGATAAAAAAACTATTGTTCAGGGATAAGGAATCATTTTATTCAAGGGCCTTCTTTGACTATATGGATAGGGATAAGATGGCGGTGGCCATAGCCTTTATAATCCTTATGAGGACCGGGGAGTCAGGGCTATCCTCCATGGTTGCTCCATTTATGGTCGATCTGGGGATAAAGGTTCATTACGGCTGGCTTTCCGGTGGAGTTGGACTACCTTTTTCCATTATCGGGGCCATGGCCGGGGGATTTTTGATCTCTAAGTTCTCATTAAAAAAGGTGATTTTGCCTTTCCTCTTAGCCCAGAATCTAACCAATTTAGTCTATATGGGCCTGGCCCTTAGCCTAACAAAATATCTTGCCTTAAATACAGGTGCAGATGTTGTCACATTTATAGGTCATTTTAATCTTTTTTTAGTTGCCTGTGTGCATGCCTTTGATCAGTTTGCCGGCGGTCTGGGAACAGCCGTTCTTATAACCTTTTTAATGAGAACATGCCTGGAGCGATTTAAGGCAGCCCATTTTGCTATTGGCACGGGCTTGATGAATATTAGCGGGGTTTTGGCAGGGGTTGCCAGTGGCTTTTTAGCAGAGAGGCTCGGTTACGGAATCTTCTTTGGAATTACCTTTTTACTGTCGATTCCTGGAATGTGCCTGATATTCTTTGTCCCCTTTTTAGATGCAAAGGATCAAATAGACTATAAGCAATTGAAATGAATTTCCTGTGAGCCAAGATGATTTGGCTATTTGGTATAAGGAAACATGCAAGATATTTAAATAGGTGAGAGGATATTAATGAGGGATTGTGATAAGTAACAAAAGTGAAAAGACTTTTCCATTCATAATTAAGATTTTAAGATAACGCCAGATGAATTTTTATAGCCTTTTCAATTTGGTGCATTTCTCCTTTTCCTAACTCCCCAATGAGAGTGAGGATACGGCTTTTATCAAGGGTACGGATCTGATCAGCTTTACCTTTGGAATTCTTGGGAAGATTGCCAGTCCCCTTAGATAAAAACACCTCAAAGGGATAGATCTTCTGGAGATTTTTTGAGGTAAGAGGTAGGGCAGTTACTGTTCCAGAAAACTTATTGTTTTTATCGTTAGATACTATGATAACCGGACGTGTCTTTGAAATCTCTTTTCCCACAACTGGATCGAGGGCAACAAGGTATATCTCTCCCCTTTTAATATTCATCCCATCCCTCCAGATCAATAGAATTGAACTCTTTTGTTATAGCAAGACTCTCCTCGTTTGTGGCTTTATAACCTTCTTCCAGGAGCTTTTGGAGTTCTTCATTTTGAATCCTTTCAATCCTCTGTCTCAAGGTCTCCGTGATGAAACGACTTTTTTTTCTCAACCCAACCAGTTTATCTAACTGGCGAACCAAATCCTCGGGCAGAGTAATATTTAACCGAACCATATTCATAATACACCTCCATAGATGGATTATTTTATGTATTTATAATACATATTATAGATTGTTTGTCAAGGAGAAAAGTGGATTCAAAAAACTATTGATCTTGTGAAAATGGTGTCAGGGCTGGAAATATTAATCTTGGATAATAGTAATATAGGTCATATTACATAAAAGTAAAGAATCCAGGCACAGCCTCCGGCCCATAGGGAGGAAGGACGTGGCTTTCCAAGATGCAATAAAGGTTAGAAACAAGGCTAATCCTCTACTATTACCTTAAGATAAAGGTCACCCCTTTTGCCCCCATCTAACTGTCTACCCAGTCCGGAAAGTCTAAGTTTGCTTCCTTCCGATGTACCAGGAGGAATGATTAATATAAACGTCCTTTTCTTGAAACCCTTTGGGATGTTGATAAGCTTCCTGGCACCAAAGAGGGCCTCTCTTTTGGTGATATATATGTTCCCATGCGTGTCCGGGTCCTGGCCCAAACTAACAGGCCTTACCACCTGGATCCTGTCTGATCTACTTTTCTTTGTTACGTGTCTGATCTTTTTGCTTACAAAGGACTCCTTGAATGACAGGAATAATCGAAGGAAGATAATTCCAAAAATGAATCCACCAATATGGGCCCACCAGGCAATACCACTCTGTCCTGCTGTAGATGCTGCACTCAGGAACTGGAAGATAAACCAGATGCCAAGAAAGAATACAGCAGGTATCTCAACAATGGGAAAGAAAAAGAAGAATGGTATCAGGGTCAATATCCTCGATTTAGGATAGAGTATCATGTAGGCCCCCATTACCCCTGCAATAGCCCCACTGGCGCCAATGGTTGGTATCTGAGAGTGCCAGTTAATAACAAGATGGGAGAGACCAGAGGCAAACCCGCACAGAAGGTAAAAGAGAAGATACTTGAAAGGACCCAGTCTATCCTCTACATTATCGCCAAATATATAGAGTGACCACATATTCCCAAGGAGATGAAAGAATCCCCCATGGATGAACATAAATGATATAAAGGAAAAGACTTGCTGAGGAAAGGTAAAATATGTGGAAATCGATGGGATAGTATACCTGGCAGGCACTAAACCATAGGTATAGATAAACCTGTTTAATTGTTCACCCTGGGATAGCTCTATAATAAAAAACAGAACATTAAGGACTATAATCGTTGTATTGACTACAGGGTAGTTTTTTGATCGTATTGTACCCCTGATGGGGATCATGTAAGTGCCTAAAGTCAGCTAAAGCCCGCCCTGGCGCGACTTGTCTGGAGCATTATATTGTATCTGCAATAATTCCGAAGTTAAATCTATAAAATTAAGTGCTTGCTAGCCAGGTCTGGGCCAGGGTTAAAAGTGGATATAACCCGTAACTTGCAACGGAAAATCCTTTGTATTTTTTTGAGTTAGGAATTTCTGTAATTGCTCAATATCCTGTGGACTTATTGTATGTTATAAAACCTGAAACAACATAAAAATGTAGGGTGGCATTTTATAAGCCTTAGGCTTATTTACATGCCACCTTTTTAAGGTCGGGTATAAAACCCGACCCTACAAAGAATGATACAGATATACAATACCCAGAATCGTCGCGCCAGGGCAGGCCGACCCTACATTTTCCACGCTTTATTGAGCATATTCAAATTCCTTAATTAGTAATCCGCAATTCACAATTCCTAACCAAAAACAGCAGGCTCTCTAAGAATCAGGGAGATGGCCTGAGTCGATGTCTTCGCAATAGCAGGATAAACATTATTTAACGATGCTATATGCCTTAAATTATCAGCAGTCCTTGAAATCAGCATTGCCAAATCACCTTCGTTCATACCTGCTATATCTAAAACCTTTTCCCATGCAAGCCCTTTTGCCCAGGCATAGATTGTGGCTGCTGTCCATAATGGGATCGGTCTTACCATAAACCCCTGAACAGTCTTTCTCTCTATCATAGGGAAAAGCCCTATTTTTATTCTGTTATATGCATTTATAAGTTCCTTTGGGGCCTTTGTTTGATCAAATTCAACCTCTATCTCTTTATCATAGACAAAGGTTGCTATAAGAGCAGCCAAAAGGGAGGGATCTGATTCCGGAAAAAGGCCTGATCTCAGGCCTTCAGCAATCATAAGGGGTTGATCAATCCTGAGCTGAGATGCCCACTTCCCATCATCTGTTAGTGTACCATTATCCCTTACATAACCTTCGGCCTTTAAAAAATTCAGATGCCTTAAAAAATCAGCCCAAAGGCGCTCCCTGACAGCGTTAGCTGAATCCCAAAGATTAGAAAAAGCTTTAAGGACTGATCTAAAGGACCTATTTTTCCTCCCATGACAAACATAAAAATGTTCACATCCCTTGCATATCAAGTTATCAAGTTCCTGTTCAAGGAAAAATATCCGATCCCTCATAGGTTTGACTTTAGAGATCTCCTCTTGCCCTAATGGCAGGCTTTTCATGGGAGGAGGCATCTCATCTGATGATATCCCAGATAGAACTCTCTTTAAAGCACCTGGGTCGTCCATTAATTGACCATTTACAACCTTTTCCAGGATAGCTGAAACCTTTTCAGGGGCAAAAAATCGCATCTTTGGCGGTTTTTTTCTTCCTGGTCCATACCTTAGACGACAGGCAAGCACCCCGTTTTTATCCCTCTTTGTATGCATTTTTATAACGCAATATAAGCGAGATCTATTATCCAGAAATAGCCTCCCGGGGACAAGATTGGCAATTTTAGAGAGGGTCTCTTCAAGCCTTTTAGCATCCTCTGCTATTTTCCTAATCTCATTTCTTATTCTGCCCCTTTCCCTTGACAGATTAAGGACAGATTCTGGGGAACTGCACAGGGAGTGAGGAAGGTATTCCATTAGTTTTTCACCGGCTTCCTTAAGCCTATCTTCAATACCCTTGTCCATATTTTCCATATTCAGGTAGTTAGCAAAGGATCTTAAAAGGATCCCATTAATCTCATCAGAGTTATGGGATAAGAGAAGGTTTAATACCATGGAAAAATCAATCTTTATCTGACTCAAAACATCTTCTGGTGAAGATTTCATTAACGCTGCAACTAAGGGTAAATCCATAAAGGGCCCAGGAATTGCTACAGCAAAGCCGATATTATCCATTCCTCTTCTACCTGCTCTGCCTGTCATCTGGTGAAGTTCAGTAGCTGTCAAGGGAACAAATTTATATCCATTGTATCTGTCAGAGTTAAGAAAAATGATACTCCTTGCAGGAACATTTACCCCTGCAGCCACTGTTGATGTGGCAAAGACCGCATCAAGCAAACCCTCTGTCATTAAATCCTCTATCAACAATTTCCACACTGGTAGCTGACCACTATGGTGAGATCCAATTGCAAGGTTCCTCAGGTGCCATATTTGACTATGTCTTTTAAGGTAGGGATACTCCTTTAACAATTCATCGATCCTTTTACTCAATCTCCCTTCATTAAATCCATCACGCCTTATATCTGTCTTGCATATGTCAAGCGCCTCATCACAATTGGCCCTGGATTTTAGAAAAAATATGGCTGGAAGAAGATTATATTTCCTTAAAACATTTATTATCTCACCAAATGGAGGAAGTCTTCTGCCAGTGGAAAGGATAGGGCTTTTTGGGTTGTTTAAATAATTCAATACCTTTTTATCAAGCCCTTTCGTATTAATTAATGGAAAAAGTCTTCCTGTTGGATGAAAAAAGATTGGATAGAGGGGGACTGGCCTTCCCCTTTCTTCAATCACAACACACTTTTTTCCCCTTAAGTGTTGAAGCCAATCTGCAATCTGCTGAGAATTTCTTATTGTTGCTGAGAGTAACAAGAGTGGAATCCGGGCAGGAAGATAAATTATAATCTCTTCCCATACAACGCCCCTCTCCTCGTCTCCAAGAAAATGGGCTTCGTCTAATATGACAAGATCTGCATCCAAATCCTTTCCTTTATGCATAGCATCATAGAGCTGATTCCTGAGGATCTCGGTGGTTCCTACAATAATCGGCGCATCCGGATTCTCAACCCTGTCGCCAGTTAATATGCCAACATTTTCTTTTCCAAAGCGGGCCCCAAACTCCAAGTATTTGGAATTGGTAAGGGCCTTAAGGGGGGAAGCATACCATGATATTCCGCCATTTTTATGTATTGTCTCCATCGCCTCTACCGCAATCCATGTCTTGCCGCTTCCAGTTGGTGCTGAAACAAGACAGTCAGCATGCCTGATAGCAGACAGGGATCGAGTCTGGAATGGGTCTGGTTGAAAAAGTCTTTTTTCAGGTACGCCGATCTTTGAAAAGACGCTTTTCAACCTGCGATCGACGCTTGGTCTGATATGTAGAATATCATGAACAGTGTGTTGTCTTCGCCTGTAATTGGGAAAATTTCTTTTGTATTTATCCCTAAATCCTGTCAATATAGATCTCCTTTTTTGTAACTATTCAGCCACTAAGGCACCAAGGCACAAAGGGTATTAAATGGTCAATGAAAAACTATCAATTATCAATTTTAAATTGCTAATTTTAAATTTCAAATTGTTAATCTTGGTGCCTTGGTGGCTACCAGAACAGTTACCTTGATTTTTAAGAATTATAGACTAACAAAGACTATTTACTCAATATCAAAATCTAACTCTAAGCATTATGAGCTATATTTCAATGAGAAGGAATCATCCAATCAAAGAAATTAAAGGTATTTATAATAATAAGATAGAAGAGATTGAGTTAAGATTAAATGAATTTAAGGAAATCTGGAACAAAGGAACAAAAGAAGAGATCTTTGCTGAACTCGTTTTCTGCATTCTAACTCCCATGTCAAGGGGGAAATCTTGCTGGACTGCTGTAGAAAATATGATCAGAAAAGGGATTTTATTTTCAGGAGATATTTATCAGATTAGAAAACAATTGAAAGGGGCCCGATTTATATATAAAAAATCGGAGTATATTGTTGAGGCGAGAAAAAAATGCTTACTTGATAGCAAGGTCTCTCTAAAATCCATAATCGGTAAGCTTAATGATGGCCGTGAGGCAAGGGAATGGTTGGTTCAGAATGTAAAGGGTATAGGTTACAAGGAGGCAAGCCACTTTTTAAGAAACATCGGATTCGAGCAGAATCTTGCAATTCTCGACCGGCACATATTAAAAAACTTAAAATTCATTGGGGTAATAGAGGAAGTTCCAACTTCCTTATCAAAGAGAAGGTATTTTGATATAGAAAAGAGGATGATGGAATTTTCAAAAGCAGCTCAGATACCTATGAGCCATCTTGATCTGGTGATGTGGTATAAAGAGACAGGTGAGATATTCAAATAGATGTGAGCGGATTTTTTAATCGAAAAGCTTAAATCAATTACGTGATGTGGAGGAACTATGATTGTCAGAAATATAAAAGATAAAGAGGTAATGGAGACCACCTATTTAGCCCACGGTGGGGCCATAGCACAGATGATACTGGATCGCAGGATATTGAAAGAGATAGGTTTCTTGGCTATTGCACAACTTGCGCCTAAAAGAAGGATTGAGCCTCATATTGATCCCATGGAAGAGATCTATTTTATCATGGATGGTGAGGGAGAAATGAGTTTGGATGAGGAAACAAGGCGTGTAGTGCCGGGCGATGCTATATGGATCCCAACTGGTTCAAAGCACGGCCTTGTGAACATAGGCCATAAAGATTGTGTAATCTTGGTTATTGCATCACCGGCATGATGATAGGATCAAAGCTAAAATATGTTTAATTTCAATGGGCTTTACTAAATCCGTTGATGAGGCCTTTGGGATCACGTTAAGCAACCGCGAACTAAGGTGTCTAAATCTGGGTCAAAATTTTTTTATTTCTTTTCCTTTGTTATCCCTGACATGTCTTTGAGCACTTTCTCTAATTGTTCTAACTCCTTCCCGTATGCGGCCCAATTTCCCTGGCGTAAATAATCTTTGGCTTTAATATAGTGCTCAAGGGCCAGGCCTCCGAGATTATAAATATCCAGAATTTGAGGAATAAGAGGGGAAACAACTTCTTCAGGGGATATTCTCTCCTCCAATACACCGCGTAATGCCTTATCAAGGGTTTCTTCCATGATTAGGCGATTGCTAAATGCCACAATAACCCTTTTTAATTCCGGCAAGGAAGCAGACCTTGATTTGTCCAGTGCTGAAGAAACTGCAGCTCCTCCTCTTTGTGATTTTCTAAAAGGACTGGGCTTAGGTGATGCTGTTGAAGGCGCTTCTCTCTCTTCTTGTATTGCCTCCAAGTAAACCGGTTCAACATAGATAAATGAGTCACCCACAGGAATGGCAAGAAGATTGCCCCTGATTACTCTCGAACCTCTCTGGCCCCATAAGCTCAGCTCTCGAGAAATCTCCGTTTGCTGGTCCACTCTCGCTTCAATCTGCATAGGTCCATAGACCAGTTTTTCCTTGGGTAATTTGTAGACCAACAGATTTCCGTAGTTGGGCATGTCACTTCTGGCCGCCAGCCAGGCAATCATATTATCCTTCTTGGAAGGGGTGAAGGGGAGCATCAGAAAAAACTCTTCTTTATCATCTTCTGGCAGTTTTATGATGATATAGTAAGGTTCCATTTCTTGCCGGCTATCACCATACAACTCATCAGGAATTTGCCAGAGGTCTTCCTGGTTATAGAAGACCTGGACATCCTCCATGTGATACGTTCTGTACGTATCCACCTGGATTTTAAAGAGGTCCTTAGGATACCGGATGTGCTTTTTCAAATCAGCAGGCATTTCATCGAAAGGCTTAAATAGATCAGGGAATATACTTGAGTAGGTTTTAACAATAGGATCTTCTTCATCAATCATGTAAAAGGATACATGCCCATTATATGCATCAATAATTACCTTGACCGAATTCCGGATGTAGTTGAGCTTTTTATTTTTAAGATATTTAGAGGATCGCCGGGAATAGGGGTACATATCAGAGGTCGTGTATGCATCTTGAATCCAATAGAGCTTCCCCTCAGAGACAACCAGGTAAGGATCAGCGTCATAATCCAGAAATGGGGCAATGGAGCCCGCCCGCCTATCAACCCGGCGATTATACATTATTCTGCTATCAGGGCTTAAATAGGTAGTAAATAGTATCTGGGGATCCATAAATTCAAGGGCAAACAATAGTCTTCTAATAAAAGACTTGATATGGACTCCCCCCTCTCCCTGGTAAGTAGTATAGACATTTTTGTCCCCCTTGGGATAATCAAATTCCTCTGTTTTGGTCTTTACCAGAACATACTGATCTGTTTTTTCTCCATAATAGATCTCGGGACGCTCTATCTTCAGGTCAGGCTCAAAGGAAGGCGGCACGTCTTTGATAAAGAGAACGGGAAGTCCCTCGCTGGTTACTTCATTTACCGGGCTTAGGGCTAATCCATAGCCATGGGTATAAATCAGATGTCTGTTGACCCATGTATTTGCCTGGGGAGGAAGTTTGTTTACCACCAACTCCCGGGCCGCCAACATAACTTGTCGTAATTGTTTGTTAATGAGATACCGATCCACGTCTACATTGTGAAAATCGTAATAAAGCCGTATCGATTGAATCTGCCTGTAGGTTTGAAGCAAGGGACGTTCGTCCCAGATCCTGATATTTTGAATGGTCACATTATGTTTCTTGATATCTTCCATAGTTAGTTTATCACTTACCGGAAAATCTACCTCCTTTATCTTATTTAGATTGTAGGCCGTACGGGTATGCTCAATATTGTAGGCTATGTAAGGTGATTCTTTGGCTAATTCATTGGGCTTAACCACAAGTTTTTGTACCACGATGGGGAGAATGGTGGCAAACAGCAATACAGCCCCTATCCAGATTCCTACACTTAACACTATTAATTTTTTCCTGGGTTTAGAGGAGTTAAGGAAAAAGATAAAGGCCAGGGCCAGGGAGGCAATGATCAAAACCCAATAGGCCAGTTTCCTAATGTGGATATCTGTATAGCTGGCACCAAAGGCAGGCCCCTGTGTAGAATATAGAAGTCCATATATTTTTAGATAATATCCCCAGGCCAGGAGCAGAACAATTATTCCTGCCAGGAAAATAAGGTGTTTTTTGGCTTTTAGTGTAATGGTAATTTTAGGTACAGAGATTGGCTTACCTTCCACTGGAGGAAATTCACCAATTACCTGAAGACCGCCCTCTTTCAGATACCACCCCATAGTGAGAAAGCCGGCTAAAATGAACAAAATTAATAACCCATTCTGGACGAAAAGGTAAAAGGGGAGAGAAAACACATAAAAACCGATGTCCCTGTTAAAAATAGGATCCGTGCTCCCAAAAGGTTGCTGATATAAGTAGCGCAGGAGCATATCCCATTTGTATGATCCCTTTGATGCAATAATTAAACTAATAAGTAGAATAAAGGCTATGAAGAGATAACGTAGGGACTTGCCTGAAAGGCCAAGCTGGGAAAAATAACCGCCCTCATCTGTAAAGGGAATTCCTGGCTCTTTCGCAGGGCTTAAACGTTTGGCTGCATAAAGGTTAAGGAATATGATAAGAATAAAGACTATCCAAACCACCAAACCAAAACCGTATCTGCTCAAAAGCATCGTCCAGAAAACAGACGAAAAGGTTAGATTCCCAAACCACAGCCAATCAGGATAGATGGAAACCACTAACCAGAGCAAAATAAGAACCAAAAGCCCGAACCCGATAAGTATTTTCTTCTTCATAACTTAATCTCCGTCAGGTTAACACTACTATTATACTTTATATGTCTATATAGCATTTTTGGAAACAGTTACACCTTAGCTTTGCTGGGAAATTTTAAGAATTTAGTGATGTGGGATGTAATCAGCCAAAATACTCACCCCCAATATGCGATGATAGAGCCTTAAACTATTTATTGCAAGTGGTTTCTCATGAATAGGAAATGCAGCAAGTATTTCCTTGCTTGCATTTTTTCTATTCCTTTGTAAAATGAAAAAAATAGTGCCACAATTGAAGAAAAAGGAAATTCTTTATGAACATGCAAGGACCATTCAAGTATTCTTCTTTTAAGGAAAAAAGTCAAGACCGATCAAGTTACGATGAATTCGAGGCCACAGAGCTCTACTGCCCCAAATGCGGAAGGGCCGTGTCAGTAATCAAATCCCTCCTTTTGATTTTACCAGAAGGTGATAAATATGAATACAGGTGCAGATTTTGCGGCACATCTGTAGGAGACAAAATCGACCGGCATGGTCAGTACTATTCTATTTTAAAGATGTGATGAATTGATTCTAGGGACACCATACTTATTTCTTGGCATAGTGGCAATATGAGTAAAAACTTATTCTATGGCAAGAGTTGCATGATTGCTGGCTCCAGGATTTCTGCGCCTCGCTACGGCACCAACTGAACAATCTGGGTTTAAACCGAAAAAGGCAGACAGGAAACCAAAAACAAATAGAAATAAGTATGGTGCCCCCAGATTAATAATCTACAAACCGAACTGACTAAAGCGGAAACAGATCCCCAAAGCATAGACAAGATAATTCTCAAAATCACAAATCTCGGGACATGGTTTAGTGGCTTCTACTAAATCAAGAAGGTCATTTGAATTGATATATTTTGAGGGTTACAAACCAGAGAAAGATGCTCGGCATAGAGAAAGAAATCTTAAATTATAATCACGAGCATTCGCTCAATTTCTTTGACGGCTGGATCATGTCTCAAATGGACATCGGCGGGGTCCTGCTGGCCAGTGAAGTGGCTCGCGGCAGGGTCGTGACGGTGACCGTGGATAAGATGACGTTTGTGAGGCCGGTTCATGTGGGAGACACCATCTGCGTCCACGCAAAGGTCGTCCGTATTGGTAACAGTTCCATGGATGTCAAGCTAACGAAGCTTCGCCTCAAACCGACAAGTTGTGAGGAGCATGGGTATCTCTTTTCAGGTAATGAACTGGGCAATAACTTCTGCTCGTCCATTACCGATGCTCCAGGCGGGCGGCCATCTAAGTCTTAGACTCCAGAGGGAGAGGTGACGGGTAAGTTCTCTAAGGACTTCCCGCCCGCCTTTACCCGTGCCGTTAGCTGGCTTACACGTATCCGCTTCTTCATGCCTGAAAAGAGATACCCGTGCTCCTTTTAAGACCCTGGCCCAGACCTGGCATGCAATGGCTTAATTATATAGTTCCCGTTTCCCTGATATTAAAGGGCAATAGTTTTCTACAATCACATCGCGCCAGGGCGGGCTTGACATAAATCCGCCGTAAGTCTGGCGGATAAATCTGCCTCAGGCGGATAAATGTTAAGATCTTAGCTTATATAGACACCTAGAGGTATGGGCAAAGGATTTCTTAGGGGAGTATGAAGAGGAGCGTCATATCGTTACAGAGGGTGTTTTCAGGTACGCGGCCATTGATGAGGAGGGACGCCCCTGCCGGATTCCCGACAACGCCCGGTTTCCGCGGACTGCGAATTAGAAAAAACGTCGAATCTCGAACAAGGAATAATAAATATCGAAGGAAAATGGAACATGTAGAGGTATGGGTCAAGGAATTGGGAGAACAAAGAACAACAAAACTTCATCATTCGAAATTCCTTGTTCGATATTCTCGCAAACCAGGTCGAAGCTCCGATAGTCCATTATGCAGTACTCCATTTTCTGTTACGATTACACAATAATTTACAAGAATGGTGAATAACATGAACAAACATCACAAGGAATTAGAAACCATACGGTCCGACGCCAGAGAGATATTTAAGGGCTGTCTTACGGCTGTGGACCCATACAAGGCGGTAAGGCGTTTTGTTAACCTTGAGGGGGACGGGCTGGTGGTAGGAATGGAAGGGGAGTCTAAAACCGAGCTTGATATGACCAAATTCGACCGCATCTCGCTCGTTGGTGCAGGAAAGGCGACTGCCCCCATGGCCAGGGCCATTGAAGAGCTGTTCGGAGAGAGAATCAAGAAAGGGATGATCAACCTTAAATATGGTTTCACAGAAAAGCTTGCGTTTACTGAGATCATCGAGGCTGGCCATCCTGTGCCGGACGAAAACGGCGTAAAAGGGGCCGGAAAGATCCTCGATTTCCTGAAAAGTGCAGGCGAAAAGGACCTGATTTTTTCTCTCATATCCGGCGGGGGATCTTCCCTGCTCCCTCAGCCTGCTGGAGATATCACTCTTTCCGAAAAGCAGGAACTCACTCAGAGTTTATTGGCATGTGGAGCCAGTATTGATGAGATGAATGCAGTCAGAAAGCATATATCTTCCTCTAAAGGCGGGCATATGGCAAGGGCGGCCTTTCCGGCCACAATTGTGAATTTGATGCTCTCTGATGTAGTGGGAGATAAGATGGACGTAATTGCCTCAGGACCCTTTGTCCCTGACAGCTCTACATTCAAGGATGTTTGGGAAATCTTTATGAAGTATGACTTGAAGGGTGTCCCCGCTGTCATATATGAACACGTAAAGGCTGGCTTAAAAGGGCAAATCCCCGAAACACCCAAAGAGAATGAGAGGATATTTGACCGCGTCTTCAATTTCATCGTGGGGAGCAATATGTTGGCCCTAGAAGCGGCAAGTGCAAAGGCGAAAGATCTCGGTTATGAAACACTTATCCTTTCCTCAATGGTGGAGGGCGAAACAAGAGAAGTGGCGCGGGTTCACAGTGCCATGGCCAAGGAGATTGTCAAGACCGGCCGGCCGACTCCTCCACCAGCATGTATTATCTCAGGAGGTGAAACCACTGTGACAATCCGTGGTAAAGGTCTTGGAGGAAGAAATCAAGAGTTTTGCCTGGCTGCATGCCTCGACCTTGTGGAGCTTCCGCCTCGAGTTGTCATACTGAGCGGTGGCACAGACGGAAATGATGGCCCCACAGACGCAGCAGGTGCTTTGGTAGATCCCCTCACAGTAACGCGCGGAAAAGATGCAGGGATGGAGGCAGCCGAATTTCTGGACAGAAACGACGCGTATCATTTTTTTGAAAAGACGAAAGATCTTCTCATGACCGGTCCGACGAATACAAATGTAATGGATGTCAGGCTTGTGTTGGTATGCTAAAGGCTTGCACAGGAATAACTTCGCAGAATTTGCGCCTGGATTTTTTGACAGGATAACAGGATTAACTTGATAGTATAGGAAATTCCTTTTTTCAAACGTAGCGCAGGGCTCCCGCCCGCCTCGCCTTGCGTCTCGCATGGCGGGCAGGTCAGCCCTGCATCCCAATGGCAGAGCTAAAGCTCTGCACTACAAGTACGTACCGAAGGTGCGTTATGTTCATTAAAAAGATTTTACGAATCCTGGTTATCGGTAAGCTTAAATCCTGTAATTGAATATTTTGTAACACTTTAGCTCCTTGAAACTAATCGGTTAATGAGCATGGGGATCTTTTTTATCAACGAAAGATCCCATGCTGTAATGCTTGCTTATGCTCCATATTAAGGCGGGCGCGCTGCCCTTGAGAAGACTGCCCTCTCCTCTGCATGTGGATATCTCATCCTTGGATGGTCGCCCGCCTGGATCACCTGCCCGCCATCGCTCTCGCTCAGGCGAGGCGGGCGGGTCGGGAAAGAGCCGGCTAAAAGCATATTCCTAGTTCGTTGAAAAAAAAGATCCCCATGTTCATTTGTTTTTGCTAAGGATAAATACTTGCCCTAAGGAAAAGGCCAGGAGTGCTAAATTTTTAAAGAGCTAAAGTGTTACAATATTTTATGTTTTGTCCAAAAACGAAGAACGATAC
>JAUWNK010000073.1 GCA_030612685.1 Desulfobacteraceae bacterium
CCTGCTGATTGTATTAAAATAGGTGTCCAGGAGATTTTGCAACAAAGGCCAGATATCATCCTTTCTGGAATCAACCTTGGGTCTAATGTGGGAATAAACCTGTTATATTCGGGGACTGTCTCTGCTGCTACAGAGGGTGCCTTCCTGGGTATTCCTTCGGTTGCTATTTCACTGAATACCAAAAATAATCCTGACTTTAGCTTTGCATCCAGATTTTCCCGCAGGATGATCAAATTTATCATGGACAATGGCCTCAAAGAAGGAACAGCCCTGAATGTAAATATACCGGCTATACCCGAGGATCAGATTAAGGGTATATCCTTTACTACCCAGGACCTTGTCAGACACAGGGATAGATATGAAAAAAGGAACGATCCAAGAGGGAATGTCTATTACTGGTTGGCCAGCGAAACACCCGTTAAAGAGAGTATTCCAAATACTGACTTAAAGGCCTTAAAAGAAAACCGGATAACCATTACACCCATCACATTTGATCTAACAGACCTCAAAGAGATGAAAAGGCTGACTTCTATTGGTTTTGATCTTTAACCCAGATTTTGCAATAGCAAAATCTGCCCATAGGGCCGCCCCATCTTTATGCGCCTTAGGCGCATTAATTGTGGAAAAATTGATCATTGAAAAAGAAAGTGAAAAACCCCTTTATTTTGTTATAAAAAAACAAGGTGATGGGGCGGGATTAACCCCGCCCTTCCCTCTGGAAGAAAGGCCTTCGGCAAAATTTGTGTTGCACTTTTTGGATCCAATTGGTTATCGTATAAATATAAGGTTTTCAATAGGTTAAAACACTATTAATTTTCAAACGCAAATTTTGGGTTTAAGAAGAATGTAAATCCGCCAGGGATTGTAAAGGTACTTTTAAAGGAGGAAAAACTGATGAAAAAGGTAATGAGCCATTATGGAGTTCGCTCCAATCCCAATGGTGATAGGCCGGAAATAGATCCTACAGCGTTTGTAGACCCCAGTGCCCAGATAATTGGCAATGTCCGCATTGGTCCTAATGTCTATATAGGGCCTCAAGCAGTAATTAGAGCGGATGAAGCAGACACCGAAGGCAAAGTTCACCCTATTGTAATCAAAGCTGAATCCAATATACAGGACGGTGTTATCATTCATGCCAGGGGAGGAACATCTGTAGAAATCGGACCAAGAGCATCCATCGCGCATGGCGTTATCATACACGGGCCGTGTGAGATCGGAGAAGGGAGCTTCCTGGCACTTCGCTCTGTACTTTACAGGGCTACACTGGAAGATGCTGTCTGGGTAGGAATCGGGTCAGTCATAATGAGAGCAACCATTCCCTCCCATACTATGGTACCTGCAGGTTCAGTGATCCGTTTCGAAACTGATGTGCGCCACTTCAGACTCACCAATTTAAAAGAGCAAAAATACCAGGAAGATGTCTGCTCGGTAAGCCAAACCATAAGGAAAGGGTATCTGGATCTTCATAGGGACAGTAGTCCTGAAAATGTAGATGGACTACCTGGAGCATCCTGATTGGAATAAGCGTCCTCTTCTCCCCGGCTTTCACAAGAGTGAGATATTTTCGCTTTTGGCAGACAAGACCTGGGATCATGCTGTAAAACCCTCTGGTGGTCAGCGGTCAGGGAGGCCAATATACGGGTGGGACGAAAAGACTTAGCTCTATTGGTTTCGATCTTTAAGAAGATGGGGTGATGTTTTTCTTTACCTTCCGGGCTATATCATTTATCTCTTCCATATCACCAGTTTTCATCTCCCACGTGGATACCGGTAGTCCGTCATTCTCCCATCTGGGTATAATATGTATGTGAAAATGGGGAATTATCTGGTCAGATGCCTTGCCATTGAGTTGAAGAATAGTTATGCCCTCTGCATTTAGCACCTCTTTAACTGCCTTTGCACACCTTTTTACTGCTTTAACAGTGGCTGCTAACTCACTCTCGGATATCTCAAAGATATTCTCTGCATGGTTCTTTGGAACAACCAGCATGTGGCCTTGGTTTGAAGGATTTATATCCATAAAGGCAACTACGAGTTCCTCATCCAATACCTTGATAGCAGGTATATCTCCATCAATAATCTTACAAAAAATACAGTCCATTTTGTTCTCTATCTTTGAAACTAAAAACTTGATGCTGGAGCGCTTATCTACAATTCACACAGGTATAAAGCTTACTCAATGGCACACCTGTTTTTTTGCTTATATATTCTAACTGATCCTGTGGGGCGAAATACTTCCCGCATACCTTGCAGGCCGCCATCTTGAATACCTTATCCCAGATAATCCGCTTGTCCTCAACTGCCTCCATTTTCACATATCCTGTTGGACAGACATATGCACAAGAACCGCAACCTATACAGAGTTTTGGATCAAACTCAATTCTAGGTTCATCTATATCACGGCCAAGTCCCCTGTCCCGAAATGTAAGCGCGCCAGTATCAACTATTTCTCGACATGCCCTCACACACAATCCGCAAAGTATACAATCATGACCCTCTGCCTTTGCATCCTCCGATACCTCGACTCCCAGTTTCCATGCCATATCCCGAACCACTGCCGTTGTGGGGTACTTATAATAAAGCAATTGTGCAGATAGTCTCCTGCTTTCCCGCACTTTATCCGAATCTGTTCTTATTTCCATCCCCTGATCAACAGCGGTATCGCATGAGGTCGTCATTTTCCACTTACCGTTTGTTTTTACCTCTACTGTACAGAGGCGGCAGGCGCCAAAGGGGCTGAGCTCCTTATGGTGGCAAAGAGTAGGTATTTCTATCTTTAACTCCTCGGCATTTTCCAGTATAGTCGAACCTTCTTTTGCCTTTATCTTACGCCCGTCTATAATTATGTTTACCATTAAAATCTCCTTATTAATTCCGGATTCTCCCTTCAGCCAGCCTGCTCACAGACCATTAGCCTGTAACATCTCAGGCAGCGCTGGGCCTCTCTCATGGCTTCGGAGACGTCATACCCACTTTCAACTTCTGTAAAACCTTCACTCCGTTTATCTACATCTAATAAATCAACCTTTTCAGCCACTTTTTCTGCAATAAATCCCTGTTCCCTCTGTTCCCTTGTATTAACACCCTCAAAGGAAATTTCCCTTTTTAAATCCTCTCCCCGAAGATAACAATCTATACTTCGAGCCACCTTATTTCCCATATCCAGCGCATCAATAAGGATAGCCGGACCAGTTACACAGTCTCCACCTGCAAATACACCTTCAATGTTTGTCTTATAGCTTACCAGATCAGCTTTAATCGTCCCCCAGTCAGTAACTTCAACTTTGTCTTTGCCGGTCATTGCAGGCAAATCAGGCCTCTGACCTATAGCGGGTATAACCATGACTGTATCCATGGTAAATTCAGATCCCTTAACAGGGATCGGTCTTCTCCTTCCGCTTTCGTCAAGCTCACCCAATCTCATTTTTATACATTCTACTCCTGTTACCTTTCCATCTTTTTCCAGTATCTTTACAGGAGTCATAAGATAGTTAAATTTCACACCTTCTTTTTCCGCTTCCTCTATCTCTTCGTCACTTGCAGGCATTTCGGCCCTTGATCTTCTGTAGATGATCTCCACATTGTCAAAGCCAATTCTGACACAACTACGTGCACAGTCTAAAGCGGTATTGCCACCACCTACCACGACTACCTTCTTTTGAGGCTGAACCTTCTTGCCAAGGTTCATATCCCTTAGAAACTCTACACCATCAACAAAACCTTCGTATCCTTTATCTTCCCCCTCGGCACCAATCTTAGTCCCTATATGGGCACCAACGGCAAGAAATACCGCTTTATAACCTTTCTTCTGCAACTCTTTCAGGTTGAGCTTTTCAACCTTATTGTTCAGCTTTATCTCTACACCCATTCGTTTGATAAGGTCTATTTCATGATTAAGGATGTCCTTGGGAAGACGATAATCAGGAATTCCAACTGTCGCCATTCCGCCTGCACGAGGTAGGGTTTCAAAGATGGTAACCTTATACCCCATCAAGCGGAGATTATAGGCTGCAGCCAGTCCTGCCGGGCCAGATCCGATAATGGCAACCTTTTCCTCCTTTTCCTCCATAGTACCTGTTAGGGGACTGCCACCCTCCTGTAAATCATAATCCGCCACCGCCCTCTTCAGCAACCTGATAGAAAGGGGGCCATCTATATCTTGGCGGACACAGGCATCTTCACAGGGATGTGGGCAGACACGCCCCACCACACCGGGAAGTATACATTTTTCGCGAATCAAATTGAGCGACTCTTCAAACCTGGAGTTTCTGATCAGCTCAATATAGCCCGGGATATCCAGACTTGCTGGACAGGCTTCCATACAGGGAGCGGTAACAGCATATGAATACTCTTTTGTTTCCAGCTTCCTTTCACCTTTGATCAGAGCTAGAAAATCAGACCTATAATATTTAATGGCATCCAGTACCGGAAACAAAACCGACCGGCCAAAATTACACTTGCTGTTTACGGATACTCCCCTGATGATCTGCTGAACCTCGAAAAGATCTTTTTTGTTTCCATCACCTTCTGACATCTTCCCAAAGATATCCAGAAGCCTGTCAATCCCTATCCTACAAACCGAGCATTCACCACAGGAGAGTTTTCTTGCCTCCTTAAGATAATTCATGGTCAGAGATATGATGTCTGCATCTGGGTCCATCACCACAAGACCGTTCCAGCCCATCACTGCCGATACATTATCAACACCTAACTGGGCAGGAAATTTAATGTCCACCGACTTTGCGGCTTTACCTTTCCTATTGTCAACGATCTTACCTTTCCAACTGCTAAATGAAGCTGTATTCATTCTTATGTCACCCTATCCTGTATTTTTTTGTTTTCATGGCCCTGTCTTCAACCCAACTCTTCCCAGGACTGTATATAATTTACCTTATTCATCAACTTTTTAATCTCCAGGTTCACCCTCGCCTGTATCTCTTCTATCTTGTCCGGTCTGAGATGCCTGAATCGACCCTGTAATTTCAGATAATCCTCCACGGGTCGGAGGGGCTCCGGCATATCAACAGTTATCCTGTATTTACCATTTTCCACCTCATAAAGGGGAAAAATACCTGTTTCCAACGCCAGCCGACCCACCTTGATTGTAAGACTCGAATCCATCCTCCATCCGGTGGGACATACCGAAAGGCAGTGGATGTAAGAAGGACCTTTCAGCTTTCTTGCCTTTTCCACCTTTCTTATAAGATCAAGGGGATAGCTCGGATTCGCCGTGGCCACATAAGCCACATTATGTGCTACCATAATCTCAGGAATATTCTTCTTCCATGTCCGCTGCCCGAAACTCACTTCACCTGGTGGCGAGGTAGTTGACCACGCCCCGAAAGGTGTTTGACTGGAACGCTGGATCCCAGTGTTCATATATGCTTCATTATCATAACAGACATGAATCATATCATGCCCTCTCTCCATTGCCCCGGACAAAGCCTGAAGACCGATATCTGCCGTACCTCCATCTCCTGCCATACTTACCGATTTGACATCTCGATCCGGTATCCTCCCTTTGCGGCGCAGCGCCTTTAACCCTGATTCAACACCGGCGGCAACCGCTGCAGCATTTTCAAACGCTACGTGTATCCAGGGTATTTCCCATGCGGTCGTAGGGTACCGGCTTGAAATAATCTCCAGACACCCCGTTGCATTTGAAACTATAGTATCTTTACCCAGGCCCTTCAGAACCAATCTCGTTGCCAAGGCCTCTCCACATCCTGCACATCCGGTGTGTCCCATAGAAAAGTACTCTCCCTTGTCAATCAATCTCGGGGCATACAGGTCAAAGTTTTCTACAATACTCATTATCCCATCACTCCATAAAATTCATATTCTTCTTTTTTAGCCTTAGCCGCCTTTTCTCCCATCTTTACAAAATCTCCCACTGTAACGTCTACACCTCCGAGCCCCATCACATAATTCACTATTATGGGCCTGCTATCTTCACCATAAAATACAGCTTTGATATCAGTAAAAACAGGCCCTCCTCCTGTCCCTGGAGAAACTGCCCTATCCATCACTGCCAGGACTCTTGCATCTTTTACAGCCACTTTCAACTCATCAGATGGGAACGGTCTCCAGAGCCTTATCTTAACAAGTCCAACGGAAACACCTTTGTCTCTCAATTCATCAACACCCAGCTCGGCAGTCTCACTCATCGAACCCATTGTTACCAGTATCGTTTCAGCACCCTCGGTCCTGTATGTCTCTACAGGCCTATATCTACGTCCGAACTTCCTTTCCCACTCATCCCAGACCTTTACTATGGTCTTCTTTGAATTCAGAAGCGCCATATCTTTTGCCTTCATCATCTGGGGAAAGAAATCCGGCATCGCAAAAGCCCCCATAGTCAACGGCTTATCTGGATGCAAAGTCGCATAAGGCTTATAAGGGGGAAGAAATTTATCTATCTCTTTCTGGTCTGGGAATTCCATAGGTTCAACCATATGCGTTAATATAAAACCATCTATGCCTATAATAACAGGCAACATTATATCTTTGTCCTCGGCAATCCTGTATGCCATTAAAGTCAAGTCTACAACTTCCTGCCCATTCTCCGAGAAGATCACAATCCATCCGCTGTCCCTCTGGGGCATAATATCAGAATGGTCGCTCAGTATATTAAGAGGGGCATTCACTGGACGATTTGCCACTGACATTACAATAGGACATCTCATTGCTGAGGCTATGGGGAGCAACTCATGCATCAACATCAAACCCTGAGAACAGGTTGCCGTATAGGCTCTTGCGCCTGTCGCTGAAGCACCTATACAAACACTCATAGATGTATGCTCAGATTCAACCGTAACATATTCTGTATCGGTCTTCCCATCAGCAACTAACTCTGATAGGTGTTCTGCTATGTGAGACTGAGGAGTTATGGGATAAACCGCGGCTACATCTACATTACACATCCCAACTGCTTCCGCAGCAGCTAATGCCACTTCCATACCAATTCGCTTACGCTTTGCCATACTTACCCCTCCTCCACCATTTCTATTGCACCTGTCCAACACTCTTGTGCACAAATCCCGCACCCTTTGCAGTAATCCAGGTCTGCCATAAAATATCCATCTTCATCCTGGCTGACACACCCCTCAGGACAGTATACATAACAGATGCCACATTTGATACATTTTGAATTATCCCATACAGGGCGCAGTGACCTCCAGCCCCCTGTATGATACCCCTTTGTGCTACCAGGTGTAAGCACTACATTTCCCGGGAAAATCTCCCGCCAAGTTGCTCCTGCCATAATTAACCTCAAATCTTATTTAGATTGTTTGCAACTATTCGGCCACTAAGACACAAACAATTGAAAATTGAAAATTGGAATTGGTGCCTTTGTGGCTACCTGATCGGTTACGATTGCTTACTTATTTTCACTTCTTTATAAGCCCTGTTCAGGGCATTAATATTCTTCTTTGCTATCTTCCCGAATCTCTTCTCCAGTGGAGTCTTCAATGAGGCTATTTTTACTATGGGCACTACCTTAAGAAGAGCACCGAGCATTGTCGTATTCACAATCGGGACACCCAACTCATCCCAAGCTATCCTTGTAGCATCCACAGTTGCAACCTTACCCGAAAACCCGAGTTTTTTCTTCATTTCTTCGGCACTCATCGATGTATTGATAACTATAGCTCCTTCTGGTTTCAGCCCATCGGTAACGTCAACCACATCTACAAGACCTGCATCAAGGACAACAACCGCATCCGGTTTATAAACATAATGTCTTATTTTTATCTGTTTATCGTCAACGCGTGTGAATGCAGCAACAGGAGAGCCTCTCCTTTCCGGACCAAACATGGGAAAGCCCTGCCCATACTTATCTTCCTCAATTGCAGCGAGTGTTAGCATCTCTCCCGATGTTACTGCTCCCTGCCCACCTCTTCCATGCCACCTTATTTCCAGCATATTAACTCCTTCCGGATAAAAAAATCTTTCTCACGCAAATCGCTGCTATCTATAACCCCGTGATTACTAAATTGTCAAATCTTTTATTTATAAAAATGTCTTATGCTATTTCAATTTTTCATTAAGCTTGCTATGTATTATTAATTGCTTCCTTTTCCCTCTCTCATTGAGAATCGGGGCGTTCTTTTAGCCCTCCTTTACTCCCTTCCTGAGCATGCTATAAGCTTTGTGCCCTTTCCTGCCCCGATCAGTAAGATCCTTTTGAAACGATTCAGACTATAAGAGCTGTCTTCAACAAATAACTGGTCTCGCTTACGCCAGACATATTTTCGAACCGCTCTTTCAGGATCTACAGCCTTAAGTCCAGCCATGAATATACCTTCCAACGCTTTTTCTGGTCTTTTATCATAGCATAACTCCATTAATCTCTTTAGTTTACTGGCCTTCTCAAGCAATGTACCCTGGATACCCGGTATTATCCAGAATACTCTGCCACAACAGGCTTGATGTGCTTATTTTTTTCAGTACTTGACCAAGTCTCTCGATCCTAAAGTCTTCTGTCATATTCTCACCACCTTGCCCAACAAAGGATAATGACCAGTAAAGTTTAGTATTTTTGCATTTTACAAACTTATTAACAAAAATAGTCAGAAATTTTAAAATACGATCAAATCTACAATCTTTTCCCAAGATCAGGTACCTATGTTCATTCTTCCAATATGACTGGCATTAAAGGCTATCGAGATACTTAAAAGGAAAAAAGTAAAATGGCAAGAAGTAAAAAAAGGATTTACAGAAAGACCAGAATCTCAATTAGAGGGAAATTGAGAGAGTAGGATACTGGAAAGCCATCCACAGCCATTGTAGATGGTAGTCAGACTGAAAATTCCTCACTCTGATTGACTCAGAGTTATATCTTTTTGATAGTGAAAAATTCCTTTCTTGGATTCCACCTTATAAAATATACTCATTTGACCTCAGAAGATGGTCTGAGGTAAGCACCCCAATAGCTCATCCCCACAAATACTGCCCCACCTATGATGTTGCCTATAGTTACAGGCACCATGTTTTTCCATAAGAAACTAATCCAATTGAGGGATGCTGGATCGAAGGCCGCTGGACCTGCAATCCCCGCCCAATTGTGCAAGAAAATACCAACGGGAATGAAGTACATATTGGCAATGCAGTGCTCAAAGCCAATAGCGACGAATGCCATTATTGGGAAGAAAATGGCGAATATCTTGGAATTTGAAACTAATTTTGTTCTTTCTGTAAGTCGTCATTTTCTTAAAAAAGCCCTATCTCCGTGTTAGTGCATTCTCAACACATTTTAAAAGATCGTCAGGAGGAACAGGTTTCTGAAGTAGAAAATCGCAGGTTAGCCATTCATCCTGAGGATAGGAATCCCAGGGTCCCTTAAGATCAACTGAGGTAATCATGATCCTTGGCTTATCTTTGGTCTCCTCATCCTCACGTAAGGCCTTAATGACATTTGATCCCTCGCTATATGTCTCCATCATCAAATCTATAATATAAAGGTCAGGTTTGTCTGATCTGGATTTTTCAAGACCCTCTTTCCCACTGAACGCCTCCAAGACCTCATATCCGGCAGATTTCAAAACAATGCCTGTAGTCTGGACAAAGTCGGGGTCGTCGTCAATGATTAGTATCTTTTTCCCCTTCTCATTCATAATTGTCCCCCATTGTATTGACTTAAAAATAAAATCTCCCTTAAAATAAAATTGTGCAGCTATTTTATATTTTAATTATATGAAAATCATTACAAATTCTACAACTTGTTTAATTCTTGGATAATTTCTATAGCCCCAAGCCCTACGGGGCAGGTATCAGAGCATCTACCACAGCCAACGCATCCGGACTCACCAAAGTTAATGATATCAAATTTAAGCTTATGCTCATGCCTTCTGGCTAATCTCGATCCTTGAGTTGGTCTTGGGTTATGTCCGCTTGTTTCTCTTGTAAAACCGGCGTGAAGACATGCATCCCAACTGCGGCACCTTACGTATCCACCCTGAGAAGGGATATCATATACATTGAAGCAGGTGCATGTTGGACAGACATAAACGCACCCCCCGCAATTAATGCATCTATCCGCCAATCTCTCCCAGAAGTCCTCATCAGCCTTTTCCTCTTTTAGTATCTCAATGGCGTTTTTGAGCCCGGGTTTATTGTTTTGTGAATGTCGGGCCTTGCTCTTTATTTCCTCCAATTTTTCCCTATCCTCTTCAATGCCTTGCTCAAAATATTTATTTTCAAGAATTTCTTCTCCACGTTCACTGCCGGCAATGGCTATATAAAAGTCACCGACATCAAACAATTGAACGTCATATCCATTTTCCAGATATGGCATTCCTCCCGCATCTATACAGAAACATGTATCGCTTGGCGGTTCATGGCAGGCAATAACAATCGTGGTCATTTCCTTCCTTTTTGATAGGTAATGTGGGTCAGCAATATCATCCCGCTTCATGAATCTATCTGTAAGTTGAATTGCCTTCATTTCACAGGGTCTTATCCCAAAGAGTAACTTTTTTGAAGAGTCGATAATTTTCGAAATGCTCTCCCCCCGAAAAGAAATAATATCCTCTGTCTGGGGGAATACCAGAGTCTTTACAGAAATCGTTGTTTTACCAATATCTCCTTTATATTCACCCTCTCCCAGAGGTATAAAAAGAAGATCTCTATCATCTACCCATTGAGGACAAAAGACCTTCTCTGTCTTGTTCATTTCCTTGAGAAAAGGCAAAACATTCTCTTTTTTTAATCTCTTCATTAGACCCTCCTGATACTGACAGCACAACTGAATTCTGGTATCTTTGCCACAGGGTCAATAGCGCAAATGGTCAACTCATTAATATTCTTCTCACTGTAATGAAAGGTACTAAAAACCACAGATTCTGGAATATCCTGTTTTATCTGCACCGGCAGATGGAGTTCGCCCCGTCTGGACTCCACAGCCACTATGCTCCCGTCTATCACCCTCAACCGTCGGGCATCTTTGGAGTTCATCTCTAAAACAGCATTGGGTGCCTCTCTTTCAAGTATGGAGATCTTCCTGGTCATAGTCCCTGTGTGAAACTGAAAGCCTACTCTCCCTGTGATGAGCGTGAATGGATATTCTTCATCCGGGACCTCTGCTGGTGGAATATATTCCCTGGCATCAAAGGCACCTAATCCTCGAGCAAATTGGTCTTTATGTAAAAACAGTGTCCCAGGATGGTCCTCATTGGGACAGGGCCAGGATAAACCCCAGGAACCCTTGAGGCGACTATACGTAATCCCTGCATAAGAGGGTGTGACCCTGTTTATCTCATCCAAAATTTCAATTGGGCTATCGTAATTCATTGGATAGCCAACCCTGGACGATATTTCACAAATGATCTTCCAGTCTGGTAACGTCCCCCCAAGAGGTGCTATTGCCTGCCTGGAAAGCTGAACACGTCTCTCTGTGTTTGTAAATGTTCCCATTTTTTCCGCAAAGCTTGCAGCAGGTAAAACCACATGGGCAAGCCTGGCTGTTTCTGTTAAAAAGATATCCTGGACTACAAGGAGATCCAGCTTCCTCAATGCCCTGGACACATGTCGCGCATCAGGGTCACTTACAACGGGATTTTCGCCCATTACATAAAGGGCCTTAATATCTCCTCTTTCAGCCGCATCTATCATCTCTGTAAGAGTCAATCCGGCTTTGTCATTAAGGTCATTCACACCCCATTCTTTCTCAAATACTTCTCGGATCTTTGGATCTGTCACAGATTGGTAGCCTGAATATACATTTGGCAAGGCCCCCATATCACATGCCCCTTGTACATTATTCTGTCCCCTAAGAGGATTCACTCCGGTAGAAGGGTATCCCACATGGCCGGTAAGCATGGCCAGATTGGCGCATGATTTTACATTGTCAGTTCCGGCAACATGCTGAGTTATTCCCATAGCATATATGATCATTGATCTTTTAGCTTTGGCATAGATTTCAGACGCCTTTCTTAGAGAATCTTTATCAACACCGGTTATTTCAGCTACTCTCTCCGGTGTATATTTGGCAACAACAGCCTTAAGTGGTTCAAAGTTTTCTGTTCTGTCTTTGATAAATTCTTTATCCTCCCATCCTTCTTTTAAAATAACATGCATCAAACCATTTAATAAGGCTACATCACTTCCCATCTTGTGCTTTAGATGAAGCGTGGCTAATTTAGCCAGTTTTATTTCACGAGGATCGGCAACGATGAGTTTGGCCTCCTTCTGCCTGACAGCTTGAATGATCCTGGAGGCAATCATCGGGTGTTGCTCTGTGGTATTAGAGCCAATGACGAAAAAGGCCTCCGCATCATCAAATTCCTGGATCGAATTCGTCATGGCACCGCTACCAAATGTGGCGGCCAGCCCGGCCACCGTTGAGGCATGTCAAAGACGGGCACAGTGGTCAATGTTATTGGTCTTGAAGGCTGCCCGTGCCATCTTCATAAAAACATAATTCTCTTCATTTGTGAGCTTGGCTGATGATAAAAATGCCAGGGCACCGCTCCCATATTCTTTTTTTATGCTGATCAATTTCCTTGATACCAGATCAAATGCCTCATCCCATGTAGCATCTCTAACAATACCACCATCTCGGATCATTGGCGATTTCAACCTTTCCGGCCGATTTATAAATTCATAGGCCCTCCATCCCTTGACACAAAGGGATCCCTGACTTACCGGATGCTCGCGGCTCGGTGTTACACCAACGGCTCTCCCTTCCTTTTCTTCAAGATAGAAACTGCATCCGCACCCACAAAAGGGGCATACTACCAATGTTTGGGACATCAGATTGCCTCCTTGATATGACTAATCTCTGAATATTTAAAGACCGGCCCATCTGTGCAACAATAATATTCCCCGATTGCACAATGACCGCATTTTCCTACGCCACATTGCATCATCCTCTCTAAGGACACAAATATTCGTTCTGTTGGAATATTTCTCTTTAGTAATTCTTGAACAACAAAGCGATACATTATCGGAGGTCCACATAGGCCACAAAAGGTAGTTTCGGGATTCAGTTCAACCCGCTCAAATAAACCGGTAACCACTCCAATATATTGTCGCCAGATGCCCTCTTCATCTACATCAACACTTAAAAGGTACTTGATATCTGTTCTATTCATCAAACCTAAAAGCTCATATTTAAAGAGTATATCATCCGGGTTTCTAGCACCATACATCAAGACCAGATCACCATAACTCGCACGGTCATCAAGAATGGCCTGTAGGAGAGAGCGCAAAGGCGCCATGCCTAACCCTCCAGCAACAAGCAAAAGATCTTGACCCTTTAAAATATCCATGGGAAAACCTCTTCCAAAAGGGCCTCTTAAGGCAATAAAATCCCCCTTCTGTAATTCAAATAGGGCGCTGGTCACCGAACCGGCCTTCCGAATACAGATTTCAATGATTCCAGGTCTTGTGGGCGGTGATGAAATTGATATGGGGGCCTCTCCAACGCCTAACACAGTCACCTCAACAAATTGACCAGGGGCATGAAAAAAAGCCCTGGCCACATCTTCATCAACAAATTTGAGCTGAAAAAGTCTGTGGTCGCTCATCTGAGGTAAGATTCTTTCAATCCTGACCAAATTGGGCTGAAAGATCAAATCAATGTCTTCTTTTCTCTTCATCTCGAACTCCACTTTTTTATTCTCATTTAACCTTTTTTTTCGTCTGAAAGAATTTGGGGAAGCAAATCCTAAAGGTTGTTCCCTCACCGAACTTGCTTTCCACATCAATCGTACCGGTATGTGCATCTACCATCTTTTTGACAATAGATAACCCCAGTCCGGATCCCTTTATAGGGGCATTTCTCCTTCCATCAACTCGATAAAATTCATCGAATACTCTTGAGAGATGCTCCTCTTTCATCCCTAAACCGTTATCCCTGATCTCAACCCATACCTCCTGATCCTTTTCATATAACGTTACTTTAACCCAGCCGCCTGCCTTATTATATTTGATGGCATTACTGATCAAATTGGTAAAGATTTCTTCCAA
>JAUWNK010000128.1 GCA_030612685.1 Desulfobacteraceae bacterium
AACCGGCTTACTTATTCTGAAATATGTTTATGTCTTTTTTTCCAGTCATTATAAATAATTGGCCCTGCAAAAATAATAATTATTATTGTAATAATTAAAAAAGTCCAGGCTAAAGCCGACATTAGTTATCACCACCTTTTAAAATGAGGTATCCTGTAAGATAGCAAATGAAAAAAAGTATAATGCCAAATAAAAACGAAGGAAAACGAAATAATTCTTTTGAGAGGAATTGGCCAAATATCAACGCTCCAACTGCAATATTTCCCAATGTGCCCAGCTTATCTGAAATAAATTTTCTTTGATTGTGATTCATGGTACAAAATTTTAAAGTAGTCTTGTGAAAAAGTCAATCCAAAACAAACGTTTGAAATGACAAGAAAGGAAATATATTCGAATTTTGGCCCGCCATGGCCCGACGGTCTTAGAACAGGCTCTTTCGCTGGTAGGCCAGGTCCGGGCCAGGGATTTCGATATTCAGATTTCGGATTTGATCCGAAAATAGACTTAATTTTCATCCTTCGTGGTGCCCAGAACGGGCATGAACGTTTGTTTCAGATTTATCTGGGATAACTATTAAAAGAGTCAAACTATGAGTAAACATATTAAAAACCCAAAACCTCCCAAAAGCCGTAAAAAGATAAGGGAGATCAGAGGTGAGTTTTGATAGTGTCAATGTTAGTGAGTTTGACTTACTCTACACAAGTTAGATGAAATTGCTACAATATAATAAAGTTGCCAGGAAAAATGATGAATAATAAACCCGAGAGAAGAGCTTTTAATCGTTTTCCAGTTGAATTTATGATGGAAGTGTCTGCTGAAGATAGTGAGGGTAACAAATTCAATGAAAAGACAATGCTAAAGAATATCTCCGGGGGAGGAGCTAAGTTTATAACCCAACAAGCCGGCAAATATTTTCCAGGTCAATCACTGGAAATGACCATTCATCTGCCTTCAACCATTGATGTGAAGGCATGTATGAGGGGAACGGCAACTGTTTTGCGGATAGATCCATCGAGCAATAAAGACATTGGCGAAAAATGTCAAGGAGTGGGCATAGGCGTTAGATTTGACACATCGTTGCATTTTGAAAGAGTTAAGGTAAAACTGTAGGGCGTATCTGACCACGGGAGTATCTTTATCTCTCACCCCAGTACGATGCAATGCACCTACGGGGCAGGCAGAGCTCACAGAGGACACAGAGGCTTAATCTGGATTGCTGAGATGGCAATCCAGATTAAAGTGCCATCCTGCTATCACAGGAGATTTTTATGGAACTAAATCAACTCTCATCTCAAATCATAAAGGCTGCCATCAATGTTCACAAGAAATTAGGGCCAGGGCTATTAGAGTTTTACCCTGTTAAGTAAAAGAAATGTATTATGTATATGTTCTTTTCAGTGACCAAGACAAAAAATTCTATACTGGATTCACTGATGACTTAAGAAGAAGAGTTGCTGAACATAACGCTGGGAGAGTTCAATCAACATCTGATAGACGACCTTTGATATTAGTTTATTATGAAGCCTGTTTAAATCAGGAGGATGCTATACATAGAGAAAAGTACCTTAAAACTACATTTGGGAAAGAGTATATCAGAAAGAGAATAAATAATTTTCTGGTTGAAGTCGGCGTTAATACTTAACAGGGCAGGTCAATCTTGCATGGTTATTGAGTTAAGATATATGGGTATAAAGGTTAGATATGAAGTACCTCTCCCTATTTTTTATCGGGGACAGAGAGTACATGATGAAGGATTTAGGCTTGATATATTGGTTGAAGATACGATTATTGTTGAGTTAAAGTCAGTGGAGAAAGTACAGGAGGTACATAAAAAGCAGCTTTTAACCTATTTACGTTTAGCAAAGAAGCCACTCGGCTTATTGATAAATTTCAACGAAGTTCTGCTCAAAGACGGTATTACCAGAATCATAAATGCCCCGGAAGGGGCTGAGTGTTTGGCCTAATTTTTTGTCACTGCCCTGTGAAATGCCTTTTTAGTTTCTATTTCACCAGGGTCAAAAAATCAGGACAAAGAATTTATCTCTGAGGACTCTGTGTGCTCAAGCGATCCCGATATATCGGGAGAGCGGGCGAGATAAAACCTAAGCGATTAAAGATTTTCCCGGATATAATTCACGGCATTCCTAAAGATGGCAATTCCTTCACCCTCTTCCTTTTCTATTGTCTTACCCATCCTGGCCAACTTCTCTTTTTTTATGACCCACTCTGGATGGTTTGTGTAATGATTGTAGGCCTCTGGATGGGGCATCACCCCAAAAATCCTACCCGTGGTGTCGCAGATTCCTGCAATATCATAAAGAGATCCATTTGGATTAAAAGGCCATTTGCCTTGGGCAGGATGACCCTCATTATCTGCATACTGCATAACCACCTGATTTTTCTTTATTAGTCTATCAATAATCTCTTTTTTGGCGTAAAACTTCCCTTCACCATGCCTCACAGGGAGTTCAAGAGTGGAAATCCCCTTGGTAAAGATACATTCAGTATCCTCTTTTACATTGAGTTTGACCCAGGTATCGATAAAATTTCCTGAGTCGTTATATGTCAGTGCGACCTTTCTGGAGTGATAATCTCCGTCAAATCCTGGTAGAAGTCCTAAGTTTACAAGGGCCTGAAAACCATTACAGATACCAATAATGAGTTTCCCTTCCCTGATGAATTCCTCAATCTCTTCACCTATATTGTATCTCAACTTCGCAGCCATGATCACACCAGCTCCATGATCATCTGCCCAACTGAAACCACCTCCCAATACCAGGATATGGTAGTTGTCCAGACTCACCCTACCACTATCTTTTGGGCCTGATATCAACTCATTTATGTGTATTCTTTCTGAATCAGCACCAGCTAATTTCAGAGAAAAATCTGTTTCATAATCGCAGTTTAGACCATATCCAGTAAGAACAAGGGCCTTGACTGTCTTCATATTAAATCTCCAAAGGGCTCTTTCCAGGCATCTTTTAAATCACCTATCTTTTCTTTTATAATGATCTTACCATCTATACCTGACACTTGAAGGATATGAGCCTCGGTCACCCTTCCTATGCAGGCATAGTCAAGTCCATCCATTATATCTTCAAATGTCTTTTTGTTTTTTGGATCAATTGTTACTATGAATCTACCTGCAGACTCAGAATACAGTAGTCTTGTGTTTGAAATCTTCTCCTCCGCTGGAACAGAGCTTAGATCTATATCCATGCCCAGGCTTCCTCCTATTGCAGAGAGTGCGATATGGACACCCAATCCGCCCCTCCCAACAGCATGGCAGGAGGCAACCAACCCATCCTGGATCGCCTGATAAAGGGCCTGATAAAGAGGAATTACATTTTCTGCCTCAACCTTTGGGACATTCAGTCCTATCCAGTCCATCATTTGATAGTACTCACTTGCCCCAAGCTCATCCCCTGTCTTTCCAAGGATGTAAACAAGATCACCAGGTACCTTTAGTTCCATTGTCACGCACTTCCTTATATCTGTGACTACTGTTGTAGCAGTAAACTGAAGTGTTGGCAGCCCGGATATCTTTTGGCTCATTCCAAAAGGCCCCTTTAATTCACCATCGGTATACATACTGTCTTTACCTGACAGCAGTGGTATCTCAAAGGCAAGGGTGTAGTCCCTTAATGCCCAACATGCCCGTACAAGTTGAGCGGCCTTATAGTTTCCGTCAGGATTTTTAGCAGGATCATGGATAATAGTTGGCCAGCAGAAATTATCCACACCCCCGATACAGGAAGGATCACCACCAACAACAATCAGGCGTCTCACCGCCTCGTCAATGGTTACTGCTGTCATGTGATAGGTGTCAATTAGGGCGTAGAATGGATTTATTACCTGGGTAATTGCAATTCCTCTCGGAGAGTCTAAAATCGGCCTTACAACCGCTGCATCGCTTACCATATCTTGCTCTTTGCCAGTAAGTGGTTTGATAACACTCCCACCCTGAACCTCATGGTCATATTGCCTTTGAATCCAGCTTTTGGCACAGATATTTGGCCTCCTCAAAATTGATGTAAGGAGGCGACCCTGGTCTTCCGGCTCCCCCCAGACAGGCTCTTTCAGCCCCCTAAATGAAGGTGGAATCCATTCGGCATCAAATTCCCACTGGGGGAATGATGATTTAAGAAGATCCATCTGTATATAGGCACATGTCTTTTCATTAAAAGTTAGATGAAGGTATCCGCTATCATTATACTGGCCAATAACCGTGCTTTCTACTGCATGTCTTTTGGAGAGCTCCATAAACCTGCTAATATTGTCAGGCCTTACCGCCACAGTCATCCTCTCCTGGGACTCACTAACCCAGATCTCCCAGGGATCTAATCCCTCATATTTCAGGGGGACCTTTTCCAAGTTTACATGACAGCCATTAGACCACCTGGCCGACTCTCCTATTGATGAAGATAGCCCCCCACCACCATTGTCCGTAATAAATTCTATAAGCCCCTCATCCCTGGCCTCAAGTAAAAAGTCATGCATCTTTTTCTGGGTATAGGGGTCTCCTATCTGGACGTGACCTGCAGGGGTAGTTTCGCTATAAGACTCTGAGGCAGCGGTAACTCCATGGATTCCATCCTTTCCTACCCTGCCACCACACATGATTATCAAATCACCTGGATTCGTCTTTTTTAGGTGGGCGGATTTACCATCTACTGTGGCTGGCATTAGCCCCAAGGCGGTTACAAACACGAGGCATTTTCCCATATAGGACGGATCAAAGAGGACCTGCCCGAATGAGGTAGGGATACCACTCTTGTTTCCACCATCCTTCACCCCTTCAATTATACCATCTAAAAGTCGCCTGGGATGAAGGTGGGGTTTTAGCTCTCCGTCATAGTCCCTGGGACCTACACAGAATCCATATGTGCCTAAGATTAATTTTGAGCCTTTACCTGTCCCTAAAGGGTCCCTGTAAATTCCCACTATTCCTGTAATAGCCCCTCCATATGCCTCCATATTTGATGGGCTGTTGTGTGTCTCTCCAGTAATAACGTAATAATTTTTTTCATCAAACCTCCCTACACCTGCATTATCCCAGAGCACAGAGATAACCCAGTCTTTTTTCTCCTTTATCTTTAATGTCGGATCTTCAATACATGTTTTAAAGGGGTTATCAACTGTCTCCTTATAGTTAGTAGCTATATCATGATATCTAAAGAGGCCCCTGAATGTATTGTGATTACAATGATCACTCCTTGCCTGTGATATATACTCAAGCTCAACATCTGTAGGGAGATCAAGACCAAGGGCCTTTCTTTTTAAAAGCACCTCCTTTTTTAAGAAATATTCGCGTATAACTGGTATATCACTTTCATGTAATGCAAGGCTCCTCTCTGTTGACAGCCTTTTTAATTCATCATCACTCTTTATTGGGAATGTTCCTACTTGGGGTTTCTTATTGAGGGCTACCCTGGAGACATTCATGCCGATTCCATCTTTATCATCCCATTCATCCTCGCCTGCCATAGCCAGGCCTGAGCGGGCAGGTCTTTTATATACCCTCCATTGCTGGATGATGTCATTGGCCAGTATCTCCTTAGCTATTGTTTCTGCATCCTTTTTTCCGAGCTCCCCTCTTATCTGGTATATCTTAGATGTGTAAACTGATTCATCTTGATTGAACTTTAAGCCTAAGAGATCTTCTATAGCCTCAACTGCTGTGCTGCCCGCAGGATCCCTGACACCTGGCCTGAGACCTACCCATATTATCCAGTCGAAATTATCTGCTAAAGGGAGAAAAGAGGATTCCTCAGTAACGGGATTTGTGAATATCTCAGTCCTAATCCTTTCTAACTGATCATCCTTAAGATCAGCATCAATGGTTAATACCCTGATTACCCTTGTGTCAGCCACATTTAGCCCAAAGTAGGCAGATGCCTTGCGGCTGATGCTCATTCCTTCTGCATCAATCAACTCAGGATTTAATCTTATTTCCAGTCTAACTGGCATATTGTCTTTCCTTTTGTGATCCTTATTTTTTAGTATTTATAGAGTGAATAATCTATTTGTTTTGAATGATAAGTCAATGAGAATTTATGCTACATGGTTGTCATTTTTTATTTACAAATATATGATGAGCAAAATTATGTAAGGTAATGTCAAGAATCGTATGATAAAATGAAATTGATATAAGAAATGAAAATCAATCAGTAGGACACGCCCCAACAGTAGGACAGGCGTCTCGCCTGTCTATGAATCGCCAGATAAGTTCAGACAGGCGAGACGCCTGTCCTACTGATTTGCGAGACGCCTGTCCTACAAATAGGGGAGGTAAGTTAATTTGAACCAACTTATGAAAGATAAACTATATTCTAAGAATTTACCAAAAAACTTTTGGCAATACTAAAAGAATATTAGGAGGTGATTATATGGAAATATATCTAATGCAACATGGCCCTGCCCTTCCCAAGGAGCAGGATCCTGATGAGGGTCTGAGTCCTGATGGAGAAGCAAGGATCCATGCAAGTGCTAAAGCACTAAAAAAGATGGGAGTTAATTTTGATGTAATCCTTTCAAGCCCAAAGAAAAGATCCAGGCAGACGGCTGCTATCGTGGCTGAAGAAACAGGATTTCCACCTGAAAAGATTATGGAGACAGAAAAGGTCAAGGCCATGACCCCTCCAGAAGAAACCATTAATGCCTTAGCTGAGTTATCTGATTATAAAAGAATACTTATAGCCGGACACCTTCCCTCAGTTGCTGAGGTAGCATCCTTTTTATTGACTGAAGGTTCTAAGACAACAGTGGCATTTGAAATGGGTAGTTGTTGCAGGATTGATGTAGAAGATCTTCCCACACACTCAGGCCACCTTAGATGGTATTTAGTCCCGGAGCAGTTAAAGTTAATAGCCTCTTAAACTTGCATATTCCCTGCTTGCTATAGGGTCTCCTTACAGTTCCTCCCCCTTTGATGGGGGAGGTTCACCCTCCCCTTTGTCCCCTCCCATCAAGGGAGGGGAGATTCGATACCCCGCAGCTTGCTGCGGAGAGGTTCATTCTTTTACCATGGTTTGGAAATTAGCTGTTAATAAGAGAGTAATTATAACACCAAGAAGCATAACACCTGTCCCCACTATAAAACCCATCCACAGTTGAAAGGCATCCATCATTATTCCTGCCAGAATAGGGCCCAATACCATTCCCAGGCTGTGTCCCATGGTCAGAAGACCCATGATTGAGCCCATGGAATGGGTCCTATGTCCCAGGATCACTGTCATTGCCATAACAGAAGGTATGGCAATCCCACCGCCGATTCCAAAAAGGGTATTGGCAAAAAAGAGTCCCCAGAAGGAGTGTGCCATAACAAATGAAAATATCGCTCCACCTGTAACAAAACCCCCTATTGCAATGAGCATTCTTTTGCTGAACTTATCTGCCAGAAGGCCCATTGGGGTCTGTAATATACCTGCTGTGAGTACACCTACCATGACCAGAATTCCAATTAGTGAGCTCGATAAACTAAAGGCTGAGTCCGCAAGAAGAGGCAAAAAGCACCATACAATCCCTATACAGGTTGTATATGCAAGGCGAAAGATGAATAGCCCTCCTATATATCTGTCTTTAATGAGGATTCTGTAATTAAGAGGGTTCTTGACCTTTAAATGAGGATTTTCCTCTTTTTTTGGTGGGAGTAGAATGAGGCACAGGAGAAAGCCTGCGAAACTAATCAGCCCCATACTCAGGAAGGAGATCTGGATGCCAAAGGAGTCCTTTGCCATACCACCAATGACCGGACCTACACTTAACCCTCCATAAATGGAAACATTAAACAGGCCCATAATAAAGCCCTCTCTTCCCTTAGGTGTAATATCTCCAATATAGGCAAGGGCTACCGGCAAGATCATGGCCGAGGCAATCCCCTGGAAAAAGCGGATCATGATAAATAGATTCAAACTTTTAGAAAATATATAAGCAATGGAGACAAGGAAATAGGCCAGGAGCCCGCTTGTAATAAATGGCTTTCTTCCTTTCCTGTCCGAAATCTTACCAAAGTAGGGGAGAAATGCGGTTCTTGAAATAGAAAATGCCCCGAACATAAACGCAATATATAGGCCTGTTGCGCCCAGTTCATGGGCATAAACAGGAAGCAAGGGTACCACCAATCCAACACCCAAGGTAATAGAAAAAACAGCCAGGAACAGGGTAGCAAATAACTTTATATTCATTTTAAATCTTTATCCTGATAGTCAAAATAGCTTGTATATAGGTAACTACAGAGGTTCAAAGTTCCGGGTTCAAGGTTCAATGGTTATTTGCTGAACCATTAACCGTTAAACGCGGGTTTTTCATGAGCCGGTTGGGGAGTCTTGGCATGGACAATGGTTCATGGCTCCAAGTTGAACCCCTGAACTGTGAACCTTGAACCTGACAGCCTGGGTAGTTCGTGTATAGATATATTATGTTTAATCATCAGGCAAGACTTTCCTTTATTCACCATTTCGATAGTATAGGAATTTCCTTTTTTAGACAGGATAGACAGGATGTTCATGATATAAAGATTATATGAAAATCTTGTTAATCTTGTCATAAAATTTCCGCCGCAGGCGCCTAAATTTATTGTATAGGAATTTCCTTTTTAAGTCCTTGTAGGGGCGGCGCGCCCTGGAGCGACTTCCGTGAAATAAGCTGTTTTCGCTGTATGGTGCCTCAAACCCATGCCGTAGATCAAAGCACCATCAAATCAGCCTGCCCTGGCGCGACGACACAGGAAAATGATCCTGTTTCGGAAATATTTTCGGAGCTTGGAGTCTATAACTAATCCTTGCATGCCAGGTCTGGGCC
>JAUWNK010000024.1 GCA_030612685.1 Desulfobacteraceae bacterium
ATACGACGATATTGACACAGCCTATTCCATGGCTGTGGTTAGGGTGGAGGTAATCAGGGCCCAGATTTTGAGTTGCAGGGAGAATCTGGCAATGGCCGAGCAAAAACTGAAGGATACTGTAATTGTTGCACCATTTTCCGGGCTGATCGTGAAGCGGTTTATTAATCAGGGGGAATTTGTATCCACCATGCCTCCCAGCCCTCTTTTTTTAATCATGAATATAGACAGGGTAAAGACAGAGATTGGCCTGCCCGAGGTCCATTTAGCTCGCATAAACATTGGCAACCCTGTGGAGGTTAAGGTTGATACCTACCCGGGCATCACCTTCACGGGTAAGATCTCAACGATAAATCCCATGGTAGACCCTGTTAGCAGGGCATTTAAGATCAAGGTTGAGATCCCCAATAAGGATCATAGATTAAAGCCCGGGATGTTTGCCAGGGCAAAGATATACCCTGAAATACATAAAGATGCCTTAATTGTGCCATTCAAATCTGTAATGAAGAGGGAAGGCAACACAGTTGTCTTTGTGGTCGAAGGCGATAGGGTTAGGTTAAGAGCGGTTACAGCAGGTATCGATAATGAAAGGGAAATTGAGGTGATTGATGGCTTGGGAGAGGGAGAGGAGGTTGTAATAGAGGGACATTATGGAATGGCGGATAAAACAAAGGTAAAGGTGCTGAGGGATTGATGAATATACCGGAATTTTCTGTTAACAGAAAAATCACTATACTTATGTTGACCCTGATTGTGTGCCTTTTTGGCATCATTTCATTTGTCAGGATTGGTATAGATATGATGCCTGACCTCGAATACCCATTTGCATCTGTCATTACAACCTATGAGGGTGTGGCCAGTGAAGATATTGAAAATCTGATCACCAGGCCCATAGAAGAGGCTGTAAGCACGGTAAAAAAGGTGAGCAAGGTCAGATCAATGTCCAAGGAGGGTGTATCTGTTGTAATGGTAGAGTTTGAGTGGGGGACCTTGCTTGACTTTGCCGCCCAGGATATACGGGAAAAGATCTCCTGGCTGACAGACATCCTTCCAGAGGATGCAGATACACCGAGTGTGGTTAAATTCAACCTGTCAGATATGCCTATCCTTTTTTACGGCATCACCGGAATGGATGATACGATCAAGCTTCGCGAGTATGTCAAAGATAATGTTAAAACCAGGATTGAGAGATTGGACGGGGTTGCAAGTTGTTGGATCTCAGGGGGACTGGAAAGAGAGATAAATGTCTTTGTTGATAGGGATAGACTCAGGGCCTATAACCTTTCTATCAGCCAGGTTATAGAGACAATTAAAAGAGAAAACCTGAATGTCTCGGCAGGGCATGTCACAAGGGGCTACACTGAGTATTTAGTAAGGACCATGGGAGAGTACAAATCCCTTGAACCCATCTCTAATACTATTGTTGGTATCAGCAATGACACGCCCATATATATTAAAGATATAGCAAAGGTAGAAGATACACATAAAGAGGTTAGAAATTATTCCAGGACCAATAAAAAAGATTCATTAGTAATGATGATTCTTAAACAATCAGGCGCAAATACAGTTAAGGTCATTGACAGGGTAAAGAGTGCCCTAAAAGAGATGAGGGCAGAGATTCCCGAGGGTATTAAATTTCATGCTGTGATAGATCATTCCAGGATTATCAAGAAGGTGGTTAAGAGAACGAATTTCAATGCAATTGAGGGGGCTATCCTGGCTATTATAGTTATCCTCCTTTTCCTTGGAAGCTGGAGACCGACCTTAATTATCTCCCTGGCCATTCCGCTGTCTATAGTGACTACCTTTATGGGTATTTATGCCTTTGGTTATACCTTTAATATCATGACACTCGGCGGTCTGGCCCTCGGTATTGGTATGCTTGTTGATAATGCCGTGGTTGTAATAGAGAATACCTTCAGGCACTTAGATGAATTAGGAGAGGACAGAAATAAGGCGGCAAAGGCCGGGGCAACAGAGGTTGGGATGGCCATAACAGCATCAACATTCACAACCATGGCCGTGTTTATACCCATGGTTTTGACATCAGGGATAGCAGGCAAACTCTCACGTCCCTTAGCCGTAACTGTATGCCTGGCACTTTTGGCATCCCTGTTTGTTTCTCTAACCATAGTACCTATGATTGCCTCCAGTGTTTTGAGGGGAAGAAAAAGGGATGAATCAGGACGGGCACCCGGGAAGAGCAGGTTTGAACCTATCAGGAACATTTACAGGAGATGTCTTCTCTTCTCCCTCATGCACAGGAAGACAGTACTCGGAGCCACTGTGGTCCTCATTGCCGGAACTATGTATATGGTTCCACATTTAGGTATGGAGTTTATGCCAAAACAGGATATACCAATATTGTCCATGATAGCAAAGATGCCGGCAGGTACCAATCTTGAGGAAACAGACAGGGTAATCAGACAGATTGAAGACATAGTGCTTGACCAACCTGAGACCCTGTACATCACACCATTCATTGGGCTGTCTGAGATGACCAAGATGGATCTTGCCTGGGGTATGGGGGCAGCAGATGTGAATGAGGCCGAGATCATGGTTAAGCTTGTTGATAAGGAGGACAGAATCAGGTCATCGGATGAGATAACAGATGCAATACGAAAAAGGCTTCCAAAGGTAAAGGATGCCGAATTCAATTTTATAGATATAGGCGAGATGTTGATGGGCGGTGGAGGGGAGGCGCCTATAGAGGTAAAAGTCTTTGGCAAGGATCTTTCGATACTTGAGGAAATTAGCAGATCTATTGCAGAAAGGTGCAGGGATGTTCCTGGATTTCGGGATGTTGAGATTAGCCTTAAGGCTGTCAAGCCGGAAATCCAGATAAAGGTGGACAGAGAAAAGGCAGCACGCTTAGGTTTAACGGTTGGAACAATTGGCAGGACAGTGAAGGAGGCATTCCGTGGAATAGTGGCGAGCAGATATAGAATAGAAGGTGACGAATACGATCTCAGGGTACGGTTTCAAGATCTTGACCGAAACTCTGTAAGCGATATAAGCAATATCAATATCTCCTCTCCCTTGGGCCCACAGATTCCCCTCTACCAGGTAGCGGAAATCGGATACGGAAAGGGACCGGTTGAGATAACCAGAGAGGATCAAGAGAGAAAGGTCACAGTAAAGGGAAATACCTTTGGAAGAGACATGGGCAGTATTGTTAAGGATATCAAGGAGAGGGTGGCAAACATAAGTCTTCCTGAGGGATATTTTGTGAAATTCGGGGGGCGTTATCAGGATATGCAAGAAGCCTTCTCTTCGCTTTCGTGGGCATTACTAATAGCTATTATGCTGGTATACATGATTATGGCAGCACAGTTTGAATCACTACTGACACCCTTTGTAATCATGTTTACTGTTCCCCTGGCATTTATAGGTGTTGTCTTTGGTCTCTTTGCATTTGGAAAGACCCTCTCTGTGCCTGCCCTTATGGGGGTTGTGATACTAACAGGCATAGTGGTTAACAATGCTATTGTTATGATAGACTATATAAATAGATTGAAAAAGAGAGGGATTGAATTTGGAGAGGCTATTGTAGAAGGGGCGGCGGTCAGGATGCGTCCCATCCTGGTAACCGCCATCACCACCATACTTGGAATGCTTCCTATGGCCTTGAGTCATACGGAAGGGGCAGAAATGAGATCGCCTATGGCTGTGGCTGTAGCCTCTGGACTGCTGTTTTCTACCTTTCTGACCTTATTTATTATCCCCATTGTCTACAGCATTGTAAATAGGGTCTCATATAGGGAAAGAAAGTTATAAGTTAAAAGTGCCTAAAGTGAGCCCGCCCTGGTGCGACATGATTTGAATATACGCTTGCTTCTGGTGTATCACCAATCCTGGCTTATCTTTGCTGAGTCAGGTTTTGCCAGGTCTGGGCCAGGGCTAAAGTGCCGTTTCCCGTGTCCATGAACCATGTCAATTGTTTGAGACGAGTGCAGAGCTTTAGCCCTACTAATAGATGCAGCCCTCTACGAGCTGGAAGCTAAAGGACTGCGCTACCCGTCCGCCTCGGCTGAAGTCTTGCGATGCCGGGCGGGTGGCGGGCAGGCATTGTTTAGATGCAAACAATTATATTATCTGGGTAATAACTCCACAGAATAATCAAGATGCCCGACATAAAGGAGGAGATAATAAAATTCGAAACCCTAAACAAACCTTCATGCCCATTTTGGGCACCATGAAGAATGAAAATTAAGTCTATTTTTGGATCAAACTCAAATGACAAAAATACAAGATCCAAAAAGAGACCTCAAGGAGCAAGCAAGGTTTAAATAAATTGAGACTACCAAGGTAGGTTTTGGTATTTTGAATTTAAAGGTTAGGCTTTGTTTAGGATTTAGAAAATTAGGGTTTAGGATTTATTTCGTTCGACCTGGTAAATATAATTTTGGAGTTAGATTAATAATCACTATATTTTTTATTATTCTTTCCCTGTCTCTTTGAGTGTATCCATATATACCTTATAGAACTTCTCATTATCAGAGATGGCCTTTTTTAGTATTAAGGCCAGGTTAGAAATATCATCAGCGTTTACTACAAGATTGGCGCTTTTTACAAAGGCCATCATATTATCCATGGTCTTGAATTTGTCGCTTAATAAAGCCAAAAAGGTTTTTCTCCTTATGCTAATAGAAAGATGATAGATATAGTGAGTTATAGGGCTATTTTCAAGATCCTGTCCGTCAAACCCATCGGAAAGTATAATCAGGTCAAAGTGATGAAGACGTAGTTTATCCATTGCCTCTTGTATGGATGAAGGCGAGAGAGATTTATAGGATAATTCCTCAAGGGCTGAATTAATCTCCATCACATGTCCGTCATCTCCATCCAAAACAAGAGCCAATCTGGTTCCTTCCTCAAAGAGATCAAGGGGGCGGGTTTCTTCCTCAGCTTCTTCTTTCTTCTTAGAAACTATGCCCCTATCAAGTTCCCTTGTATCTATCTTTATTTTACCCTTACATTTAGGACAGGTAATACTTACCGTTTGATTTGGTGGCAACTTTTCATCCGGTATCTTTAAAGTTGTTCCACATGATTCACAGTTAATATCCATAAGTCTATCTCCATAAAAGTGCCTAAAGTGAACTAAAGTTAAAAGTGCCTAAAGTTTATGAATAGAGTTTGAGATATCGGATTTCGGAAACAGCCAAAGCCCCTGATAGCGGTGAACGTTTAACAATGAAGTTCAATATAATCCTATCCATAACTTTAGCTCACTTAATAGGGGCTAACTTTACTCAAGTGATTGACCATAACCATCGTCTATTTTCAGATCTTCTATAGATGTTGTCTTTTCTCCCTTGGCTGACTTTATCGAGTCAATTGCCCTTCCTGCAACTGCCCTGTGTGATGCATAGCCAAGAGCTGTCTCTTCGGTGATAAGGCCATTTTCGTAATGCTCGGCAATGCATTGATCAAATGTCATCATACCAAAGGGTTGGCTACGCTCCATAATATCATAAAATGTCTTTTCCTCAGTCTCCCCATTAAGGATAAGGTCTTTTACCATTAGGTTTGTGCCTAATATCTCAAAGGCGGCTTCCCGACCGCCTCTGATTTTAGGCATCAGTCTCTGGCATACTATCCATCTTATTGTGTCAGCCAGCCGAATCCTTATCTGGTGTTCCTCTTCCTTGTCAAACATTCCTATAATCCTGTTTATGGTTGACCCTGCATCCACTGTGTGAAGAGTACTCAATACAAGATGTCCGGTCTCGGCTGCAGAGAGGGCTATCTCCACTGTCTCCCTGTCCCTCATCTCACCTACCAGAATGACCTTTGGTGCCTGGCGTAGGGCAGCTCTTAAGCCGGAAGAGAATGCATCAAAATCAACACCCATTTCCCTCTGGTTAAATGTGGCGGTTTTCTGTGCATGGACATATTCTATCGGGTCCTCTAAGGTAACCACATGGACTGGCCTTTTTTCATTGATCTCGTTTAGGAATGCAGCCAGAGATGTAGTCTTTCCGCTTCCTGTAGCACCAGTAACAAGGATTATGCCATTCAATACCTCTGTCATTTTGAAAAAGGCAGGAGGCAGCTTCATTTCTTCAATTGTGGGCACCCTGGTTGCTAATTGTCTCATCACCACAGAATAGTTTCCTTTTTGGGAAAATACATTGACCCTAAAGCGAGCCTTTCCGGCCAACTGATAGGATAAGTCACAAGAGCCCTCTGTTAAAAGGGTTTTGGTGAGCCTCCTGTCATTATTAACCAGGTTAAGGGCAAATATCTCTGACTGGAAGGGAGTTAGCCGGTTAATAGGAGGTTGAATTGAGACAGGCTTCAATACCCCAGAGGATTCCACCTGCAATGGTTTATCTACAGTTATATTTATATCAGATACATCTTCATAGGCCTCCAACATGGCCCCAAGGATATGGTCTATCTGTTGTTTTCTCATTTCTATACCCCCCTTACATTTAGGCCCTTATCGGGCCAAGATCGACATGAGATTGTCGATGTTTGTAACGTTTTGGTTATTTGTAACTACTCAGGTTCAAAGTTCAGGGGTTCACGGTTCAAGGTTAGAAAACGATGAACATAGACAAGCATGAAGATAAGGCAAACCATCTAGATTTCATCGGGAAACCTTGAACCTAATAACCCCTTAAGAATACATATCGTCCAACGAATTCAAAAATCTTTATGAAAAAGTTAGGAGGACACGTGATGCAGTTCGTGGATTCACCCGCCTGCCATGCAAGACCTGAGATATATGGAAAGAACGGATTATTGGGAATGTTTAGAGTATAGTTGAAGAAACAAGTGGAAGTTAAGGCACGAGCGGGCAGGTCAATTACCTCAAGGAATATGAAAAAAATGAGCCAACCGTGAACCTAACAACCTGAGTAGTTACTAAAAAGATTGGTAAACAAACTATGATCGCACTTCGCGCTTCCAACTTTTGCGCATTTAGCGTTTCCAGCTTAGCGCTTTTGCGGTTGCAAGGGAGGAGAACATGGAAAAATTACAAGAGATAAACAATAAAGCTGCTTTGAATGCCTCTGGCGCTCTATCCAAGCTGATTGATAGGCCGGTTAAGATGAACATTACTATGGCAGACGTAAGAAAGGTAGAAGAACTCAGCCCAGTTATTGGTCCTGAAGAAATAGTTGCCGGGGTATACCTGCCTGTTACAGGCGAGATTACAGGAGCGGCTTTACTGATATTTCCCAAGGAGAGTTCTTTTAACTTAAGCGATTTATTGGTTAGAAGAGAACCCGGGACAACGCGAAAACTAACCGGGCTTGATAAATCCGCCTTAAAAGAACTGGGAAACATTGTCTGCGGCAGTTATCTTACGGTTTTTTCAAACGCGCTGCAAGTTAAGATAATTGGGCATGTGCCAAGTTTCAGCTTTGATATGTTTGGTGCAATAGTAAGTCAGATTATAACAGAGTTCGTTCAAAAGAGTGAAAAGGCATTAGTCGTGGAAATAGAAATCATCTTTGAACTTAAAGCTCTTAAGGGATATTTTTTACTGCTGTTCGAGCTGCCACAATTCAACGCGATCCTGAGATCATTGGATAGCGTATAAATGATGGAAAACATAGAAGTTAACATGGGCGATCTGGTGGTAACGAAAAACCAGGATAAGTTAACAACTTCAGCAGTCGGCTCTTGCCTGGTTATTACGCTTTACGATCTGAAGTTTAAAATAGGTGCATTGGCACATACTATGCTTACTGATCGTCGTGTGTCGCACCTAAAACGTGATGCATTGGACGCAACATCCTCCTCTGCCAGGACTCGGGAAGGTGGGAACGAGAGGAGACACGAGATACGAGATATGAAATATGTGGATGCAGCCATAGATGAGATGATAAAAAAGATGGTGACTCAGGGTGCAAACAAAGAGAATTTAGAAGCCAAGCTTGTTGGCGGGGCAAATATGTTTCCTGCACTCAAATCAGATATTGGTAAAGAAAATGTCTTAGCTGCAAAGAAAAAGTTAAAAGAAGAAGGTATCAGACTGGTCGGCGAATCCGTGGGCGGTTCGCAGGGTCGCTCCGTCGAATTCTCCGTTGCGTCAGGCATAGTGACGGTCAAGATAAAGTTTTAAAAAGAAATGAATCCAAAATCGAAAATCGATCTGATTCAGGAGAGAATAAGAGACCTCCGTGAGAACACGGATTTTGTAGCGACCCTCTTTGAGAGTCTCATCGGATATGCCATCATTGCCGCTGATTTCGACGGAAACATTATTGCCTATAATGAAGGGGCTTGCCAGATCTACGGCTATACCTCGGAAGAGGTTATCGCCAAACAAAATATCGATATATTCTTCTCCAAAGATTTTATTGAAGCAGGGGGATTACAACAGATCATCGATGATCTAATAGGCAAGGGAAGGTGTTCTTACGAAGGAGAAAAAGTCAGGAAGAACGGTGAAAGATTTCCTGCGCAAAGCCTGTTCACTGTGACAAAGGACAAAAACGGCAAGGTGATTGGCTTTGTGGAAATAGTAGAAGACCTGACGGAGCGTAAACGAGCGGAAGAAGTGACCGTCCAGGCACGGGAGAACGCAGAGCGCATAGAGCGACTGGAGAAGGAATTGCGTTCCCTGGCCAGCCTTTCTTCTCCTCCCCAAACTGGCATAACCGGCAGGATGTATGGTGTGGTTACCCTGCGCGATGGTTTCTCCGACGCCTTCAGTGAACTGGTCCGTAGCTATGAAGAGCTGATGGATCTGGCCCTGGAGCAGCAGGCCTACAAAGTGAAGCATGATATATCCGGGCGCCTCGGCGCCATGGCCGAATCGCTGGGTTTTTACAAGGCAGGGCCGCGTGATGTTGTTGATATTCACACCACCGCCCTGAAAGAGAAGACCCGGAAAACCGCTACCGTTGAGAAGAGGAAGGCCTATACCGGGGAAGGATGGATCATGGTTCTTGAGCTGATGGGACATCTGGCGTCGTTCTATCGCAACCGTGCGCAGGGTACAGGCGCTCTTCCAAATCAAAAAACGGAAAATAGCGACGAAGATGCCAATATAAAGGAGGCAAGAAATGGATAAGTTCAAATTGCGACTTTACATCACCGGAAAAACACCGAAATCGGAGCGCGCCATCGCGAACCTGAAGGAGATTTGCGAAAAGGAGCTGAAAGGTCTCTATGTGCTGCAGATCATAGATGTTCTGGAGTCCCCCCAGCTTGCGGAGGATGAAAAGATCCTCGCCACGCCGACGCTGATCAAGGACCTGCCGCCGCCGCTCAAGCGGATCATCGGCGACCTGTCCGATTCGGACAAGGTCCTCCTCGGCCTCGATCTTTCTCCTGTCTTGGACAGCAATCAAGGGAAGGAGGATGGACGATGAATAAGACCGAAGCAAGTAAGGGCATAGAAAAAATTGAGACCGGCATTGAAGGATTCGATACGATCAGCGAGGGCGGGCTCCCGAAAGGGCGGGCCACCCTGATTGCCGGCACATCGGGAAGCGCCAAGACAGTATTTGCCGTCCAGTTTCTTTCCGAAGGGATCATCAAAAAGGATGAGCCGGGGGTATTTATCACCTTCGAGGAGCCGCCCGAGGATATCCGAAAGAATGTGATCTCGTTGGGCTGGGATGTGGCAAAGTGGGAGCAGGAAGGGAAATGGGCCTTTGTGGATGCCTCTCCCGTCGTGGGAGAAGACCATGTCATTGCCGGAGAATATGACCTCGGCGCCCTCCTTGCCCGTATCGAATACGCTGTGAAAAAGATCGGCGCCAGGCGGATCAGCATGGATTCTCTTGGGTCGATTTTTGCGAGGTTCAGCGAGGCAGGGCTGGTGCGCAACGAACTCTTCAAAATTGCCACCGCGGTGAAACAGATTGGCGTAACGGCCATCATCACGGCAGAGCGCACAGAGGAGTATGGAGATATCGCGCGGTTCGGCATCGAGGAGTTTGTCGCCGACAATGTGATCATCCTGCGCAATGTCCTGGAGTCGGAAAAACGCCGCCGCACCATGGAGATCCTCAAATTCCGCGGCACCAGCCACCAGAAGGGGGAGTATCCCTTTACGGTGATCAAGAACACCGGCATCGTTACCATACCTCTATCGGGGATTGAACTGAAACAGCACTCTTCCACCGTCCGCATCAGCTCCGGGAATCTTGAGTTGGACAAGATGTGCGGCGGCGGGTTTTTCAGGGACTCCATCATTCTGGTATCCGGCGCCACGGGATGCGGGAAGACCATGCTCAGCGCCGAGTTTGCCGCGAATGCCACAAAAAACGGGGAGCGGGCCCTGATACTGGCCTTTGAGGAAAGCCGGGAGCAGCTTTTCCGCAATGCCAGCGGCTGGGGCATAGACTTTGAACAGATGGAGAATGACGGCATCCTCAAGGTGGTATGCCGGTACCCGGAAGCGGAAGGACTGGAGGATCATCTGATTCTCATGAAGAGCATCATCCGGGACTTCAAACCCCACCGGGTGATCGTGGATAGTCTCTCCGCGCTGGAGCGCGTGTCCACAATAAAAGGATTCCGGGAATTCGTCATCGCCCTCACCTCCCTCATCAAACATCAGGAGGTTGCGGGACTCTTCACATCGACCACCGGCGAACTCATGGGAGGAACGTCGGTGACGGAGGCGCACATCTCCACCATTACCGATACGATTATCCTGCTGCGGTACGTGGAGATGTATGGGGAAATGCGCCGCGGGATCACGGCGCTCAAGATGCGGGGCTCCATGCACGACAAGGATATCCGGGAGTTTAACATTGACGGCGAAGGCATGCACATAGGCAAGTCGTTCAGCAATGTGACCGGGATACTCTCAGGCCATCCTGTTTTTACCGCACTGGAAGAAGTGGACCGGGTGAGAGACCTCTTTAAAGAGGCATAAACAATGGTTCATAATGCCCTTCAGACTATTCAGGACAGGATACAGTATCTTCGGGAAAATACCGATTTTGTATCCGCCGTCTTCGACAGCCTCGTAGGTTATGCCATTATTGCCGCGGATTTCGACGGCAATATCATCGCCTATAACGAAGGGGCGCATCAGATGTACGGCTATGCCCCGGAGGAGATCATCGGCAAACAAAATATAGAGTTATTTTTCCCCAAAGAATTTATTGAAGCGAAAGGATTACAAAAGGTCATTGATGGTCTTATCGGGGAAGGGAAATCCTTTTATGAAGGTGAAAAGGTCAGGAACAATGGTGAGAAATTCCCTGCCCGAATTCTATTTACCCTTACAAGGGACAAGACCGGTAAGGTTGTTGGTTTTATAGAACTGGTGAACGATCTCACCAAAGACAAGCTTGCAGAGAATGCGCTCATGGCCAGCGAAAGTCGCTCCCGGACTATTATAGAAAAGAATATGGATGGCATCATTATTGTAGGCAGGAATGGGATTATCCGTTTTGTAAACCCGGCTGCGGAGTCTTTGTTTGGCAGCAAGGCGGAAGAGCTTGTGGGTGAATTGTTCGGTTTTCCTCTGACGGATGGAAAAGCAACAAATATTGACGTTATCCGCAAAGGGCAAAAAAGCATTGTGGCCGAAATGCGTTCCGCGCAAATATATTGGGACGTGGAAAGCGCTTACCTCGTTTTGCTTCGGGACGTCACAGAAATTTACGAGGCGAGAAAAAAAGTGGAGCTCCTGGCAAACCTTGTTGAAAATGCCAGGCACGTTATGATTTTTATTGTGAGCCCTGATGATCAAATTATGGAATGTAATGCTTTGGCGAGAAATACCTTCGGCTATACTAAAAGCGAAATGCTTGCCCGGAATATGACTGCTCTGTTCAAACTGAAGGAAGATGAAGAATGGAAAAAGATTTGCGATTCTGTCCGGCGGGAATCACACAGCCAAGGAGAGCTCCTGGCAGTGTGCAAGGATGGGAAGGAGATACCTGTTGATATTACCTTCAGCAGAACTGTGGATGAAGAGAGCGGGGACGCAAGCACTATTTGCTTTATGCGAGATGTGACCAGGGAGAAAGAGATAGACCGCATGAAGTCAGAGTTTATCTCGGTGGTGAGCCATGAGCTGAGAACCCCCCTTACCTCCATCAAGAATGCAGTTGATATAATACTTGGAGGAACGGCTGGGGAGATCACCCAAAACCAGCAGAGATTTCTCTCCCTGGCCAATAGAAACATCGACAGATTAGCTGGTATCATCAATGACCTTCTGGATCTGTCAAAATTTGAGGCAGGAAAGGTGAAGGCCAGATTTCAGGAGGTGGATTTAAACGACCCTTTGGATGCAGTGATATCATCCTTAAGACCACAGGCAGAAGATAAGTCCATTACCATGCCTAAGGAAATCCCGGTTGGTCTGCCAAAAATATATGGAGATAAAGACAAGATAGAGCAAATATTTATTAACCTTATCAACAATGCTATCAAGTTTACCCCTGAAGGGGGATCTATTAGGGTTTCCGGACGATTGGTTCATGGCCCGGATGAATTACCAACTAAAGAGCACGAACTCAACGGAAATTTCATCGAAATTTGCGTTGAGGATACTGGCATTGGCATCCCTGAGGAGGAATTAGATCTGATCTTTGATAAGTTTCATCAGATTGCTGGGTCACTAACCAGGAAAACCGGGGGGACAGGTTTGGGATTGCCCATTACTAAGAGACTAATCGAGGCCCATAAAGGACAGATCCGGGTAGAAAGTGAGGCTGGTAAGGGGTCTAAATTTACGTTTACACTGCCTCAATATACCCCCGAGAGGGCCTTAAAGGATTACCTGGATAGAGAAATCGCAGCGGCCAAAAACAAAGATACCCCCTTATCATTGATGATACTGAAAATAGAGGAATTTGATTATCTGAGTGAAGCCTATGGGGAGGCAGAGGTACTTAGGCTACTGGATGAGGTTAAACAGCTTGTTCAAGATACCGCCCGTAGGAACATAGATAAAGTAGAAGTTCAAGCAGGCGGGGAGTTAATAATAATTTTGCCCGATACATCCAAAGAGGGTGCCTTTGCTCTGGGCAACAGGCTAAAGGAGGCACTCTCTAAGCAGACATTTGCGATAGGTCAGGAATCTATGAGAATTAGCCTAACAGCACTGGTGGCAACCTATCCGGAGGATGGGGTTACCGGAGATGAACTAATAAAAAAGGCACAGGGAATGGTGATTGACTATTGAATATTGACTATTGACTATTGACTATTGAAGATCCTTTGGAATTGAAGATCAAATGTTGACAATTGAATATTGAGGATAAGGTATGAAAACTGAGGAATTAAAAGACAGGACAAAACAATTCGCTCATCGCTGTGTGAAATTAGCTCTAGCTTTACCAAAAACACAATTAGGAAAGCACATATCTAATCAGTTGATAAGATGTTCTACATCAGTAGCATCAAATTACAGGGCTTCCTGTTTAGCTCAGTCAAAGGCCAGCTTTGTTGCCAAGTTGAGTATCGTGATTGAGGAGGCTGATGAATCTGCGTTTTGGCTGGAGTTTATTGTTGATGAGAACCTATTAAAAACGAACCTTGTTGAACCATTGCTCAAAGAGGCACAGGAACTCACTGCTATCTTCGTTTCGTCCAGAAAAACAGCAAAAGGCAAAACATGAAACAATATTCAATTTAAATGGCTGCTATTTTCATTTCTTCAAGAAAAACTGCGAGGAAAGCTAAGAATTGAAAATTGAATATTGAGAATTGATGAAAAACTAGCGAGGTCAATAACCAATATTCAATCGTCAATAGTCAATAGTCAATCAAAAAAGGGGAGACCATGGATAAGAAAAGAATCCTGATTGTAGATGATGAAAAAGATATTGTGGAGACTATCCAGTTCAGGCTGGAACTTGCTTCCGAGTTCCGAATCACGGAACCCGTCCCGTCCCGGGATCTCTACGGGAGAATTCGGAAATAATCCTGTCCAAAAAAACTTCCGCCGCAGGTGGTTAAGTTCTGCAAGGTGCTTGCTGTGAGTAAAAATAGCGATGATGTGAATAATATTATCAGCTTTCAATATAGATTTATATTCAGCAGGGGCTTAGAAAAAACAATTGATGTGAAATTGGATAAAAAAACCCTCAATTTGAGACAAACAAAAAGGGAATCATATCCAAAATGGACAGAATTAAAATATTTTAAATGTCCAAATTGTTCTTTAGACGAGAACCAACATTCATTTTGCCCGATAGCAATAAATCTTGTTGGTTTGATAGATTTCTTTCGGGATATGATATCTTATAAAGAAGTTGACCTATTAATTCAGAGTGAGGAAAGAGGGTATATAAAGCATACTACATTACAGCAGGGAATAAGTTCCTTAGTTGGTATCTATATGGTTACAAGCGGCTGCCCAATTATGGAGAAACTAAAACCGATGGTTCGTTCTCATTTACCTTTTGCCACACTAAGAGAAACGCAGTATCGAGTGATATCGATGTATTTACTCGCACAATATTTCTTATATAGACGGGGCAGGGAGCCTGACTGGGAATTGAAAAATCTTGTTAAGGTTTATGATGATATTCAAATCGTTAATAAGGCCTTTTTCCAAAGACTGGCACATATTAAAATTGAGGATGCAACACTCAATGCCCTGATCAAGCTCGATATGTTTGCTAAATATATATCTGTTTCAATAAATAGAGACGTATTAGATGAGATGGAATGTTTATTTAATGCATATTTTGAATAAACTCGTTCACGGTTCAAAGTTCAGGGTTCAAGGTTGAATCTATAAGACATTCTTCCAGAAATTTTTGGACCTTTGAACACTTATGGCCGAGTAAAGATGGCCAAATTTGCTCACGGCTTCGGTTAAAGGGAGAAATTCAAGATAGAGCACGCTTAATCCATGCAGAATATGACTGGAAGATAACGAGAGAAAGATAACCCGGAACCGTGAACCCTGAACCTGTGAACGCTTACTTTTGAATAAAGATATAGATCATAGACTGCGAACTATGAATTGTGAACTATGAAGTGATGAGGGAGGGAATAGAGGCTATGGCAAAGATTCTTTTAGTCGATGACGAACCGGATTTTGTGGCAACGGTGGAGTTTTTTTTAATCGGAAGTGGTTATCAAGTCTTTGTGGCCAAAAACGGGAAAGAGGCAATAGAACAGGCAGAGACAGAAAAGCCGGATCTTATTCTCATGGATGTTATGATGCCTGAAATGGATGGTTTGGAGACATGCCGGCATTTGAAAATGGATTCATCTCTAAAATCTATTCCCATTATAATGCTGACAGCGAAAGGACAAGTGCAGGATGTAAAGGATGCATTTGCAGTCGGGGCAGACAGTTACGTGGTAAAGCCCTTCAATCTGCCGGATCTGGAGGAGCGAATTGAAAAGATGCTATCCAAGTGATGTTGGCTTGTAGTGAAATAAGGGCGACTTCAAGTAATGAATGATATGAAGGCACAGGATCAAAAATTTATGGATGGGGTTGCGACTATAGTGGAATTCCAGGGAGAGGCCTATTTAACTGTTACACGACCTCAAAAGATAGGAAAATTGGTTACTGTAGAGGAGGTTCGAAAAGAGATTGTTGAGAGGAAGATAATTAACATCAATGATAAAATGCTCGAGGAGGCGGTAAATGCTGCTATCGGAGAGTCCATCAAAATTACTGGCAATCCTGATGAGTCAGACCTGGCAAAACTAAAACGGAAAAGGGAAAGAGATGGGTTTGCCGAGCTAACTGAAAAAAGAGATGGCTTATATTTGACTGTTTATCGTGCAGAGGGGAAGGGCAGAAGGCTTGAGTATAAAGAGATTCAGTCATATCTTAATAAGCATGGGCTTACAAATGTGGATCATGACCTATTAAAAAAAACAATTGAGGGAGCCAAGGGAAAAGCAGTAAAAATTAGTGGCAAATCAACTAAAGAAGCCATAGAGATAGCCATCTTAGAAGATGGTATGTATGCTCAAATTACACTAAATTCACTTACAGAAGATGGAATTCCTGTTGATGTTTCCCTTATATTAAAGAAATTAGAAAAACAAGGTGTTATCCATGGTATAGACATAGAGAAGATAAAGGAACTGTTAGATAAAAAGATTCTTGGCCAGCCAAAGGTTGTAACTAAGAGGGAAAACGCATACGCGGTAGAATATCTGTTTGAGATCCCCCCTAAGGGGAAAACCCAGATAATCCAGGATGGAAACATAGATTATTACCGTCACGATCCATCCATACCATTAGTAAAGAAAGGTCAGACATTGGTTGTTAAGAATTTCGAAAAACTCACGAGAAATGTGAGAGGTGAAGAGATAAAAGTTGTGAAGACCGACATTAAATCCATCCAGGGGAAAAATACTATTATGTCCAGGGATAGAAAATCCCTTAAGGCGGCCATTACCGCTTATGCCTATATTGAAGAGGGAAAGGTTCATGTTGAACGTAACTCCATGGTGATAAAGGGTAATGTGGAAGCTTCGATAGGGGAGATTCAATTTGAAGGGAACCTATTTGTTACAGGGCCTGTCCTTACCGGTTCCAGGATCAAGGGTTCAGGTGATATAGAGATAAAAGGAGATGTTATAGATAGCATCATTAGTGCAGGTCATAAGTTGATTGTAAGAGGTGGGATTATAGGAGGAGTGGCAGCAGGGAACTGGATTAGCGCTACCAGTGTGGGTTCCAGGGACCATATTGTAACTGAGCTGATAATAAGAAATGCCGAAGCACATGAAATACAAGTGGAATTGCTGGAGTTACAGGAGAATATTAAAATGCGATCGGAGGTACTAGACAGCATAATGAAAGAACTAAACACCGGGAAAGGAAAAGACTTACTGTCGGAGCAGATGAGAAATTACTTCGCTATAAAAAAGGAACTGGACGATCTCAAGGCAAGGGAGAGAGTACTAAAGGAAACAGTAATACCGAAAGTGAGAGGATGGAAGATAGAAGTGAGTGACACCGTTCATCCGGGAGTCTTGATCTCTGTTGACGATATAGACGAAAGGATAGATAAGGAATTGGTTAATGTCACCTTTTTGGGAGGTCCCAATGGGAGTGTAGAAACCATCTTTGCCTAGGCCTTGTTTGAAGCGAGGCGCTCCGACCTTAAGGCCTCAGATTTGACCATACGAAGTGCCCACAACACATGGAAAAGGATGGGCAAAGCAAATTGATAATGGCCAAGAAACCAACCTACGAAGAACTGGAACAGAAGGTTAAGGAGCTAGAGAAAGAAGCTGCTGAGCACAAGCTGGCGGAGAAGGCGTTGCGGGTAAAGGATAGTGCCGTAGCATCCTCAATCAGCGCCATTGCCATCGCCGACCCGGAAGGGAATCTGACATACATAAACGATTCTTTTCTCAAACTGTGTGATATGATGATGAGAAGGAGGTTTTGGGGAAGCCCGCTGTCAGCTTCTGGCAGATGGAAGAGGAGCCTGCGCAGGTAGCAGGGGACAAAAAACATAGTGTCAAATCCTGACCCCACTGCCATGCTTTTTAAAACAGACTACGAGCTATACATGGACGATGTCCTAAAGGAAATGTCATGGAATGAAGGAGAGGAGAATAAGAACTTAGTTCGCTTCGCTCACAATTGGAATGTTGGAATAGTGGAGTGATGGAATAATGGGTAAACAACTCCTGGAAAAAGTGATCGATTGACAAAATTCCCCTTGACAAGGAGGTTAATAAATGGGTAACTTCCCTATTCAAACCAACATTCCAATATTCCACCATTCCCTGGCCCAGACCTGGCTTCCATGGACTCAGTTCTCTATCTTCGTCCCGCGAGGTATTACAACGAGAAGATAGTATTGCGGCCAAGTCGCGCCAGGGCGGGCCATTATTCCATTTGGCCTACATGAAACATGTTCCATTAAAAATGCCCTTATTTCAATAAGTTGTAGAAATTCCGAGACGTTAATTTAGCGCTGTATGTTGTTGTTAATATCCCAAAAGGCTCGCCCGATAAGATGACTGCAAATCTCATTGGCCCCATTCTAGTCAATAATAGGGCCTGTCAGGCTGTGCAGATGGTCATCTCTAACAGCCCTTACTCCCATAAATTTCCTCTTTTAAGAGAGAATTAGAGTAAAAAAGAAAGAAAAATCCCTTTATTTTGTTATATAATAACCCCCATCCCTATGGAAGGAGCGGCCTTCGGCAAAATTTGCTTTGCACATTTTTGGATCCAATAGGCTATCGTATAAATATAAGGTTTTAAATAGATTAAAACATTATTCATTCAAAAGCAAATTTTGTGATTAAAATTCCCGATTTGAGAAAAGAGGGAAAAGGGCTGGGGTCTATGGCCTTTCCACTAGACGTCTATATAAGCCAAGATCTTAACATTTATCCGCCTATATTTGTGTCAAGCCCACCCTCCCCGTCCCCTCCGTCCCGCTACGCAGGTCGGAGCGGGGGAGACCGGTACGGGATAGGGATGTGCGACTTGCTCGGATTAAGCTTATATCGCAGCAATATTTTAAAAAATGACGTGTAATTGACTGCATCCATGTAAGCCAGGCCTGCTCGACATCCGGCAGGCGGGTGGCAGGCGGGTCTGGGCCAGGGAAAAATGCAAAATGAGAGGTAGGAGATTGCCTTCACAAACCCGTAAGAAAAAGTAATTTTGACTTTTTCACCCCGTTAAATATGTTATTGTTTATAGAATCAAGCAAGCATCCAACAAAATTTTCAAATATACTACTGTCTGTGTTTTTGTGTTATTTAACGGGGTAAACTTTGCATTTTTTATTTTGCAATTAGAAGCTTCGCTAGATCTTACTGAATTTTGCAATTTACATTTTGATATTTTCATTTTTCATTTTTTCAAGCTTCTTTTATCTGATCCCTGTTGACATAATAAATACTTTAGTGTTAAGGATTTTAACGCAAAAAATGAACATGCCCAATAAATCGTGGAAAATGTAGGGTCGGCCTGCCCTCCCCGTCCCGAGACCGGTACGGGATCGGGAGGCGCGAATTGCCTGAAACCTGCTGTCGTCACTGTAATATTTCGCAAACAGAAGTCGTAGAAATCAAACATTGTAAATCAGCCTGCCCTGGCGCGACTTGGCTGGAATACTATAGAGCAACTGTAATACTTCGGGTGTATAATTCATAGAACTCAGCCCTTGCATGCCAGGTCTGGGCCAGGGGTTTTATACCAGACCTTAAATAGGTGGCATATTAATAAGCCTAAGGCTTATAAAATGCCACCTTACATTTGTATGCCTGTCGAGAGCCTCCAGGTCGAACGATTGGTTCAGGTTTTATAACATACAATAAGTTCACAGGGTATTGAGCAATTGCGTTGAGCTATGTTAGAATTTCGAGTTATTAATTCAGATGATGGATAATATAGTCCAAATTGGGGAAAATTCTTTCGTCATAAGATTCGTGGCTGTCAAGGAAAAAAAACAAGAACAAGCTGAATAAGCTACGAGGGTTAACAAACTTCAAGCTTAAAATAACCACACTTAAGGCATTCTCCCTCTTTTATTTTCACCCCCTTAATACTCCCCCCAATCTTCTCTGGATTCTCTTTATATCCTTCAATAAACCCTATCAGATCATTTATCTCCCTATCTAAATCGCCTTTATAGTCTATCTCTACAAGCCTTCCCAAAGAGATATAATATAGATACATCCCTCTGACTCTTACATTTTTTAGTTTTTCTACTACAAGCCTGTAGCATGCTAACTGTAAATCAAAATAATGTTCCCTGGCAAAGATAACAGGATCTTTATCCTGCACCTCCCCTGTCTTCCAGTCCATTATGGCCCACTCATCACTTCTCTTATCTTTAAAAAGCTTATCTATTCTTCCTTTTAAGGTATATCCATTATTATTTAGCACAAAAGGGAACTCAGAATGCTGGCTGACCCCGGTGAGGAGCTCTAACAGGGCCCTATCTGTAATAGCTGTTAAAATCAATTCCTTCACCTTGGTCTTTACCCTTTCAAGGACGGAACTCTCAAGAAGCATTGTTTCTTTGTTCTGGCCTAAAGATGTTGCAAATAAGGCATCTAATAAATCCTGATCAAGATCTGATCCAAACAGATGTCTTTCCAGATAGTTGTGCACAATGGTGCCAACAATCCTTGGCTCAATTGCCTCGCCTTCGCTCTTATCCTCTAATAGATCCTCTATATAGTCATCTCCCAGGGGAGAAAAGGATTCCTCAGGTATGTTTAACCGATATCTATAGTAAAATTTCAAAGGGCATCTCTTAAATATTGCAAGGCTTGTTGGGCTTAGCTGATAATAGGAAGGGGTGGCTAATTTGTTAGTAAAATCGATTTTTTTTATACTATCATCTATCTTTCCGAAATCACTCAATGATAATTTTGTCTCACTGGAACTGACTCCGGCAAATCCTTTAGGGATTGGGTTAGCCCATACAACCAAAGGGAACTCACTTTTTTGAGGATATCTCCCTATCATATCTTCCTTGAATCTGCTGCTTAGTCCCCATATATCATCCATGAGGTCCATAATGGGAGCCCCTTCTTTATATTCAATGGGGGTTAGGGAATAATGACCAGTCAGGATAAGATGATGCATGGCCCTGGTGCATGCAACATAAAAGACCCTCCGATTTTCAGCCACATCTTCTAATTTATCTCTCCTTTTGAGCATGAAAGGCAGAGGGCTTAGGACCTTCCTAAAATCTGCAAAAGGAAACTCAACATTGAATACAGGAAGAAGGCCTTCCTGATCATTCCAGGCGCCTGGTATTGGCTGGTGAGCAGAGTAGAGCCTTAAGGGTTTTCCTGGCTTTCCTTCCCTTAGGATTGTCCTATCTAATTCAGGAATAATTACCATGGGAAATTCAAGGCCTTTGGCAGCATGTATAGTCATGAGATGGATAGAAACCCCCTTAGTCAATTCTACCAGGGCCTCCCCCTCATCATCGGCTTCCTCAGCTTGCCTCAAGCAATAAGAGACAAAATCGGGCAGTGTTCCATTCCCTTCTGACTCAAACTGCCTGGCTATCTCTATCAACTTCTCTATATTAGCCATCCTCTGGATTCTATTTGGATGAGTGGATATAGGGGCCATCAACCCTCTGTCTCTTATAATAGTTCTTATCAACTCGGGTATTGGTAGGTGACCTGCCAATAGATGCCAGGCATGGAGCTGATCTCCGATTCCTCTAATGTATTCCTTAGGGGAGTTAAGAAATGTTTCATGAGGGGGCCTCTCATCAGTAAAGAAATCAAATATCTCCGGATCTGTTAAGGCAAAGATTGATCCTCTAAGGGCAGTTAAAAGGGAAATCCTTTGTCTTTGATCTAAGAGATATGCTAAAAGCTGGACCATCTCCATAACCTCTTCACACCTATAAAATCCTTTTCCCTTATTAACAATAAAAGGTAGTCCAGCCTCCCGGAATATTGCCTCGAATGTCTTTATATGGGTATAGGCAAAGAAAAGGATACCAATTGCTACTTTCCCCTCCTCTATTCTTTCCCTTATTGATTGATAGAGTTGATATTCAGGCGCCTCTTTTCCTTGTCTGCCCAATATGGCGTTAATAATATCTGCAATAAGAGAGGCCTCCATCTCTGCCTTGCTGTATCTTTCTGTTGTAAGTGATCTCCCTTTTCGTGGGGGGATAAGGTAGAAGGCAGCCGACCCTTCTTCTTTATTATCAGAAGTTCGTGCCTTTTTTATGGGTAAGTACTCACTTTCGTATTCCTCAATATCACCAAAACCTTTGTTGCCGAAGATATGATTAAAGGTGTTGTTAAAGAACTCTATGAGCTCTGAATCAGATCTAAAATTTGAACTAAGGTGTATGTCTCCTCTCTGTATCTTTTCCCGTTCTGACTGTGACATGTTTTTAAAAAGGGTGGCCTGCTCAGTAAGTTCTCTTCCGAGGCCCTGGTCTATGTGGAGAATTTCTTTGATTATCTGATCATCTTGCCATAGAAAAGGTCTTTTATTAGATAAATTTGATTCTTTTATTTGCTGAGTAACTTTACCAAAAACAGTTACATCTGCCCCCCTAAACCTATATATAGCCTGTCTTTTATCACCAACAACAAAAAGCTTATCTCCCCTTAAAACAGGATTACCTTTATTATCTTTATCTAAAACGAGCAGACTTATAATTTCCCATTGGACTCGATTGGTGTCTTGAAATTCATCAACCATGATATATTTGAATCTCTCCTGAATCCGTTTGATAAGGGATGGATTCTCTTCAGAAAAGAGGGTCTTTAAGAATTCAACGGTCCTTGTCTCTAAGTCTGCAAAATCAAGGGCATTAACCTTTCTCTTCTCTATCTGGTAGCTATCCAAAGATGCCCTGGCCAGCTCCAAAAAGATATTCAGCTCTTGCTCAAAGATATGGTCAGGGTTGAAAACAGTAAATAAATCCGGATAAAATTCATCTACAATATCAAGATAGGATATTTCTCTACTACCCCTCTTTACAGTTAGTCTTGGGCTTTTGGCTGGCCGTTCCTTGGAAACAACCCTTAATTGAGTTAAAAGAGATGGGATGCCAAAGTCATCCGGGCAAGAGTCCTTTTTTTTGTACCAATCTATAAAAAGGCCCATTACCTGGTCAAATTGCCCTTTCCCCTCTTTAATCTCCTTCAGCCCATTATAGTAAGGGATCAGCAGATAATCCTTTATATGGCGGCAGTACTCGGTAAAGACCTGATCCTTCCAGTTCTCTTTTTTAAATAGATGATCTCTTGTTGTTAGTATCCTTTTAAAGGCTACAGGGTGTTCAATAACATTTTTTATTGCTTCAATGAGATACCCACTATTCCCAAAGATCCGTATGAGTTCAGTCAGATCATTGTTTTTCTCTTTAGATACAGCGGATATTGCTGAGGTAATGGCCTTTAGAATCATCTCTCTTTGGGTTAATCCCTGGATTATAACAAATCCAGGATCAATACCTGCCTCAACTGGATACTGCCGTAGAAGATAGGCACAAAATGAATGGATAGTGCCAATCCTGTTTTTTGAAAAATTATCTAATGTCTCTTTTAACCTTCTGACAATTTTGCTATCGCTATCTTCTTTTCGCCTAAGATCATTCAATATATGGGAAAGCTGTATATAGATACGAGCTTTCATTTCTTCAGCTGCCTTTTCAGTAAAGGTCAATGCCAAAATCTCTCCTATGCTAACATCATCATTGGTGAGGACTATATGGCAGAATCTTTCAGTTAAGACTCTTGTTTTGCCTGCACCAGGGCCAGCAGTAATAACCATATTCCGACTGCAATCAAAGGCGCAGTATTGCTCGAATGTTAAATAATCTTCCATGTATATTTGTACCTAGTCTCGTATTATAACTTAATGTACTCAAAATACAGGAGATTGCTTCGCTCCGCTCGCAATGACAAAGTGGCATTGTTACTGTCATTGCGAGGCGTCCCGAAGGAAGTGAGGTAACAGCCGAAGCAATCTCATCAGGTAATATTGTTGCAAGAGCATTTAGATTGGTGAAAATTATACACATCTATCATTCGAAAAGAGTATAGTGCAGCTCCCAGCCTCAAAAGGCGGGGCTTCTGATTTTAATCAAAAATTATTTCCTCCCCTTGATGGGGGAGGACAAAGGTGGGGGTGAAAGTTCTTTCTGATTTCCCCCCTCCCCTATCCCCTCCCACCAAGGGAGGGGAATTTAAAGGATGCCATTCATCCCCGACTTAAAAGTCGGGGTATTCTGGTATGTTTT
>JAUWNK010000088.1 GCA_030612685.1 Desulfobacteraceae bacterium
TCTCAATAAGTTCGGGTTCTGTCATTGCGAGCAAAGCGAAGCAATCTCTATTATAGCAATGAGATTGCCACGTCGCTCCGCTCCTCGCAATGACGGCAAATAGAATTGGCACGGAATTACCCGAACTTATTGAGAAGTTACCAATTTCTTACCAAACAGTCGGGCAAATAAGATGAAGAAGCTAATATCTTCTTTTATCAGATATATCCAGACAGAAAAGGGATATTCAGTACATACAATAAGGAACTATGAAAGCGATCTAAGGCAATTTAGCAAATTTGTTTCAACCAAAAGGGGAATAAAAAAAGGCGATCCAGAAATTGACCTTGTAGACTACATGCTCATCAGATCATATTTAGGAGATCTCTTTGATAAATGCCGGAGAACAACAATTGCCCGGAAGCTTTCGGCACTAAAATCCTTTTTCAAGTATTTAGAATTTAGAGGACTTTCCCATCTAAATCCGGCAGCAGAGATAATGACCCCCAAACAAGAAAAGTATATCCCTACTTACCTCCCTATAGACGATATGTTCGCCTTGCTGGAGCAACCTGACAGGGAAAAAGAGTTGGGGCTCAGGGATTTGGCTATTTTGGAGCTACTTTATTCATCCGGCCTCAGGGTCAGCGAACTTGTCACCTCAGATATAGAAAGATTAGATCTTAATTCTCGTCTTGTAAGGGTTTCAGGCAAAGGTGGGAAGGAAAGGATTTTACCAGTTGGCAGAAAGGCCATTGATGCTCTTAGAGAATATATTGAACATACAGAGAAGAATAGAAAAAAGGCCGGATATAGTACGCGGAATGGGCCTCTTTTTCTTAATTACAGGGGTGGGAGGCTTTCTGCCAGGAGCGTGAATAGATTGGTCAAAAGATACTCAAAAGAATGCGGTATAATCATGGAAATCAGCCCCCACTCCATTCGCCATACCTTTGCAACTCATCTCCTGGATGGAGGTGCAGATTTAAGATCAATCCAGGAACTACTGGGTCATGTAAGCCTATCAACTACCCAGAAATACACGCATGTGAGTATAGATAAGTTAATGGAGGTCTATGATAAATCTCATCCAAGAAGCTAAAGAGGAAAAATCCCTGGAGTGCTGGAGTATTGGAGTATTGGGGAACTGGTCTTATTTTTTTCATTCCTCCAGTACTCCATCAGTCCGATGCTCCTTCCGGAGCAAGGAGGTTATCCGTTGGCATCAGGAAACGAAAAAAAAGATAGATTAAAGCAAGTGATCAGGGGGACAACAATTCTGTCTCTCAGGAAAGATGGGCAGGGAGTTATGGCCGCAGATGGACAGGTCACTTTAGAAAATACTATCATGAAACATAAGGCTAAAAAGCTCAGGTTTATGTATAACGATCAGGTTCTGATAGGTTTTGCAGGGGCAACAGCAGATGCCTTTTCACTCTTTGAAAAATTGGAGGGAAAGCTGGAAAAATACAATGGAAACTTACCCAGAGCTGCGGTCGAGTTGGCCAAAGACTGGAGAACAGATAAAATTCTCCGTAGATTAGAAGCCCTGCTCCTTGCTATGGACAATGAACATACACTAATATTATCAGGCAATGGAGACGTGATTGAACCGGATGAAGATGTGGCTGCTATTGGTGCCGGTGGTCCATATGCCTTGGCTGCTGCCAGGGCCCTTATAGCTCATTCGGATTTAGATGCCAAATCTGTAGCCCTGGAATCAATGAAAATTGCAGCCTCTATCTGCCTATATACCAATGAAGAGTTTGAGGTGAAATTTCTACCCACTCCAAAGGCATAAGGGAGTAAGCAGTAAACAGTAGGCAGTAGGCAGCAAAGAGTTTTTTTAGTGCTTACTGCATACTCCATACTGCCTACTTCTTGACTTAGGCACCCAAATGGAGATCTAATGGAAAAGAATGATACGATAGAAAAAAATATGAAGGTGTTAACACCAAAAGAGATTGTCTCAGAGCTGGATAAATATATAGTTGGCCAGGACAAGGCAAAACGCTCTGTGGCTATAGCCCTCAGGAATAGATGGCGCCGGCAACAGGTTCCCCCGGAATTGAGAGACGAAATAGCACCTAAAAACATTATTATGATAGGCCCTACAGGTGTCGGAAAAACGGAGATAGCAAGACGCCTTGCCAAGTTAACCAATTCGCCCTTTATCAAGATAGAGGCCTCGAAATTTACCGAGATTGGCTATGTGGGTAGAGACGTAGAAAGTATGATCAGGGATCTGACAGAGCTGGCCGTAAATATGGTCAAGAAAGAGGAACAGGAAAAGGTTGAAACCAAGGCAGAGCAGTTGGCAGAAGAGAAGCTGTTAGATATCCTTCTTCCTAAACCAAAAAGGGAAATAGAGAAAGATACCGGGGAAAAAAGAGAAGGCATGCTTGAGGTGGTTAAAAACGAACCCCCTGATTTTGACTCCACAAGGGAGAAACTGAGGCGTCTTTTAAGGAAAGGGAAACTTGATGAAAGGTATGTGGAGCTGGAGATAAGCGATAAGGCATTCCCCTTCATAGAGATATTCTCCGGTGTCGGATTGGAAGAAGTGGATATGAATGTGAAGGAGATTTTCGGACAAATTCTTCCTTCAAAGACCAAAAAAAGGAAGGTAAAGGTAACAGAGGCAGTCGAGATACTAACACAGCAAGAATCACAAAAGCTGATTGATCTTGATAAGGTTGTTGAAAAGGCCATTCTCGGGACAGAACAAAACGGAATAATTTTTTTAGACGAACTGGACAAGATAGTAGGATCTGAGTCAACCTCTGGACCTGATGTATCAAGGGAAGGAGTACAAAGGGATCTCCTTCCAATAGTGGAAGGATCTACAGTCCTTACAAAATACGGAATGGTAAAGACCGATCATATATTATTCATTGCATCCGGCGCCTTTCACGGAAGCAAACCCTCTGACCTTTTGCCTGAACTCCAGGGTCGTTTTCCTATCAGGGTAGAGCTTGATCCCCTTACCCAGCATGATTTCATAAGGATATTAACAGAACCGCAAAATGCCTTGATAATTCAATACATGGCCTTATTGTCAACAGAGGGAATAACATTAGAATTTACTGAATCAGCCATAGCCCAGATAGCAAAAATGGCCTATCAGGCTAATGAGACCATGGAAAATATAGGTGCACGCAGGTTGCATACGGTAATGGAGGCACTTTTAGACAATATCTCCTTCAATGCATCTGACACAGAAGAAAAAGAGATAACAATTGATAAGGATTATGTGAGAGAGAAGATAAGCGAGATACTGGAAGATATAAATCTAAGCAGATATATTCTGTAAGTACCTAAAGCCTAAATTTATAAATAAACCCACCAAACTCAACAAACACGATGAACACAATAAACACAGGGCTGGACAGGGCAATGATTCTGATCGAGGCACTGCCCTATATAAGAAAATTCAATGGGCAGACAATAGTCATCAAATATGGTGGCCATGCTATGGTTGATTCCAAACTAAAGAAAGGCTTTGCCTTAGATATTGTCCTCATGAAATATGTTGGTCTCAACCCGGTTGTAGTCCATGGAGGCGGGCCTCAGATAGGAAAATTTTTGAGTAAAATGTCCATAAAATCGAATTTTGTCAGCGGTCATAGGGTTACTGATGAGAAGACTATGGATATAGTTGAAATGGTTCTTGCTGGTAAGGTAAATAAAGAGATTGTAGCCACTATAAATCAACATGGTGGCCAGGCAGTAGGGCTGTCAGGTAAAGACGGCAATCTTATAACTGCCAGAAAGCTCCAGTTTATCTCAGATCCTGATGAGACAGGGGATAAACCTGACAACCCTCCGGAGATAATAGATATTGGTTTGGTGGGTGAGGTTGTCTCCATTAACAATCAAATAATAAAGAACCTTATGGATAATCAATTTATTCCTGTTATTGCCCCTGTTGGAGTGGGCAAAGACAATGAGACATATAACATCAACGCCGATCTTGTGGCCGGTCATATAGCCTTATCTCTAAAGGCCAGAAAGCTCATCCTTTTAACCGATGTTGAGGGTGTTCTTGGCAGGGATGGTAGTCTTGTTAGCAGCCTTACAGCAGAGGATGCCAACCGCATGATAGCTGATGGGGTTATTAAGGAAGGGATGATCCCAAAGCTCCAGTGCTGTCTTGAGGCCCTTAAAGGTGAAGTGGAAAAGGTCCATATTATTGATGGCAGGAAGGAACACGCCCTGCTTTTAGAGATATTTACAGATGAGGGAGTGGGAACAGAGATAGTTCTCAATTAATAAGTGACTAAAATGCCTAAAGTTAAAAGTGCCTAAAGTTAATAGATTATTGGGAATTCTATCCATAATTTTAGCTCACTTTAGGCACTTTAGTTCACTTTAGGCACTTTAGCTCACTTTAGGCACTTTAGTTCACTTTAAATGTAACTATGAACTCAAATACAATAAACAGAGCAGATACATTCATGTTTAAGACATACTTGCGCTCTCCCATCACCCTGGTTAAGGGAGATGGTTGCAGGGTATGGGATGAGAATGGTAAGGAATACATTGATTTTGTTGGCGGAATAGCTGTCTGCGCCCTTGGACACAGCTCGCCTATATTAAGCAAGGCTCTGTGGGAGCAGTCCAAAAAACTCGTCCATGTCTCTAACCTTTTTTACACCCAGCCCCAGACAGAACTTGCCCAGGTCTTGGTTGAGAACTCCTTTGCAGACAGGGTATTTTTTTGCAACAGCGGTGCAGAGGCTAACGAGGCGGCCATGAAACTGGCCAGGCGTTACTCGAAAGAAAAATTTGGACCTGAAAGACATGTTATAATAACCATGGACAATTCATTTCATGGCCGGACAATGGCCACCCTATCGGCTACAGGCCAAGAAAAGATCAGAACAGGCTTTGACCCCTTCCTTGAGGGCTTTAAATATATCCCTTTTAATGATCTTGGCAATCTAAAATCTGCCATAGATGGATCTGTCTGTGCTGTAATCTTAGAGCCGATACAGGGTGAAGGTGGCGTTGTTTTGCCAGAGCCCGACTACCTAAAAGGTGTCAGAGAGATCTGCAGAGAGCATGAAATCCTCTTACTGTTAGACGAGGTGCAGGTTGGTATGGGAAGAACGGGTAGACTCTTTGCCTATCAACATTTTGGAATAAAGCCCGATATAATGACCCTGGCCAAGGCCCTGGGTAATGGACTGCCCATAGGCGCTATGCTGGCTAAAGAGGAATTAACCGATACCTTTGGTCCCGGGAGTCATGGTTCAACATTTGGGGGAACACCCCTGATTACAGCAGGTGTCCTGGCCGTAGTAAAAAGCCTTCTTAATGATGGTTGGATTGAAAATGCCAGAGAGATGGGTGATTATTTTAAAAACAAGCTGATTAACCTTAAGCAAAAGTATAGCATCATCAAGGATGTCAGAGGGTTAGGCCTTATGCTCGGGTTGCTGTTAGATAGAGAAGGGACCGATATTGTAAATGCCTGTATGGAAAGAGGCTTCTTGATAAATTGTATCCAAGAAAGAGTTCTCAGGTTTGTCCCTCCATTGATCATAGGCAAAGCTGAAATTGACCTATTAATCAACTGCCTGGATGAGATATTCAAGGAAATTAAGATATGAAAAAAGATCTTTTAACCCTGCGGGACCTCACAAAAGAGGATATAGTTGCCATTATTAAAAGGGGAGAGGAGATCAAAAAAGGTTCCCTGAAAAGCACTAAACCCCTTGATGGCCATAACATTGGTATGGTCTTTGATAAATCATCAACACGAACAAGAGTTTCCTTTGAGGTAGCAATATACAGGTTAGGAGGAAATGCTATTTTTCTCGCACCTTCTGATACACAGATTAATCGAGGAGAACCCATGAAGGATACGGCCAGGGTTCTTTCATCCTATTTAGATGGCCTTATATATAGAACCTATTCCCAGGAACAACTGACTGAGTTAGCTGAATGGTCCAGTATACCGGTTATCAATGCCCTGACTGATCTCTATCATCCATGCCAGGTCTTAAGTGACCTCATGACCGTAGATGAAAAGCTTGGTAATCTTGATAATCTGATGGTAGCCTGGATTGGTGACGGAAATAATGTAGCCAATTCCTGGATAAATGCCGCCAATATCTTAAAATTCAATCTTACTATGGCATGCCCGGAACGATATTTACCTAACCCTGATATCCTTGCCAATATCTCAAGCAATGTGAAACTTGTCAGTACACCTCAAGAGGCGGCCACTAATGCCAATGTAATATATACAGATGTATGGGCCAGCATGGGTAAAGAAGATGAATCAAAACAGAGGATCGAGGATTTTAATGGCTGGCAGGTTAATCAATCCCTGATTGATCTGGCAGACAAAGATGTCATGGTTATGCATTGCCTTCCCGCCCATAGGGAAGAGGAGATAACTGATGAGGCTATGGAAGGCCCCAGATCTATTATATTTGTCCAGGCAGAAAATAAGCTCTATCTACATCAGGCAATATTAGAAAAGTACTTAAAGCCCGCCCTGGTGCTATGAGCTCTAATCAACCTACTTAGTCTATACGCCAGTATGTGCTCAAATAAAACTATAGTGAATGACTTAAATAAGTTGACATTCAATAGCCTGTCATTGCGAGCGCAGCGAAGCAATCTCATGGGATTGCTTCGTCATCCTGAAAGCCTTCAGGATTCCTCGCAATGACTACTTCCTTTTGTCATTCATTATAATAAGCCTATAGACCAGGACAGGGCCAGGGTTTAACCCGCCGTAAGTCTGGCGGGTAAAAGTGACATAAAGTGCCTAAAGTTATAAGTGAATCCAACAAACTCAAAAACACAATAAACACTAATTAAAAGGTATATTCTCAATAAGTTGGGGCAAGATCTGTATGTAGGGTGGCATTTTATATGCCACCGTTGTATCGGCGGGGTATAAAACCCCGCCCTACAATGATATGTACTAATGATCGAAAATCGAAACCAACATTTTCAGGGATATAATCCCCCTATTTATTGAGATGTTACATTAAAAGAGAGAAAAAATGACTCAAAAGATAAAAAAGATTGTATTGGCCTATTCCGGCGGCCTGGATACATCGGTTATACCTTCATGGCTTAAAGAGACTTATGATTGCCCTGTCATTGCCTATGCTGCTGATCTTGGCCAGGAGGAAGATATTGATGAACTAAAAAAAAGGGGGCTTGAAGCAGGTGCAGATGAAGTAATTATTGAAGATCTAAGGGAAGAGTTTGTCAGGGAATTTGTCTGGCCAGCCTTAAGGGGCAATGCCATCTATGAAAACACCTACCTTTTAGGTACCTCTCTTGCCAGACCACTTATAGCCAAACACCAGGTGGATGTAGCAAGAAATAAAGGTGCAGACGCAGTTAGCCATGGTTCCACTGGAAAGGGAAACGATCAGGTCAGATTTGAACTTGCCTATATGGCACTGGATCCAACGCTAAAGATCATCTCTCCATGGAAGATATGGGATTTCAAGGGAAGAGAAGACCTCATAAGATACGCCAAAAAAAAGGGTATATCCACACCTGTTACCAGGGAAAAGCCTTATAGTAGTGACAGAAACCTTCTCCATATAAGCTTTGAGGGTGGTATCTTAGAAGATCCATGGCGGGAACCATCTGAGGATATGTTTGTAATGTCAGTATCTCCCCAGAATGCCCCGGATAGAGTCAGCTATGTAGAAATAGATTTTGAAAATGGAAACCCTGTGGCTGTTGATGGCGAGAGACTTTCGCCTGCAAACCTCCTAAAGAGAGCTAATGAATTAGGGGGTAAAAATGGCATAGGTAGGGTGGATACAGTGGAAAACAGATACGTAGGTATGAAATCAAGGGGTGTATACGAGACCCCTGGTGGAACAATATTAAGGATTGCCCACATTGCAATGGAATCCATTACCATGGACAGAGAGGTTATGCATATAAGGGATGGGCTGACACCTAAGTATTCTGAGATGATCTACTATGGTTACTGGTTCGCCCCTGAAAGACAGATGCTCCAGGGTCTTATTGATGATACACAGAAAAATGTTACAGGCAGGGTGCGCCTTAAATTATACAAAGGTAACTGCACTGTAGTTGGAAGAAAATCTGATCTTTCACTATACAGTGACGAATTTGTTACATTTGAAAAGGATACAGTATATAATCAGAAGGATGCAGAGGGATTTATCAGGCTTAATGGTCTTAGATTGAAAATTGCAAATCTCATGAGACGGGGAAAGTAACATGGGGGAAAAGCTCTGGGGAGGCCGCTTCAAATCTGATACAGATAAAATCGTAGATAACTTTAATGCCTCCATACATTTTGATAAAAGGCTTTATAAAGAGGATATTGAAGTGAGCATGGCATACTCCAGGATGCTTGGAAAGCAGGGTATAATCAGCAAGGATGAATCTGCAACCATACTGAATTCCTTAAAAGAGATTTACGGTGAAATAGAAAGAGGCGATTTCTCATTTGAGGATTCCAAAGAGGATATCCACACCCATATTGAAAAGGCCCTGATAGAGAAGATTGGCTCATTGGGTGAGACTATCTATACTGGAAGAAGCAGAAACGATACCATTGCCCTTGATGAAAGATTATACGTAAAAAATTCAACCATCAAAATCATTAACCTGGTTAAGGAATTTCAGTTATCCTTGATCGAGCTGGCAGAAAAAAATCAGGGACTGACTATTCCAGGCTACACCCATCTTCAGCGGGCCCAACCTGTGCTTTTAGCACATCATCTGTTAGCATACTACGAGATGCTGAAGCGAGATAGGGATAGGTATGAAGAAGCCTTAAAAAGAACAAATATTCTTCCTCTTGGCAGCGCAGCATTGGCCGGCACTACCCTTAATATCGACAGGGAATTTTTATCCAGGGAACTAAAACTGGAAGGCATTACTGCAAACAGTATGGATGCGGTTTCAGACAGGGACTTTATAGTGGAGTTTATCTTTATCTCAGCCCTTTTAATGATGCATCTTTCTCGTCTTTGTGAAGAATTGATTATCTGGTCAACGCAGGAATTTGAATTTATTGAGATCTCTGATTCATTTGCTACTGGAAGCAGTATAATGCCGCAAAAGAAAAATCCAGATATACCTGAACTGATCAGGGGGAAAACAGGAAGGGTGTACGGTAATTTGATCTCCCTCTTAACAACAATGAAAGGTCTACCCCTCACCTATAACAAAGATATGCAGGAAGACAAAGAACCCCTGTTCGATACTGTTGATACCGTGGAAAGATCACTCACAATCTTTCCCATGCTCCTAAAAGAGATAGATTTCAAAAAAGACAGCCTTAAAAAGGCAACCGAGAAGGGATATTTAGTTGCAACAGACCTGGCTGATTACCTGGTTAAAAAGGGTATGACATTCAGAAAGGCCCATCACCTTGTGGGCGATATAATTCTGACAGCTAAAAAGAAAGGAAAGGAATTACATCAGCTTGACTTAAGCGAATTGAGGCGGTTCAGCACCCTTATTGAGGATGATGTCTACGGATGGCTTGATCCGGTATCATCTATCAAGCGCAGGAATATTAGCGGGGGAACCGGGCCAGAGGCAGTTAAAAAGGCATTGAGCAAGGCAAGGGAAGAGTTAAAATCATGAACGTAAAAAATTTGATAAGGCTCCTTATTCTGGTGCCCCTTCTACTAATGGTATTAATAGGTTGCGGTAAAAAAGCACCGCCAACGCCGCCCAAAGAACCCTCTTCCCTGATAAAATTTATACACTTAAAAGTGCCTAAAGTACTTAAAGTTATTGATTGTGAATTTAGGCCCCAGTTAAATAGAAAAGACAAAGGCATTTAACGGGGTAAAAATTTAGGAATCGAGGAATAACAGGCAAAAGGCGAACTACATACAACAAACAACGGACACAGATAACTGTCACGGACACGAGTTAATCGGGTTGTATTCACTTTTAACTTTAGGCGCTTTAGTGCACTTTAGTCACTTATAATAAAGGAGGTCAAATTGATGAAAGGTATGCCTAATATGGGTAATCTGCTGAAAAAGGCACAGCAGCTTCAGGAGAAAATGGCAAAAATGCAAGAAGAGTTAGGTGAAAAGATAGTTGAGACATCGGCCGGGGGCGGAATGGTTACAGTTGTGGCAAATGGAAAACAGGAAATCGTTTCTATAAAGATTGACCCCGAGGTAGTAGATCAAGAAGATATTGAGATGTTAGAGGATCTTATTTTAGCAGCGGTCAACGATGCCCTTGATCAGGCAAAACAGATGGTCAGTGAGGAGATGACCAAGTTGACCGGGGGTGTAAAGATACCGGGCTTGATGTAATGAGTTTACGATGTGCGATATGGGATGTGGGATATGAGCATATCACATATCATATATCCTATGTAACTTTAGGCACTTTAAACTTTAGCTCACTTTAGGCACTTAAATGGGAATTTATCCAGCATCACTGGGAAGATTAATTGAACAATTTAGTAAATTTCCTGGCATTGGAAAGAAATCAGCAGAGAGATTAGCCCTTTATGTTTTGAGGAGTCCAAAAGAACTCGCTGAAGGACTCGCACAGAGCCTTTTGGAGGTAAAAGAAAAGATCATATTCTGTTCTGTCTGCTTCAATCTTACCGATAAAGATCCCTGCCTTGTTTGCACCGATCAAAGAAGGGCGAATGGCATTCTTTGCGTTGTTGAAGGGCCTGGAGACCAGTTGGCCATTGAAAAGTCAGGGGCATATAAAGGCAGGTATCATATTCTGCAAGGGGTCCTTTCCCCCTTAGATGGTATAGGAATAGAAGATCTGCGGATAGCCGAGCTCATGTCACGCCTAAGAAAGGAAGATATCCAGGAAGTTGTATTGGCCATTAATCCAACTGTAGAAGGGGAGGCTACCGTTTCATATTTAGCCGATCTCTTGAAAGGAAAAGATGTGATTATTACAAGAATCGCCTTAGGCATTCCCCTTGGTGGTGACCTCAAATATATAGATAGCATGACTCTGAAAAGGTCCATGGACAACCGATCCCCCTGTGCTTCATGATCTCAAAAGCAGTTATCAAAAAACTTATCTCTATCCTGGGTAAGAAAAATATCCTCACCAATAAAGAAGATCTGCTCCTTTACTCACACGATGCAACTCCCCAAGAATTTATTCCCGATGTGGTAGTCTTGCCAAAAGATGCAGAGGAGGTATCCAGAATCTTACAGCTTGCCAATGAGGAACTCTTTCCGGTTATCCCACGGGGAGCTGGAAGCGGTATGAGTGGCGGTGCTCTGGCCGTAAGAGGAGGCCTAATAATGGTAATGAATAGACTAAACAGGATACTAATAATCGATGAAGATAATCTGATAGCAAAGGTGGAGCCAGGCGTAATAACTGCCCATTTGCAGTCTGAGGTAGAAAAACTCGGGCTCTTTTATCCACCTGATCCTGCAAGTTTAGATGTTTCAACCATTGGAGGAAATGTGGCTGAATGTGCTGGAGGTCCAAGGGCATTAAAATATGGGGTAACAAGGGACTATGTGCTTGGATTGACTGTAGTTCTACCAACTGGTGAGATTCTTGACATTGGAGTGGAGACAGTTAAGGGTGTTGTAGGCTATGATCTTACCCGGCTTATAGTTGGCTCAGAAGGCACCCTGGCTATAGTAACGGGGATAACACTCAGGCTTATTCCCAAACCTGAGATGAAAAAAACCATGCTGGTTATCTTTCCTGACATACTATCTGCTGCACAATGCGTATCCAGGATTATCAAGGAGAAGATAGTCCCAACCACTATAGAATTCATGGACAGCTTATCAGTGGATTGTGTCAGGGACCAACTGCCCCTTGAACTCCCTGAAGGTGAGTTGACTATGCTTTTGATCGAAGTCGATGGTAATTCAGTCCAAATAGACAAAGATATAAGAAAAATAGAGGCTATATGCCAGCAGATGGGAATAACGGGCCTTCGGCTGGCCAGGGATAAAAAAGAGGCAGAGGATCTCTGGAAGGCAAGGAGGAACTTATCACCATCTCTTCAAAGGCTAAAACCTCACAAGATTAACCAGGATGTAGTTGTTCCAAGGAGCAGACTGCCCGAGTTTGTTACTACACTTTCAGATATCGGGCGGAGATACAATCTATCTATACCCTCCTTTGGACATGCAGGTGATGGGAATATCCACGTAAATATCATGCTGAACAGAGATAATAATGATGAAG